>NZ_CP047593.1:970669-1294225 GCF_009905215.1 Tichowtungia aerotolerans | reverse complement strand
ATCTGGTTGAAGTACGCCAGCTCGTGGCAACCCAGCGGGTTATTCAGGAAGGCATTGCCAGTGGAACCGCCGAATTCGGCGTGCGCGTGTCTGAAATCGCAACCACGCTGACCGATAAAGAAATCGGGGACAAAGTGTTCCCGCACTTTATCGGCAAATATCTGCCACCCGGAATTACCGGCCTGCTGATCGCGGCCATCTTTGCCGCGGCCATGAGTACGCTCTCCACCAGCCTGAACTCATCCGCCACCTTAATGATGAGCGACTGGTATAAACGTTTTATCCGGCCCGACGCCTCGGAGCGCCAGACCATGCGCGTACTATATGGCGCAACCATCGTCTGGGGACTGCTCGGAACCGGCGTGGCGTTTCTGTTGATCAACATCAGCAGCGCATTGGATGCCTGGTGGGTGCTCTCCGGAATTTTCGGCGGCGGTATGCTCGGTCTCTTCCTGCTGGGAGTCATCAGTCGCAAGGCAAACAATCCGATCTCCGTGACGGCCGCCATTCTGGGACTTTTGGTCATTGCCTGGATGACGCTCTCGCCCATGCTGAAATCTCCGGCGCTGGAAGGACTGCAGTCGCACTTCCACTCCTTCCTGATTCCGGTGTTCGGAACGCTTACCATTCTTTTGAGCGGACTCATTCTGAGCCGTTTTCGTAAAGCCTGAGGAAAACCCATGTTCAGTAAACAACGCGTTGGTTTCATTGTTCTATGTTCGGTCGCTGCGATGTGTCAGGCATCGTTCGGCGTATCGCTTCCTTCCGTATTTTCGGACCACATGATTTTCCAGCGGAACCTGCCGGTTCCGGTCTGGGGCAGTGGAACCCCGGGAGAAAAAATTACGGTCGAGTTTGCCGGGCAAACCAAAACGACAGTCGTGGATTCTTCCAACCATTGGAAAATCATGCTCGACCCCATGCCGGCTTCTTCCAAACCTCGGAAACTGGATGTTTCAGGCTCCGACTCTGATGTCTCGTTTTCCGACGTTCTCGTCGGGGAGGTCTGGCTCTGCTCCGGACAATCCAATATGGAGTTTTTTTTGGGCAAGTCAGACACCGCAGAAGATGTCGCAACTGCCGACTATCCGCAGATCCGGTTGTATGATACGCCGCGGCTTCCCTTACGTGAGCCGGGAGACGATATTGTTGGACACTGGGAAGTATGCAGTCCATCCAGCGTAAAAACGTTTTCAGGGGTCGCTTATTATTTTGGACGTAAAATCCATCAGGATCTGGATGTGCCGGTCGGTCTGCTGCTGAGCGCATATGGCGGGTCCCGTATTGAAGGCTGGATTCCACCCTGCGGATATGCGCAGGTTCCGGCGCTGGCGGATTTGTATCAAACCAGTCTGAAGATGCCGGTTTTTTCCGGTGATGATAAAAATGACCGTCAGATTCCATCCGCTTTATACAACGGAATGCTTCATGCGCATGTTTCGTTCGGAATTCGGGGCGCGCTGTGGTATCAGGGCGAAGCCAACCGGCGGGAAGGAAATGTATATGCCGATCGGTTGCGGGCGTTGATCAAAGGGTGGCGCTCTTTGTGGGGATATGATTTCCCGTTCTATATGGTTCAGATTGCACCGTTTGAATGTGCCGGAGAAAATGCCCATCTGCTGCCGGCCCTGTGGGACGCCCAGCAGGAGGCTGTTCAAACGGTTTCGAATACCGGCTGGGTTGTTATTAGCGATTGCGCCAATCTGAAAAATATTCACCCGCGTAATAAAAAAGTTCCGGGAACCCGTTTGGCTCTTCTCGCCGAGGCGAAAACCTACGGAATGGATGTCGTTTATTCCGGGCCGGTTTCCCAAACATTGGAAAAAGCAGACGGCGAATTAAAAGTGCAGTTCTCTTTTGCGGACGGGCTGACCACCCGTGACGGCAAAGCGCCGGACTGGTTTGAAATTGCCGGGGAAGACCGGGTGTTCCGGCCGGCCGATGCGGTGATTCGCGGTGAATGGGTCATTCTGAGCTCATCAAAGGTTCCGGAGCCGGTGGCTGTTCGCTTTGCCTGGCATAAACTTGCTGTTCCCAACCTGACCAATGAAACCGGGATTCCTGCCGCGCCGTTCCGGGCCGGTGAATTTTCTAAAATAATGCCAGCGGCAGAGAATGAAAGAAACGAAGCTTCGGTACCGCTCACTTTTGTTCTGATCACCGGGGCCGGGAATTCGCCGGACGCCAACGGGCTGGGTTCGGTTGCCTATGATTATGAAATCGGCGTGTATGAGCTGACAGAAGGTCAGTGGAATGAAGCCTGTGCGGCTACCGACGGAGTCCTCCCGGGCGGAACCGAAAACGGGGAATTATTTCCGGTTGCATTAATCAGCTGGACGGAAGTGGCGAAGTATTGCAACTGGCTCACGACCGGCGACTTGAACCGCGGAGTCTACACCATATCCGGAGGAACGGTTTCCGGCGTAATGGACCATCAGGAGGCTGCGGAAAAGTTTGGTACGGCCTATGCAATTCCCACAGAAGACGAGTGGTATAAAGCCGCCTATTATTCGGTGTCCGAGGGAACCTATTCTGCGTATGCCAATGGTTCGAACGCGCAGGCCGAATGCACCAAAGGAATTGGGGAAAACTATCTGAAGAAAGGCGCCCTTTGGTCTGCGGGCGAAGGCTTGCGCGAGCAGAACGGCACCTATGATATGGGTGGGAATCTGGCCGAGTTCACCGAGACTCTGGCGGAGAACGGGGAGCGTATAACGCGCGACGCCTATTTTGGCTGGGGAACTGAGCCGTCCTCGTCCGCCGCCAGTGATAAAGCCGAAAATTATGTCAACAGCGCTTACGGTTTTAGAATTGTGAAGATTGTAAAGCCATAAGCGTAAGGACTTGCGAAATCGGGAAGCGATCCCATGCAAACAAAATATCGAGTCACATATTTTATTGGAGCAGTCGTCGGAGTGACGTTAGCTTTGCAGGGGGTTTCCTTTGCTGAAGAAAAACCAACGAAACGTCCCAATATCATTCACATACTTATCGATGATCTGGGGTTTGCAGACGTAGGTTGCTATGGAAATGATTTTTGCGAGACGCCGAACATTGATCGCTTTGCCGAACAGGGTGTGAGATTTACTGATGCGTATTCAGCCTCACCGATCTGTTCTCCGTCGAGAGCTGCTTTTCTGACTGGAAAGACTCCGGCAAGGCTTCATTTTGAATTTGTTACGCGCGATGAAGACCTCAGCTTTGACTGGAATGAAGAATGGGATAAACAATGGGCGGATTTCAAACTGGTGCCGCCTCCTTTCACCATCAACCTGCCTCTGGAAGAAGAGACCATTGCAGAGGCTCTGAAATCTGCCGGTTATAAAACCGGAATGACCGGGAAGTGGCACGTTGCCGGACATCATCTGCATTATAACGGATGGAATCTTACGCATGGCCCCAAACAGCAGGGGTTCGACTGGGCTGTAGATACGTTCGGTTCTCATCCGTGGGGTCAGAAAAAAGCAGATAGAATGAAATTCAAACCCTTTGAAAAAGGCGTGTTTGCAGAAGATGAGCTGACTCAGCAGGCTATACAGTTCCTGAACCAGAACAAAGACGGTTCAGACCCGTTTTTTCTTTTTGTCAGCCACTATTATGTTCACTCCCCGTTGGGAACCCAATGTAAATGGTTGGTCGACAAATATACAGAGAAGGCAAAAGCTCTTGGTCGGAACTACAGCAATGAACGTATTCTATATGCCGCATTTGTTGAAACCATGGATCATTATGTCGGCTGGCTGCTGGCTGCGATTGACGAATACGGGCTTACGGACAATACGCTGGTTGTCCTCACTTCAGATAACGGAGGAATGCCGGTTTGGGCATTTAATGCCCCTTTGCGAGGAAGCAAATGGAATCTTTACGAAGGTGGAGTGAGAGAACCCACGATGATCCGTTGGCCCGGGGTTGCCCGGCCGGGAGCCGTATGTCATGTGCCGATCATTTATACGGACTTCATGCCTACATATTGCGAAGTTGCCGGCACAACCCCTGTGAATCCGGATAAACTCGACGGCATGAGTATAGTCTCTATCCTTAAAGGAGATCCTATGCCTGTTCTTAAAAAACGCCCCTTGTACTGGCATTTTCCGTATTATCACTGGCGGGGCAAATATGAAAACTGTCCCGAAGAAATCGGTCTTAACGACGGATATGTCAGCCAGACAAAGCCTCAGTCATCCATTCGTGACGGAGATTATAAGCTGCTCTATTTCTATGAAGATCGGCGGTGTGAACTCTACAACCTGACGGATGACCCCAGTGAGCAGAAAGATGTAAGCGCATCGATGCCTCAAAAAACAAAACAGCTTCAGCAGACTCTGTTTGAGTATTTTAATAGCGTTGAAGCCCGCCTGCCCAGAGAGCATCCCGCGAATGCTCAATAATTAATGTTGATCAGGGCCAGATGAGACTGTGGTCGCACATGCCGAAAAAAGGTGAATGAATGCAGCATGCCCGATTATATAAGATGTTGTTGATTCTCTTGTGCGGACTGGCCTCGGGCCCTGCATTTCCGGAAATATTTCTTCCGTCGGTTTTTTCGGATCACATGATTTTTCAGCGGGAGCAGGCGGTTCCGGTTTGGGGAACGGCGGATCCCGGCGCGGAGGTTTCTGTTGCGTTTGCCGGCCAGGTGAAGATCGTTACGGTGGATGAGGATGGAGCGTGGCGGGTGGATCTGGACCCGATGGTTGCATCGACGGTTTCCCGGCAACTGACGATTTCTTCCGGTGAGGAGCAGGTTCAGATAGACGATGTGCTCGTGGGTGAGGTTTGGCTTTGTTCAGGCCAGTCCAATATGGAATGGCTTCTCGAAGATACGGATACCAGTGAGGATGTTGCAACGGCGGATTTCCCGCTTATTCGCCTGTATGATACTCCGCGGCTTCCATTACGCGAACCGGGGGCCGATATCGATAGTGCCTGGGAGGTTTGCAGCCCGTCAACAGTGGGCGACTTTTCAGGAATTGCTTACTATTTTGGACAAAAAATTCATCAGGATCTCAATGTCCCGGTCGGGTTGCTGCTGAGTGCGTACGGAGGCTCCCGCATTGAAGGCTGGATTCCTCCCAGCGGCTATGCGCAGGTCCCCGAGCTGGCGGACCTTTATGAAACCAGCTTGGATATGCCGGCTTTTTCCGGTGATGCAGCTTCTGATCGTCAGATTCCAACGGCGCTGTACAACGGGATGCTCCATGCGAATGTTCCGTTCGGAATCCGCGGAGCTCTTTGGTATCAGGGAGAAGCGAATCGCCGCGAAGGCCATACATATGCCGATCGTCTGCGCGCCCTGATTGGCGGATGGCGTTCCCTTTGGGGGCATGACTTTCCTTTTTATATGGTTCAGATTGCTCCTTATGAGTGTGCGGGTGAAGATGCCTCGTTGCTCCCCGCGCTGTGGCAGGCGCAGGACGAGGTTGCTCATACGGTTTCAAACACCGCTCAGATTGTCGTCAGCGATGTTGCCAACCTGACGGATATACATCCGCGTAACAAGCTGGTCCCCGGAACGCGCCTTGCGTTGCTTGCGGAAGCGCAAATCTACGGAATGGATGTCGACTATTCCGGTCCGGTTTTCCAAACCTTGGAAAAAGACGGCGCAAGCCTGGTGGTTACATTCAGGTTTTCGGAAGGCCTGTCCACCCGCGATGGAGAGTCTCCGGACTGGTTTGAAATTGCCGGTAACGACCGGGTTTTCTATTCCGCAGGTGCTGTAATCAGCAATAACAGCGTGGTTTTGACCGCTGAGCAGGTTCCGAATCCTGTTGCGGTTCGCTTTGCCTGGCATAAATTGGCTGTTCCCAATCTGGTGAATAATACCGGGATTCCGGCCGCACCGTTTCAGGCTGGAGATTTTTTTGAATCCCTGCCGGTGACGGTCATTGAACATAATGGTACGTCCGTTGCGCTTGATTTTGTTCCAATTGGGTTTTCAGGAAACTATCTGGATACCACCGGGTTTGGATCAGTGGCGTATGATTATAAGATTGGAAAATACGAGCTTACATACGGACAGTTCAATGTCGTTCAGGCCATCTCGGGCGGAGTGCTGAGCGGAGGACAGGATCGGGGAACGATGCCCCTGATTGAGACCAGTTGGGAGAATGTTGCCAAGTTCTGCAACTGGCTGACCTCCGGCGATTTTTATGACGGCGTTTATGAGTTTGATGCCGAGGGCAGCTTTGTCGAAACCGATCGGGCCGCCGCCATCGCAGAACACGGTACGGTGTACGCCATTGCGTCAGAGCATGAGTGGTACAAGGCGGCGTATTATTCGGGTGCAGACAACCGCTATTCAACCTATGCCAATGGACTCGATGCACAGTCGGTCGCCGGAGATAACAATCATTACGACGATGGTGCGCTGTGGCCGATCGGGCAGGGCATGGTGGAACAAAACGGCACCTATGATATGGGCGGAAATCTTGCAGAGTTTACCGAAACAGTCGGGGGCAGTTCTGAAACCCGCATTGTTCGGGATGCATATTACGGCTGGTCAACTCAGCCGTCAAAAGTGGCTCGGAATATCAATAAAACAATCTCATATACGAGCAGTGCTTATGGATTCCGTCTGGTGGAGCTTACGGAATTCTCAGAGGCGGCAGAGACCAACATCATCGGCTCTGCATCCAGAACAAGAACTGTCGAGCACGGCGGCACATCGGTTTCTTTCGGTTTTGTAGAAATTGGAGCTGCCGGAAATGCCGCGGATGACAATGGTCTCGGTGCGGTTGGTTATGTCTATGAAATCGGGCAGTGCGAACTGACCGAAGGTCAGTGGAATACAGTTCAGACAGTTAGCGGTGGAGCGCTTGGTGCCGGGACCTCCAATGGAGATGCCGCACCGGTCGCAGCCATTACCTGGAACGAAATAGCAATGTATTGCAACTGGCTGACGACCGGAAATTTTGAAATCGGCGCTTATGCGATCAGCAATGGTGAAGTTACCGGCATCATGGATCACGAAGCGGCCATGAACCAGTTTGGAACGGTGTATGTGATTCCAACCGTAGATGAATGGTATAAAGCGGCCTATTGCTCGTTGTCGAACGGAACCTATTCCGGTTATGCCAACGGCTTGAATACGCAGGCCGACGGCGAAAAAGGGACCGGGGAGAATCATCTGAAGACAACCGAAGGCGGTCAGGGACTTTGGAATGTTGGCGAAGGAATGCGCGAACAGAACGGCACCTGCGACATGGGTGGAAACCTGGCTGAATTTACGGAAAGCGGAAGTTGGGGAGAACGGCTTGTTCGCGATGCCTACTTTGGCTGGTCAGCAAAACCGGGAGCTGCCGAAAATTCAGGCAATACGAAGGCAGAGAGCTACAGCAGTACTGCATATGGAGTCCGTCTGGCGGCTTTGTCTTCTCTCAAAACAGCGCAAGGCGTTCCGGTCGGCTGGATGAATCTGTACGGCATTTTCTCCGATTACGATGCAGCAGAACTGACGGATGCAGATGGTGACGGTTTATTAATGTGGGAGGAATACTATGCCGGCACAGATCCGGATAGAAGAGAGTCGCTATTCCGAGCAGAAATGAACGGACTGGAACTCCGCTGGATGGCCGGATCCGGAAACGGAGCCCCCTTTGATGTCTACCGCTCCACAAATCTGACTGTTGGAGTGAACGGATGGGTTCGGGTGGCTTCAAACCTGACACGCAGTGTGTCGGGAACCAATATCTGGGTTGATAACAACCCGCCCGAAACGTTTGTTTTTTATAAACCGGCCATTGTTGTTCCCTGATCAGAGCCCGTTGGGACAAGACCAGCTCGGTTTTTCCAACCCTTGGAATTTGCTGGTCCGAAATTTTTTCAGATGGACACAGGGCTTTCAGGCCTCGGAAACCCCTGATAAATCATTGAATTCAGAGCCATTTGCAACATCCTCTCGGGTTAGAAGCTCTGTATAATGCTCCCAAAGCTTAATTTCTGCCTCTATCATGCTCTGAGTTGACTTTATCTGCTTCATGCATGTATGTTTTTTTATTAACATAAATGTTAAAGAATAAAAGATGCAGGAATCAATTCCGCCAGACCTGAGCACACAAATAGCGTACCCGGCAGTTCTTACTGCAAAAAATGGAACTCCATTTAACATCTTAGGTATTGATCTTGGGGGAATATGGGGAAAATTTTAGAGAACCACGATCGTCCACATTTAAAGGCTATACCACTTCCGGCAAAACATTAACTCAAGTATTCACTGTTGATGGCTTTTTCGATGGTATGGGAGGAGAAGACGACTTCGAACCCTTCAACTTCGGGAGCGAGTGGAGCAACCTCACAAGAGTCGAGTTTGGCTATGGGCACACATTCGACAACATCGCAGTTGTCAGTGTTCCAGAACCTTCAACAACCATCTTTAATGGGAATAGGATTCGTTTTGGCTTGGGCCGCAATAAAAAGAAAGTCGAACCAGTCAATCGGAGGTCGGGTCAGTTCTTGAATTTTGATTTTCCAGATATTAGAAAAAAGAAGCACTCCGCTTTCCAGGGTTTGGAATAATCGTCACGGCCAGGTGGGGGCGCGGCCGGGAAGGTCTTCGAAAGAGCTGCGCGGCTGATAGATGAGGAGCCCGTCTTCGGTTCCCATCAGCAGGTCGGGAATGCCGTCTTTGTTAAAGTCGGTTGCAACGGGGCACGGGCTGTGTGCCCCGCAGACAAGATCAAGGATCGGACCGCGGTCCGAAAAGACTGCGCGGTTGCCGGTCTGCTGAATATTTTCCATGAGGGCTGCGCCGTGCGGATAATAATTGACCAGCAGGTCGAGATCGCCGTCGCCGTCCCAGTCCGTAAGATCGAATTTACAGCGGCCGCTTTGTCCGGCCCATCCTGCATTCAGGCGCAGCAGCCGGTTTTCTTCCGAAGAAAGAGGCGTGTATGAATCAAGCGTTACGGAAGGAAGTGGAGTCAGGTCGCGCCGGTCGGGATTGTCCAGATCGGCTGTGTTCTCAGTCAGCGTGAATTTATAGCGGCGATGGCGGGAGTCGCGGCCCAGCTTTGCGGAGGTATCACGGAAGTGGTAGGTAAGCGCGCCTTGCGGGTCGCGCAGCCGGAAGTCGTTGATGCCGTCCTGGTTTTCATCCTTGAATTCGCGGTAGTGTGCGTAGTCGTAAACAAAATGGGTATCGGTGTTTTCAAAGATTCGTTCCGGGGGCAGCAGAATCAGCTGGTCATCAATTTTTTGGCGCTGCAGCCATGCCAGATAGCCTTCATGGTCGACAATAATCAGGTCGAGCAGCCCGTCCCGGTTCCAGTCGATGGCATCCAGGCTGGTGCGCCACTGTACCGGCAGGTCTTTTGGACCGGGCTGCCAGGTGTTCCATGGCGGTGCATCCGGACTGTCCGGCCATTGCACACAAATCGGCTGTGCGGCGCTGAATGCCGGCGCGTTTTTCTCTCCAATGTTGCGCAGCCACATGGCTTTTCCGGCAATGGTGTTAAGCAGAATGTCGATCAGTCCGTCCTGATCCCAGTCGGCAAGCGTTGGGACTGTGTACCCGTATTTCCGTTCTCCGGCACCCTGTGCAGAAAGTTTTTCGCCGGCCATAAAGCGATAGGGTTTTCCTCCGCTGATGATCGGTTTTGCGGCCGCCCATTCGAGAGGTGCGGTGGGCGAGAGGCTCCGGTTTTTAAACCAGCACAGAAAGCCGTCCGAATTGCCGCAAACGATGTCGTCGAGTCCATCGCCGTCGAGGTCGCCGGTGGACGGTGTGGCCAGTGCGCCGAAGGTGAGGACGCCGCCGGTTTTTTGGAAGCGTTGATGAACCGACCAGGCCGGCAGCTGGTTCGGCGTTTTCCGGTTGAGGTTTTCCAACCATTGGAAATCGCCGCTTTGGCCGCTCAGGATCAGGTCGATGTCTTCGTCATTGTCCCAGTCTGCCGCCGCCAGTCTCGCGTTTTGGGAGAAGTAGGTGAAGGGCTGTCCGCTTTCGGTAACCAGTCGAACGGGTGTTTCCGCATAAACCGGGAAGGTGTTTGGTGCGGCTTCGTTTTCATATACCCAGAGTTCGTCGCGGTTCTGGATGTAAACCAGATCCCAGTCTCCGTCGTTGTCCCAGTCAAAGGGAATGGCACGCGTGCTGATTTTCAGGGTAGAGCCGCCGGTGTTTTTTGCTGTTTTTTTGTCGGCAAGAATCGGGCGGCGGCTTTGACTGGTGTTGGTGAACCAGATGCACTTTCCTTTTTCAATCGAAACGAGGTCTTCGAAACCATCTCCGTTCCAGTCGGCAAAAAAGATGGATGCATTTTTGTCTACATCGAGTCCGGCGATCGGGGCCGATGCGGCGTAGCCGGTTTCCAGGAAGTGCGGATACCAGCGGTCGTTATCGAATACGCCGGGCAGATTTCCGCGGATGGAGGCGGCGTGGGTATCCGCCCGGTTGCGGCCGGTGTAGGATGGTTCATATCGTTGCGCCGGGGAAAACGTTTCGGGGCCGGTTCGTTCATAAACACTCAGTCCGCCGGTTCCGGCGGCGAACAGATCGAGCAGGCCGTCGTTGTTGATGTCCAGCAGGATCGGAACGGTGCCGAGTTCTCCGTAGATGATGTCGGATTCACCTTCCGCATAGCGCAGTCCATACTGTTTTTGACGTTCCGAATTTTCGAGTTGGAGCAGGGCCTTCTGGTCTCCGGGCTGCTCGAAGCGTCGCATAGTCCGATATTCGGAATCGGAGCCCTGATGAGCAAGCTGCCGGATGTGTTCGGACTGGAGAGCCTGCGGGCGAATGGTGACGTCGGTCAGTTTCGGATTGCGGATCAGTTCGTTAAGTTCCGGTGTGTTGATTGTGTTTGCATATGAATAAACGAGGGTTCCGTTTAGGAGAAGGCGCAATGGTGCACGGGAATCCTGCGGGTTATATGTGATGGCAAGGTGCACCCATTCGTTGGTGCCGATCAGCTCGCTTCGATACAGCTCGCCGGGCTTGTCGTCCGCCGGACGGAACCAGAATCCGATTCGGCTTCGGGCAGGGGATTCTTTTTGGGCTTCTTTCGGATTGTTCCAGCGCGCCTGAGCTGAAAACCAGGCGCGGCCGTTGTGCTGCAGCTCAAAAAAGTCCGGCCCCTTGGTTGTTGAGCTAACCGGAAACCGATCCGCCCGGATTTGACACATCAGCGTGAAACCGGACCCGGCCGGAACGGCCGGGGTCAGCGGATCGGCGAACGACAGGGCTCCCGTTAAGAGCAGAAGCAGGGATGCTCGTTTTTTCATAGCCTGACGATCATTCTTTTGTGCCCAGCATGTCTTCGTAGCTGGTGCGTGGATAGTGGTAGAAATATCCGTCTTCTGCTCCGATAAGCAGGTCGGGAATGCCTTCGCCGGTCAGGTCGATGACCGCCGGGCAGGTGGTGTGGCCGGCAAGAACATCGCCGACGATTTTTCCGCGGGACACAAAGATGAAGTCGGTGTTGCTGCCGATGTTTTCCAGAAAATCGATGCTTTTGGAATTCACGAGCAGGTCGAGATCGCCGTCGCCGTCCCAGTCAGTCAGGCGATATTTGCAGCGCCCGGAGCGTCCAGCCCATCCGCCGTTTGCACGCAGGAGCTGTCCGGTGTTGTCTCCAGCGGGGAATGTTTCTTCCTCAAAGGAGCGGGTTGGCGATTTTACATAATTTCGGCGAGATCCGCTGTAGGTGTGAGTCCGCGCCATGTAAAGCGTTTCTCCGTCGGCGGTTTTTTGTGTCAGGTCGTTGATGCCGTCTTTATTGACGTCGAACTTCATGGGTGCGGCATTGTTGTCCAGCACGCAGTCTTCGCCGGGAGCCATCTTAAAAATGCGCTTGCCGGGATTCACCATGCCGTCCGCACGGCGCTGATACCAAGCGAGATATCCTTCGTGGTCCAGCGTGACGAGATCGATCCGCCCGTCTTCATCAATATCCACCAGGTCGGGCCGGGTGCGCCACTCTACGGCCAGCTCGCTGTCTTCCGGATTCCACCAGTTCCATGCGGGCTTCGGCGGGGTTTCTCCCTCCGGCCATTTCACGTCGACGTCCAGCGGGCCGGTCAGCACCGGATTGCCGGGCGTGCCGATATTTTTGTACCAGATGATTTTTCCGATGATGCTGTTGAGCATCAGGTCGGGGAGGCCGTCCTGATTCCAGTCGGCGGTTCCGACGACGGTGTAGCCCCATTTGGCTTCGGCGGGTCCCTGGATGGAACCGTTTTCGCCGGCCATGACGCGGATGGTTTTTCCATCCGCTTTGAGGCGCACGGGTTCGGCCCATTTGGTGTCCGGGGCCAGCCCGCCAAGGTTTTCAATGAACTCAACAAAGCCGGCGGTGTTGCCGGTGACGATATCCAGATCGCCATCCTGATCCCAGTCGATGCAGTCCGGCGTCACCAGCGCGCCGCTTTTGACACGGTCTGCCTGCTGGCGGAAATAGACCGGCTCGGCAATGTTGCCGCCGCCGATGTTTTCGATGTAAACCACACGGCCGTCTTCTTTCCCGACAATCAGATCCGGGTCGCCGTCGTGGTCCCAGTCCACGGAGCTGAGAAGCAGCATTTCGAGTTCGAGGTGCAGGGTTTCTCCGTTGACGGTCAGGAACCGACCTTCCGCATAGCGCGGTTCTGTGCGGGTGCCGATGTTTTCGAAGAAGGTGATTTTGTCGAGAAATTCGCCGCAGATAAAGTCGAGATCGCCGTCGCCGTCCCAGTCGACCAGACAGGGTTGCGGATAGCCGTAGGTATCGATCGGTTCAATTTTTTGGGATGCACTGTATTTCGGCGCTTCGTCTGTTCCGGTGTTTTCGGACCAGTAAACAAAACCGTGCAGTCGGCCGGCGGTCCATTCTCCTTCTTCGTTGAAGGAGTCATCCCATCCGTATTCGCGCCAGTCGTCGGCGCCGAAGTAGAGGTCGGTGTCGCCGTCGCCGTCATAGTCGGCAAAGCGCCAGGTGCTTTGGCGGCCGGAGTAAAAATCCTGTTCGAAGGGAATGGTTTTGTAGGGCGAAGAGGTGGCGCGGGTGAAGTCGGTCCAGACCTTGCATTTTTGTTTATCCGGGCGGGTAATGAAGGTGCCGTTTGGAGTTTCGGAGTGAGCCATGTTGGCGTGGGCATCGCTGCTGAGCTGAACGGCTTTTTCCATGACGCCGCTGCCGTTGTTTTTAAACAGATAGGTTCCGCGGTATGGTTTGTCGCCGCAGCCGATCACCAGATCGTAGTCGCCGTCGTTGTCGTAGTCCATGGGGAAGGGGATGGACCACAGGCCGACGCCCAGATAGGGCGTAACGTCCGGGTTGTTGTATGCGAGGCGGCGATCTGCCATGTTTTCGGAGGTGTAAATGCCGGTTGGGATGCCGGCGAGCGCTTCGCGCCCTACGGCCCCTGCCCAGGTGCTGGCGACGCGGAGTTCATCAATTTTTGTGGTGCCTGACTGGTCGATCTGACGGAAAATGATCAGCTCAATATATGGCTCGGTTCCGCCTTCCTGCGAAATGCTGGAGAGCGCGGGCTCATCGCCGCTCGGATCCGGATTGAGATATAGTGAAAGTCTGTGATTTTGAAGTTTTGGATCAAAGTCGAGTTTTACTACGACCAGTACGGTTTGGCCTGGAAGTAATAAATCCGAAGCGTAGACCGATTTAGAGCTATGCCCGATCCCTGCTTTGTAGCCGCCCGGTGAGGGTGCAATGATGAAACGGGAGTTCGTTTTTTTGCCATACAGGCTGATGATGAGACTCGATTTTTCCGGAAGGTCGGCTTCATCGATTTCCATGAGGAAGGAGTAGTATACATCTCCTTCAATCCGGCGCATCAGATCGTATGCCTTTTGGTTGCTTTCCTGATTCCCAAGCAGAAGGTATCCGCCTTGAGATTCAGGAAGACCCTCTTTCTTCAGCGACTTCCCGGGAGCAATGCGGGCGGGAATGTTCGAGCCTTTCGAGCGCGGTTTCCAGCCGGGAAGTTTTGTGAGCGACTCCGCAGAGTCCGAAAACGGTTCGTACATATACAAGGTTGCTGATAGGGGCATAATCAGGCTCGTTGCAAATAGGCTCAGTATGCTCAGCCGAAGAAACTGTTTAGGATGCATGAAGGGTCCTTTCGATCATTGGTTTGGTTTATTAAATATCAAAATTTCATGTGGGCTGATATGAGAATTATCTCATCGAACAATGGGTGTGACCTTCAGGTATTGCTTGCTGTTGTCATCCGGATCTGTGTTCAGCAGGAACGCCGGGATGGCATGGGTCTGGGGCGCGGAGGGAAGCACAACAACGCTTTCTCCCCAGTCGGACATGGTGGATTCATAGTTTGAACTGCTGAATCCCTGGACCCGCTCATATTTTCTCAAAGCGGAGTCTACGGGAAATGTTCCGCCATCGAGCGCTATTGCTGAGACTCCAAGCACGTTTTGGTCGATCACCTGATCGGCCTGTGTGGCCCCCTGGCTCAGGCAATAGATTTTATACAGGCCGCTATCTTCGAGCGATGAAGAAACGGCCACTTCATCGGCGCCGGAATCGCCGTCGAAATCACCTCCGGCGATGGCGCTCCATCGCCGGGTGCCTCCAATATAGCCACTGGCATAATAGTTGGTTGTGCCGGGGCGGTAGAAGCGGACCAGTGATGAGTAGGTATTGATGCCGGCAATTTCGTCGCCGTTACCGGCATCGCCATCAAAGTTTCCGGCGGCAATATCCCGCAGATCAGCTGTCTCTGTGGTCGTGCTGCTCCACGTGGTGTCCGTTGGCTTGCGGTAGAACACGGATGTGGCACCTCCGCTGTAGATGGCTGCCACTTCATCGTAGCCATCCCCGGCAGTGTTAAAGTTTCCTCCGGCCAGTTCCCATATTTTTTCGGTATTGTTGGTGAGCAGGGTTACTGCTGGGTCTTTGTGCCCTCGCTGGAAAATATAGATCGGATACATTCCATCAACATCTGATGAGTGCACGGCGGCAATCTCATCGCCAGGGCCGGGAGTGAAGTCTCCGGCCGCGATGGCTCCCCAGCGCACGGTGCTTTTTCCGGACCGGTTTACCTCGATGCCGTTGCTGTCGTAAATGAGGATGGTGTAGTAGTTGGTTCCGTCCACTTTGGAAACCGGCGTGTCCCAGATTACAGCGATTTCATCGCCGGGGAGATCTTCCCAGAAGTCGCCGACGGCCGCATCGATCGGGGTTCCGCCGGATGCGTACACATCATTCATGGTTGAGGTGTTGACGATGAGGCTGTCGTTGATCAGCAGAGTGGCGTCGCCGCTGTACGTATCGAAGTCGGCAGAGCCGTCCGAGCAGATATGTGTAAAGCGATTGCTGACATCAATGTCTATGTTGCGGTCATCCAGATAGGTAAACCATTCGGCATACGTGCTGTTTGCGGTGTAGTCGGAGTTTTTAAACCAATAAGAAACCTGTGTGTTCGTCTGGTTCATGATGGTCGTCTCGATCAGGCTGTAAAACACGTTGTGCAGCAGGATTTCGTGTGTGACGTTTGAAAAGATGTTTCCGTTAATGATGTTGCCGGAGGTGTTTACTTTGATTCCGAATTCAGTATTCGAGATTTCATTATTCTCAAGCAGGTTATACTGGGCGTACTCGCGGCCTTCATCTGTTAAATCATAGCGGACATCCATGCCCATGCGTGCCCCGACTTCATATGCAACCGAGTAGCCATCGACTGTATTGTTTGCGATGACGTTGAAGCAGGCTCCGTTTTCTCGCAGGGTGCCATCCCCCTTATTTCGAAATAGTTTGGCAGCGGTATGGTAGGTTCCTGCCAGAGGAGCCCAGTGATCATTCCCGCTCAGAATATTTCCGTAGGTCGAGTCAATGCAGATATCACTGAAGTGGGCATCCTGCTGGTAGTTGTTATCCTGCCAGACGTTGTCAACGATGGTGTTGTCATGAGACCCATTACCTAAGTACATCCCTCCCAGTGCGCTTTGCATAATACTGCAGTTTGTTACGGTTGTCGCGGTACCGTTCAGATAAATTCCCCATTGGTTGCGTCGCATATCGCAGTTATTCAGAATCAGCGGGTGCGACTGGCTGGTAGAGCTCCATGTGCGGATTCCGTGGGTGCAGCCTTTAATCCAGATGTTCTTAATTTCGGTTGGGCCGATTAACGATTTGCGGGCCACCTTGCAGAGAATTCCTTCGGTGAGCGCATGGCGGTCAGCGGAAGGATAGGCTCTGTAGTTGCTGTAAAGCTCTCCGAGTGACGGCTTGGCAATTCGCAGGTCAATAAACGTTCCATTTCCATTAAAGGTAATGCCCCGGGAGCAGTCGCCCATATAAATCAGATAATCATAATTGGTGGCGAGCATGGATACGTCCGGTGCCCAGGGGTTGGAATAATCATATCCGGATGCCATCGTGACATCGCAGTCAATGGTAAATGGCCGGATTAGTTTTCCGTCCGAATACCAGTTGGCCCAGCGGTTGGTGTTCCATGGGTCAAAATCAGCCGAGCCGCTGCCGAGCACACCGTTCACTGAAAGGTCTGCAAAAGAGGGTGAAGGCGCTTCCCGGTTGGAGTGTTCGGTGGAGAAATAAATATTATCGATCGAATATTGCGCGTGCGGGCCGGCCATAAAGCAGGTGTTGCGAACGCCGATTACATCCAGCCCCTGCTCAAAGGTTTCGCCGCTATCGAGCAGCACAAAGCCGTCAACTGATCCGATCTTCGTTTCCTCAAAAGTCACTTTGTCGACAGTGTACAGGTCGAGGTTAGCCAGTGTTTTCCCATTTTCGTTGTACACATACATCTTAAAACGATGCAGAGACCCTGAAGACGCTCCGGTCATTGTGGCGGCAGAGCTGAATCCGCTGTCATTGTATACCCGCCCAATCGCGCTTGATCCGCTCAAGATGCATCCCGCCCAGTTCAGCGCCGGAGACTGATCGTTGTCTCCATCTTCATTAAACAGGCCGACAAAGACATTGGCGTTACCATCCCCGCCTTCGACGCGGTAATCGAATTGAAACCAGAACGGCGTGACCTCTCCTGCAGCCGTTCCGGCTTCAATCTCAGACGTTTCCAGTGACGTACAAATCATGGCAGCGCCGTCATCCACACTGTTCCGGTACAGATCGACATAAAGATAAGGCGTGTTATCCGGCTGGACGGTGATTTCGATGCTGGAACTGGCCCCGTTTCCGATCTCCGAGATCCAGCCGTTACTGTTCCACTGCTGAAAAACAGGGAAGACAGCAGAATTTTTTAAAAACATTATGAAACACAATGTTTTGATCATCGCATCACCTTTATTACTTTATGTGTAACATTAGATTCTCCAATGTAGAATTAAATTTAGAGTGGGTCAAGTCAAAATACGGTGGGCCCGGCCGATACGAATCGTTGGCAGGGCTTCACAATGAACAAAGAGGCCTTGGTTAAAATTGCATTGCCTCATCTGGGTCGGTTTGGCTGCGTGAATTTCCGAATCGCTTTTCTTTTTCCAAGGGTCAGAAACTCTGCTAGAACATTTTTTCAACCTTTGGAAAAATTTGTGTTAAACGTTCCAACCCTTGGAATTTATGACGGATAAGCCTGTACCAGAAAAACGGCCGGAGATGACCGATCTTGATCTCATCCGCCGCGCCCGCCTTGAAGATACTTCTGCCTACGAAGAACTGGTCCGCCGGTATTACAGTAAGATATACGGGCTGGTGTACGGTATGGTCAGCAGCCGTGAAGATGCGGAAGATGTAACCCAGGAGGTGTTTGTAAAGGCCTGGAAAGCGCTGGGTCACTTCCGGGAGCAGTCCGGATTCTACACCTGGATCTATCGCATTGCTGTTAATCGCGCCATTAATTTCCGCAAGCGGCGCAATCGCCGCCGAACGGTGCAGTTTGAGGATTTCGATCCCGATATCAAGCAGGCGGAGTCCTATAAGGAGTTTTCCAGCAAGGGATCGGTGCTCCGAAAAATGAATTTGGGCGAATTCCAGAAAAAAATGAACGAAGCCTTAATGACTCTGTCGGATAAACACAGAGCGGTTGTGATCATGCACGATGTGCAGGGGATGCCCCACTCTGAGATTGCCGAAGTTATGGGTTGCTCAGAGGGAACGGCCCGCTCACGACTGTTCTACGCCCGCAAGAGGTTGCAGGCGGAACTGGCGGAGTTCGAGTCATGAATAAAGAGAAAAAAGAAAAACTGGATATAGCCGGCCTGCTGGCACTGAAAGCGTTTGAACGCCCGGTTGAAGAGCGCGTGGAACGCAACATACAGAACACCATGCAGGCGGTTCGTGCCGCTCATGCGCGGCCCTCTCTGCTCCTGTTCCCGGATAAGAGCATGGCATGGATGTTTGCCCAGCCGCGTTATGGAATCGCGGCTCTGTTTATCATTTTCCTCGGACTTCACCTGGTTCGCGATCCGATGCCTCGCGATGCGGTGGGGCCTGCTATTGTGCAGGAACCGATGGTTGAAATGAATGTCGCAGCAATTGCCGACACAAATACACCGCCGGCAGCCATTCCGGCGATGCCCGCAATCCCTACAGTTCGGCCGAACTACTCCCCGCTGGTTCGGCCGGTATCGTTCACTGAATAACTTCAGCGCCGGCAGACGGAATCACGGTTAAAATTTCGGGGGTGATTCCTTTTTCTGCGCACAGCGCGCTGATTGTCTCTCCGGTTGCTTTTGCATCGGCTTCGCGCACCATCACGATGGCCGCGCCGCCGAATCCGCCGCCGGAAAGACGTGCGCCGAGCGCGCCGGCTTCGCGGGCTGCGCCGACAACCACATCCAGTTCAGGGCAGGAATTTTCAAAGTTTTCGATCGAGCTCTGGTGCGATTCGAACAGTGCGGCCCCGAATGCGGTGAGATCGCCGGATTTTAATTGCTCAACGCCCTGTTCTACGCGGGTGATTTCTCCAACAACGTGGGCGGCGCGTTTGGCTGCACCGGGATCAATCTGCCCTTTGAACTGCTCAAACTCCTCCCATGAAACATCGCGCAGAGCGCTGACGGGGTGGTCGATTCGTTTTGCCAGCTCTTCCGCGGCCTGTTCGCAGCGTTCGCGGCGTTCGTTATAGGGCGAGTCGGCCAGGCTGTGCTGAACCTTCGGGTTGACTACCAGAAACTCAATATCATCCGGCAGATCGACGCCGGAAACTTCCAGACTTCGGAAATCGGAATGAATCAGGCCGTGGTGACGGCCGAAAATACTGGAAAACTGGTCCAGCAGTCCGCAGTTGGTGCCGGCAAATTTTTGTTCCGCCTTCTGGCAGAGCTTGGCGACTTCTTTAAGGTCGAGCGTTTTGCCGATCAGGTTCAGGACGGCAGTGGCGGAGGCCACTTCGAGCGCGGCGGAGCTGGAAAGTCCTGCGCCCATCGGGATGGAGCCGAAGAAGGTGCAGTCGATGGCGTCGATGGGCTCGCCGGTGATTTCCTGAATGTAGAAGAACACACCTTTCACGTAGTTGGCCCAGCCTGCACCGGAAACTTTTTCCATGTCGGAGGTGTCAAATTCAGCCACTTGATCGACGTCAACGGCCAGCAGACGAATGCCGGGTTTGTCTGATTTGGAAATGCAGAATGCGTGTCCGCGGTCAATAGCTGCGGAAAGGACGGTCCCTTCGTTGTAGTCGGTGTGGTTTCCGACCACTTCGATACGGCCCGGGGCCCATGCTTTGGAGTCGGGAGTTTTTCCAAATTTGTCGATATGCGCAGTCGTGGCCTTTTCGATAACAGCTGTTTTTTCCATATGAGAGTCCTCCAGATTTAAACGGGAAATGATAGATCGGACCGGCTTTCCTCGCCATAGCCGAAACAGGCAAAGTCATGGACTTTTCGCGCAAAATGTGCATAGTTTGTTAAATGCTGACAACTCTGAATCACACGATCAGCCAGCAGGTGGCGGATATCATTGATATTTACACGGAGCTGCACGGAACGCGGGTGAGCCTGTTCGGGCCGGATCGGCAGATGCTGTACCCGGCGGCGGAAGGCCGCCCGAACTGCACATATTGCCGGATGCTGCGCGAAACGCTGGGGCAGGATTCGCGCTGCCGGGCACTGGACGGCAGTATGATGGATGCGGCGCTGGAACAGCGGACTATGATCTCCTACACCTGTCACGGCGGCATGCGCGAAGCCGTCGCCCCGCTGTTTTCGGCCGGACAGTTGGCCGGGTTTGTGATGATTGGCCAGTTTCGAAGCCGGACCGCACCATCCATTTCTCCGTATAAGGCGCAATGGGAGGAATCGCAGGGCAACAATGCCCTTCAGGAAGCTTTTCTGGAAAGTACGGTTTTGCCCGAGGAAAAAATTGAAAACCTGCTGGCGATGTTCAGCCAGCTGCTGGAGCTGATCATTCGCGGGCAGCTCATTCACCGAAAAGACTATGACCTGATTGAGCCGGTGATTGAACAGATCCGCCAGAATCCGGCACAGCCCCTGCGACTGGATGAGGCGGCCCGCATCACCGGCCGGAGCGCCTCCACCGTGACCCGCCTGTTTAAAAAAATGACCGGTCGAAGCTTCAAGCAGTATCAGGTCGACATGCGGCTGCAGCGGGCCGGCGAACTGCTGGTTGCCCGGCCCAATTGCCCGGTTGCCGAAATCGCCCGGGAAATCGGAATAGAAGATCCGTTTTACTTTTCCCGTTTATTCCATAAACATAACGGACTTTCGCCCAGCGACTATCGCAAAACCCATCAGAGGAAATGAAATGGCTGTAACATCAGAAGCTTTTGGAAAAAACCTGTTCGGTGAAAACGTCGACCTTTTCACCTTAACCAATTCAAACGGCATCCGGGTTCGCATCATGAATCACGGCGGGATTATCGTTTCGCTGGAAACACCCGATCGCGACGGCAACATGGCCGATATTGTTCTTGGCCACGATACCGCCGCAGAATATGCCGACGGCGGACCGTACTTCGGCGCAGTCATCGGTCGGTTCGGCAACCGGATCAAGGACGGAAAATTCTCGCTCGAAGGCGTCGACTACACGCTGGCGCAGAACAACGGCCCGAATGCACTGCACGGCGGCTTGAAAGGATTCGATAAAATCATTTGGGACACTGAGATCCTTGAAGATACTGCAATCCGCATGCGCTATGTCAGCGCTGACGGTGAAGAAGGATTCCCCGGTGAAGTTGAAACGGTAATCACCTATACGCTCACTGACGACAACGAGCTGAAAATCGACTATTCCGCTGAAAGTACCAAAGCCACTCCGTTCAATATCACCAATCATTCCTACTTCAATCTCGCCGGGCACGACTCCGGCATCGCTGTCGGTCAGATTATGACCATCAACGCGGACCGTTATCTGCCGATCGATGCGACATCCATTCCGACCGGAGAAGAAGCCTCCGTTGAAGGAACGCCGTTTGACTTCCGCACGCCGCACGTAATCGGGGCGCGGATAGATGAGGATAACGAGCAGCTCGCCTTTGCCGGCGGATATGACCACAACTGGTGTCTCAACAAAGAAACCGACGGCGAAATCTCCTTCTGTGCCCGTTCCGAAGATCCGGTCAGCGGACGTGTGATGGAAACGTTCACCACCGAGCCCGGCGTGCAATTCTATGCCGCAAATTTTCTCGACGGAACGTTGAAAGGGAAGGGAGGCTGCATGTACGTTAAACGCGGCGGATTCTGCCTCGAAACCCAGCACTGGCCCGACTCTCCCAACCAGCCGCAGTTCCCGAACACCATCCTTCGCCCCGGCGAAGCGTTTCTTTCTCAGACGATCTATAAATTTTCGGTCAACTGATGAGCGAGTTATTTGCCAATGTTCCGCTGAAGTGGGTCGGGCCGGTCAGAATCACCGGGCCGGAAATCGACGTCGAAACCGAACTGCCGCTGGCGACCTATGAGTCGCCCGTGTTCGCCACCGTCAACCGCGGCGCGCGCGTCGCCACCGTTTCCGGCGGTATTAAAGCCGTCGTCATCGACGAACGGATGACCCGCTCCGTCCTTTTCGAAGCGCCGGACGCGATCGTCGCTTTCCAATGTCTGGAAAAAATCAAAGCCGATTTTCCGAACCTTGGAAAAGCCGTCGAAACGACCAGCCGCTTCGCGAAGCTCATCGACATGGATTCGCAGATCGCAGGCAACCTGCTTTTCCTGAGATTGGAATACACGACCGGTGACGCCTCGGGCCACAACATGGCTACGCAGGCCAGCGAAGCCGTCATGAACCACATTCTCGAGCTTTGCCCGGAACTGAAATATGAATCGCTGTCCGGCAACTACTGTTCCGACAAAAAAGCCACTGCCGTCAACGGTATTCGCGGGCGCGGTAAATATGTCGTCGCCGAAGTGACCATCCCCGAAAAAATGGTCCGCAAATATCTCAAGAGCACGCCCGAAAAAATCGCGCAGATCAACGTTCGTAAAAACCTCATCGGCACCATGCTCGCCGGCGGGCTGCGCTCCGGCAATGCGCACTACGCCAACATGCTGCTCGCCTTCTACCTCGCCACCGGACAGGACGCCGCCAACATTATCGAAGGCTCGCAGGGTATCACGCAGGCCGAAGTGCGCGACGGCGATCTCTGGTTTTCCGTCACGCTTCCCAACCTCATTGTCGGCACCGTCGGTAACGGAAAAGGCCTTCCCTTCGTCGAAGAAGTGCTCACAAAACTCGGCTGCCGCGAAGACCGTGAGCCCGGTGCCAACGGACGCCGGCTCGCGCTCATCTGCGCCGCCTCCGTCCTTTGCGGAGAACTCTCCCTCCTCGCCGCCCTCACCAACCCCGGCGAACTCATGACCGCCCACCGCAAGCTGGAGCGCTCATGAAAGATATTCGCAAGCGCAAAACGGAGCACATCGACATTGTCGCGAAAGATGCGTCGATGGACCGGCGGAAGTTTTATTTCGACGACATTCGTTTGACGCATCGCGCGTTGCCGGAGATCAACCTCGCTGATGTCGATCCGTCGGTTGAATTTCTTGGCAAAAAGCTCAGCTTCCCGTTTTTGATTTCGTCGATGACCGGCGGCAGCGATGAGCAGATCCGGACGATCAACCACAACCTCGCGCGCGCGGCGGAAGCCGAAGGCGTGGCGATGGGCGTCGGTTCGCAACGGGTCATGTTTTCGGATCCGGCGGCGCGCGCCAGTTTTGAGCTGCGTGCCGCCGCGCCGCACGCGCTGCTGTTTTCTAATCTCGGCGCTGTACAGATCAATGAGGGGATGACGATCAGCCAGATTCGCAGTGCGGTTGATGCGTTGAATGCCGATGCGCTGATCCTGCATCTCAATCCGTTGCAGGAGGCGGTGCAGCCCGAGGGGGATATTAATTTTTCGGGTCTCTGCGAAAAAATCGCTGAGGTGGTTCGGGATCTCTGCAGGCCGGTGATTGTAAAGGAAGTCGGAGCGGGCATATCGCGGGCCGACGCGGAGCTGCTGGTTCAGGCCGGCGTAAAAATCATTGATGTGGCCGGCGCGGGCGGTACATCCTGGAGCCGCATTGAAGCGGCGCGCAGCGGTGATCCGTCACTGGGCGAGCTGTTTCAGGACTGGGGGATTCCGACGCCGCAGGCGCTTCGGGAACTTTCCGATCTGGATGTCACGCTGATTGCGTCCGGCGGAATCCGTACCGGAATCGACATGGCCAAGGCAATGATCCTTGATGCGTCGCTGTGCGGCATGGCCCGTCCGCTGTTGACTCCCGCGATGGAATCCGTCGATGCTGTTCGTGCGGTGATTCAGCGCATTCGCAAAGAATTTGTCACAGCCATGTTCCTGCTTGGCGCAGAAAACGTTGAACAGCTCAAAGGAAACAGGAGTCTCATTCTTTCGTCATGAAGATCGGCATCGACCAAATCAGTTTTTATACCTCGCAGTATTTTCTGGATTTGAAAACGCTGGCGAAGGCGCGCGGCGTGGATCCCGATAAATACCGGGTCGGAATCGGGCAGAGCCGCATGGGGATTCCTCCTCCGGATGAAGACATTGTGACGATGGCCGCCAGCGCGGCCTTCCGGCTCAAAGAGCGCGGCGCGCTCGATGGAGTGGAAAATCTTCTGCTTGCCACGGAGAGCGGGATCGACCAGTCGAAAGCCGCCGGGCTGTTTGTTCACGGTCTGCTCGGGTTGCCGAGCCGCTGCCGGGTGGTTGAGCTTAAACAGGCCTGCTACAGTGCGACCGCTGCGCTGCGCATGGCGATGGGGCTCGTTGCCATGAAGCCGCAGAGCAAGGTTCTGATTATTGCATCTGATGTCGCCCGCTACGAACTGGACAGCCCCGGTGAGTCGACACAGGGTTGCGGTGCGGTTGCATTTACCATTTCTGCCAATCCACGACTGGTTGCCATTGATCCGGAATCCGGCTTTTATGCCGATGATGTTATGGATTTCTGGCGGCCGAACTATCTGTCCGAAGCGCAGGTGGACGGCAAGTATTCGACGCTGATTTATATCAAAGCACTCAAAGAGGCATGGAAGCAGTACGCTGAAGAATCCGGTCGATCGCTCGATGATTTTGCACGTTTCTGCTATCACATTCCGTTTACCCGCATGGCGGCCAAGGCGCACCAGAAACTGGCGCGCGGCATTTCCGACGAGGAACTCGAGCAGGTGATCGGCGAGTCGCTGATTTACAGCCGTGAAGCGGGCAACTGCTATTCCGCATCGCTCTACGTCGGCATCACCTCGCTGTTCGACAACTGCGCTGAAGACTTAAGCGGCAGGCGGATCGGGCTCTACAGCTACGGCTCCGGCTGTGTCGGCGAATTTTTCAGCGGCGTTGTTCAGTCCGGTTACCGCACTGCGCTGCTGAAAGAGGTGCATCAGGAACTGCTGGCAGGACGCACGGAGCTTACCTTCCAGCAGTATGAGGATATTTATAATTACGGGATCCCGACCGACGGCGGCGAGCATGTGTTTGCTCAGTACTGCACCGGCCCGTTCCGCTTCGCCGGAATCGAAGCGCACAAGCGCATTTATGAATCCGTGTAGCGCTTGAGCTCTTCGGCAGAGACTGCCCCTTCGCGCAGAATTTTTGTTTCATTGGCTGAGCATAGAAGCACTGTGCTCGGAACCTGGGTTGATGTTTCTCCGGAATCGAGAAACAACGGCACATCGTTTTCCAGACATTGGAACGCATCCTGAGCGTTTGTGGCATCGGCCCCGCCGCTTTTGTTGGCGGAGGTCAGCGCAATGGGTCGTCCGAAGGCGCGGGCGAGGGCCAGCGGTACTTCGTGGGCCGGCACGCGGAAGCCGGTGGTTCCCTCCGGTGTATTGAGCACGAGTGTCAGCGGGCCGGGCCAGTATTTCTCGGCGAGGGCTTTGCCGTCGCGGCCGAAGTCCGCGCCGAGTGCCTCAACCTGTTCGAGCGACGCGGCCAACCGTGCGATCGGCTTGCCCCGGTCGCGCTCTTTTGCGCAATAGAGCGTTTCAATATGTTCCGGAGCGCAGGCGATTCCATAGACCGTTTCGGTCGGAACCACCACCCGCCCGCCCGCTTCCAGAATTCTGCAGGCCTGCTCAATAATCTCCGGCTCGGGATGTTCGGCATTCACTTGAATCAGTTTACTCATGCGAAAAGCCTATGCTATTTTGCCGCCTCTTATGAATGACCATTTTCAACAGATTGTACTCAACGCAACCGGCGCGGAAGGCCTGACCGAAGAGGGCGAGCTGATCCAGAGCCTCTGGAGCGGCTACGGGAAAATCATCCGCTGCCGGCTGCACGGCGCGGACGTCGACAGCGTTGTGGTGAAGCACGTTCACTGGCCCGATGCAGCGAATCACCCGCGCGGCTGGAACACCGGTCTGTCGCATGAACGCAAAGTGCGCTCCTATCAGGTCGAAACCGAATTCTATGCAACATGGGCCGCGCGCTGCGGCGCGGAATGCCGCGTGCCGAAGTGTCATGCGCTGGAGACGCATGGCGATGAAGTATTTATGGTGCTCGAAGACCTCGACGCCGCCGGTTTCGGCGATCGTCGCAGAACTGTTTCGGACGAAGACGTTCGCGCCTGCCTGTCATGGCTTGCGCATTTTCATGCCGCCTTTATGAACGAAAATCCGGATGGTCTCTGGCCGGTCGGGACCTACTGGCACCTGGCGACTCGCCCCGACGAACTGGCCGCGCTCGACGATTCCGCACTGAGAAACGCCGCGGCGGCGATTGACCGCCGCCTCAACGATGCGCGTTTTAAAACATTTGTACACGGCGATGCCAAGCTCGCCAATTTTTGTTTCTCTGCGCATGGGAATCAGGTCGCGGCGGTTGACTTTCAGTATGTCGGCGGCGGATGCGGCATGAAGGATGTCGCCTACTTTCTCGGCAGCTGCCTCAACGAAGATGAGTGCGAGGAGCGCGAAGACGAACTGCTCGATTACTATTTCGGAACCTTGGAAAAATGTATGGGTGGAGGCTCGGCCTCCTTTCAGGCATTGGAAACGGAATGGAGAGCTCTGTATCCGGTGGCGTGGACCGACTTCTTCCGCTTTCTGCAGGGCTGGAGCCCCGGTCACTGGAAGATTAACAGCTATTCAATGCGCCTTGCTCGGCAGGTACTGAAGGAGCTTGCATGATGGATTTCGACAAACTTTTGGCTACGACCATTGAGGCTGCAAAAACTGCGGGGAAGATGATTGCGGAGTCGCGTCCTCAGCATGTGACTCGCAAGGAAGGGGGCGAGAGCCTCGCTTCGCAGGTGTTGACCGAAGTCGACGAAAAGAGCCAGCGGATGATTCTTGAAATCCTGAAGCCGACGATTGAGGAGTTCGATCTGGCGCTGCTCGCCGAGGAGAGCGAGGACGACCACAGCCGCTTTGAGAAAGAGTATTTCTGGTGCATCGATCCCATCGACGGAACGCTTCCGTTTATCGACGGCATTCCCGGCTACTCTGTTTCGATCGCCCTGGTCGCGCGCGACGGCACACCGCACATCGGCGTGGTCTACGATCCGGTCGAACACAACTGCTGGCACGCGGTTCGCGGCGGCGGAATCTTCAAAAATTCCAAACCCTGGAAACTTCGTGACCACGGGACTCCGCTGCAGTTGATTACCGACCGGAGTTTTAAGAACAATCCACGTTTTTTCCAAACATTGGAAAAACTGGAGTTGGACGAACATTCGCAGGTTCGAATGACCGGCGGCGCGGCGATGAATGCCGTCTGGGTTCTGGAGAATGCTCCGGCGTGCTACTTCAAGTTTCCAAAGCTTGGAAAAGGCGGCGGCTCCATCTGGGATTTTGCGGCAACGGCCTGCCTGTTTGCGGAAGCGGGCGCGGTGGCGACGGACTTCGCGGGGAATCCGCTCGACCTGAACCGCGCGGACTCCACGTTTATGAACCATCGCGGCATTTTGTTTGCCACCGATGCTCAACTCGCCGAACAAATAAAAAACCGCCTCCGGTGACGAAGGCGGTTTGTGCTGAAGCAGCAGGGAGTTTAGTCCAGCTGTTTCTGAAGCTCTTCATTCGCTGCCAGAACGTCTTCAGTCATTTTCTTTTTGTACTCGACCATTTTTTGGGCCAGTTCGTCGTCGGACAGCGCCATGATCTGCACGGCGAGGATGGCGGCGTTGACGGCGCCGGCTTTGCCGATGGCGACGGTGGCGACCGGAACGCCTTTGGGCATCTGTACGGTCGAGAGCAGGGAGTCCATGCCGTCGAGTGACCATGCGGGCATCGGAACGCCGATAACCGGCAGGGTGGTGTGGCCGGCCAGAACGCCGGACAGGTGGGCCGCACCGCCGGCGGCGCCGATGATGACCTGCGTGCCGTTGGCTTTTGCGTTTTCTGCCAGTTCACATGCCTGGTGCGGTGTGCGATGCGCGCTCAGTGCATTCACATCCGCGGTGATGCCGAACTCTTTGAGGGTTTTATAGGTGTGCTCCATGACTTTCCAGTCGCTGGCGCTTCCCATTACGATTGAAACTCTGCTGTTGGCCATCATTGTTCTCCTTATTTTTTAAAATGCTGTCCTCGTGGGGCGGGGAGCCTATAGAAAGCCCTTCGGTAAGTCAACGCCGCTTGATTTTTGCGTGGAGCAGGAGGGCCAGAACGATGATGGCACTGCCGAGTGCGAGGCGGACGAGA
Organism: Tichowtungia aerotolerans; assembly: GCF_009905215.1. Taxonomy (GTDB): domain Bacteria; phylum Verrucomicrobiota; class Kiritimatiellia; order Kiritimatiellales; family Tichowtungiaceae; genus Tichowtungia; species Tichowtungia aerotolerans. Next base: position 1,266,251 of record NZ_CP047593.1, on the reverse strand, counting down.
TCGGCGTCGTGGTTCCAGATCGTGATGTTGACGAGCAATCCGGCGGGCACCAGTGCGTTGTTCATAATGCCGAGATATCCTGCATCGACGCGGCTGGCGCCGCGGTTCCAAAGGAAATAGCCTAGGCCGGAGGCCCCGATGCCCAGCCAAATCAGGATGCCGATCTGTACGGAGTCGGTAGGAATCCCGGCCTTGCCCCAGATGATCCATGCAATGCTGATGACGATGAGCGCGCCGATGTAGAACCAGCCGAAGATGTCGCGCTGGGCAACCGGCTCGCGCGATTCTTTGAAGAATTTGTATGCCACCTGTCCGAATGCAAAGCACAGGTTGGAGCCCTGAACGACAAAGAAGCCGAGTAGGAAGTTTTCGGTGAGGTTGTCGTAGCGAATGACCAGGGCGCCGAGCACGGCGACGAAGGTTGAAACCAAATACAGCGGATTGAATTTTCGTTTCAGCGCGTCGTAAATGAGCGTTACGTAGATGGGGGTGAACACCGTGAAGATCAGCACTTCCGGCACGGTGAGCAGCAGGAAGGACTGGTAGTAGAAAATGTACATCAGGCCGAGCTGCACGCCGCCGATGCCCATCAGTTTCAGCGCGTCGGTTTTAGGGATGGCGCGCGGGCGGAGGAAGGGCAGAAAGACGAGCGTCGCCAGTGCCACCCGGATCCAGGCGGAGGCATAGGCATCCACCTGCCCCGCCAGGTAGACGCCGATCAGGCTGAACGACAGCGACCATAAAATGGTTGTGATGATTAAGTATCCCAAAACTTACCTCGAATAGATGTAGTGCAGGCTTTCCTGCTTGCGTGGCCCGGAAATGCTCCAGCTGAAATGAACGGCCCCGTCGATCCATGCGGCCTTGCCGCTGTAGAGATCATCGCCGCAGACATGCGCCGTCTCGCTGAGCCACTGATCGTTTGCCGGGTCGTAAACCAGATCAAACAGGGTCACCGGGTTCTCCCGCCCGAACCGGCTGTGTGAGAGCTTAATGCGCGTGCTGCTCAGCCGCTGCCAGATAAACTCGTTCTGCGTTTCGACCGTGCGGCCCCCGGTCGCGAGGGTGAACGTGCCGCGCTCTTTAAAATACAGCAGCTCCGGCGACTTATCGCAATCGACGGTGCCGGAGCCAAAGCCTTTCCACCCCATCGCGGAATCCGGGCCGGGGGTCGACTCGTATTCATAGCGCGTAACCGGCGGCAGGCTGTTCCACAGGTTGAACATGGATGGCTTACAGCGCGCGGTGGGCGATGTCTTTGCGATAGAAGGCGTCCTTCCACGAGATTTTTTCGACGGCGGCGGTCGCGTTGTCGACGGCGGTGCGCAGGTCGGCGCCGAGTGCGGTGACGCCGAGCACGCGGCCGCCGGCCGTGACGACCTTGCCGTCCTTAAGTGCGGTGCCTGCGTGGAAGACGATGGCGTCATCCGCGGTGTCGTCGAGGCCGCGGATTTCATGGCCCTTTTCGTAGCTGCCGGGATAGCCGCCGGCGGACATCACGACGCAGACGGAGTGGTCGGCTTTCCAGTTGATCAGCTCTTCAGAGAGTGTGCCGTCGATACAGGCTTCGATGGCCGGGATGATGTCGTCGTCCCAGCGGATGAGAACGGCCTGGGTTTCGGGATCGCCGAAGCGGCAGTTGAATTCAACGACGCTCGGCTGGCCGTTATCGATCATCAGTCCGGCGTAGAGCACTCCTTTATAGGTGATGCCGCGTTTTTTGAGTTCCGCGAGCGTGCGGTCATAAATTTCGGTGCGGACTTTTTCGAGGACGGCGTCGGTGACGATCGGCGCGGGGGAGTAGGCGCCCATACCGCCGGTGTTGGGGCCGGTGTCGCCGTCGTAGGCGCGTTTGTGGTCCTGCGAGGAGGCGAGCATGACGACGTGTTCGCCATCGATCAGCGCGAGGATGGAGGCCTCTTCGCCGACGAGGAAGTCTTCGATGACGACGCGGCTTCCCGCTTCGCCGAAGGCTCCGCCGAGCGCATCGTTGATCGCGGCTTCGGCTTGTTCCACGGTTTCGGCAACGGTGACGCCTTTGCCCGCGGCGAGGCCGTCGGCCTTAATGACGATCGGCGCCCCTTTTTCGCGGACGTATCTGCAGGCCGGTTCGGCTTCTGTGAATACGGCATAGTCCGAGGTCGGTACGCCGCCGGCTTTCATGATTTCCTTGGCAAACTCCTTGCTGCCTTCGAGCTCGGCCGCGGCGCGTTTGGGGCCGAAAACGCGAAATCCTTCGGCTTCAAGCGCATCGGCCATACCCACGCAGAGCGGGGCTTCCGGGCCGATGACGGTGAGGTCGGGCTGATGGGCTTTGGCCCACTCGGTGATGCCTTCGACATCGGTGGCGACCAGATCAAGATTGGTGCCGAGCTCGGCAGTGCCGGCATTGCCGGGGGCACAGAAAATTTCAGGGTTGCGCGAGTCGTTCTTCAGTTTCCAGCAGAGCGCGTGTTCGCGTCCGCCGTTTCCAATCACCAATACCTTCATTCCGGATTCCTTTCGTCGTAAGCGCACATTTAGCCGTAATTCGGGATTCCGGACAAGTCTCCGACGACCCTAAAAACAGAGGCCGGAAATTTTTCCAATCCTGGGAGACGTTCAGGGCGCAGTGTCGACGGAGGCGGGGCGGAATTCGGGGTGGCGGATTCGGCCGCCGGCTTCGGCGGTCCAAAGAAGCAGGAGGGTGCAGGTGAGACAGCCGATCAGGATCGGTGCAGACAGCTTATACTGATGCCGTGGCGCGCCCGAGCATCCGCTCAGGCGGACCGGATCCTTTTCCTGCCGGGCAGCCGCGCAAAGGCATCCTTTGCTCGAGGGGGCCCGGCAGAAAGAGAGCGGTCAGGGAGTCAGTAGTTCCGGAACCCGGGTTTCCGGAAGATGAAGGTTTGCGGCGAGCGCCTGGAAGTTCTGATACAGCAGGTCCAGGGACTGCCGGTCTTCTTCGGTGCAGGGCGGAACGCCTGTGCGGCGGCAGTGGGTTCCCATATCAACCCCGCGCATCTGCAGGAATTGTTTGCCGGAACGCGGATAAAATTCTCCGTAGGCGTCCAGCGCCTGAATCAGAAACTGTTCTGCATTTTGAATCTGTTCAGTCGAAGCTTCCTGGAAGTTCTCACAGATCCACACAGACAGTTCCGGGAAGAAGTTGGCGTCTACGCCGGAATATCCATCCCCCCCGGCTTTCAGTGAATCAACCAGGGTCGGCAGGTGCGCGTTGAAAAAGCGCAGGCCGCTTCCGCCGGAAACGGCGAGCTTCTGCCGGATCTGTTCTGCGTCACAGCAGGTGTCTTTGTGGAAGCTGACCCGTCCGCTTTCTGCAACCCATTGAAAAAGTTCGGGGGAGAGGACGCGCTTGTAGGGAACCGGGCACTCATAGGTCCCCAGTGAGATCTCGCCGGTGGAATCCATCAGTTTGCTCATGCGCTGTTTCCAGACATCATCAGACTCATCTTCGGCTGCGATCTGGCAGGTTGTAATAACGGCCGTGTCGGCCCCCGCATCAATGATCTGTCTGATGAAGACGGCGATTTCATCCATGTCGCTGCTTTGGGGGATACCGGCTGCCACCGGAGCCCGTCCGCGGGCGTATTCAACGGTTTTGCTGCAAAGCAGGATGGTTTCTTCCGGTGTCAGCTCATGCACCTCGCTCGACAGACAGCAGGCAAAAAGGCCGCTGACACCGCTGTTAATATAAAAATCGGTCAGGCTTTCCAACCCTTGGAAATCGATCTCTCCGGTGTCCGTAAACGGAGTGATCATGACGGGCCAGACGCCGGGCGTAAAAAGATTGCTGTTTGCTGTTTTCATTTAGAGTGTCGCAGTTTGTTTTTATTTTCTACACAGATTAGTTCCGTATGTTTCGTTGGTTATATATGCCTTTAATAAGAATGTTTGGCGATAAATATACTGTATTGCTTGCTTTTCGTGATTTGAGAGTAAGGTACTTGGTTTGTTTATCCGGTTCAAGAAATTAAATATGCGTATTTTTAGAAAAAATACATATAAATGGTTTGCCTCCGGTTTCGTAAAATCATATAGCCTGTAGGGAATACTCGAAACCGTCTAAAAAAGATGATTGGAACACATGAAAATGCACAACAGGTTGTCGTCAGTACTCTTTTCGCTTCTTTTGGCCGCTGCTTGCGGAGTTGCCGGCGCGGCTGAACTGCCGGTTTTTCCGAGGTCTGGAAACCTGGCCGATCCGGTGGCGGGCTGGACGTTTTCGCCGGAAGAGGCGTGGAAAACGGTTGCCGGGGAAGCCGGAAATCCGGCCGCAGCAGAATTATCGGTCAAAGCGGGGCTGCAAACCGGCCGGCGTCTGTCGTGGTATACGGCGAAACAGTCGCTTCCGGAAGAGATTCGCGGTCCGGGCGCATTCCGGTTTGGCGGGTGGATTAAGATTGATGACGGAACCGACTATTATCGGGATCACCTGGCGATGATTCAGCTGGTATCCAGCGGTGGATATTCCGCGGGGCTTTGGAGCTACTGCCAGACCGGGGAATGGGTCTATTTTGAGGACCGGGTGTTTGTGCCCGCCGGGGCCGGAGAGTTGTACGTGCTTTTGTCGGCACGCAAACGGGTGTATGCCGACGCGCTGGTTTCCTTTAAAGGTGTGTTCCTGGTTCCGGATGAAGCACCTCCGCCGACATGGAGCGCTGAAGAGATTGTTTCCGCCGACGGCGGTCCGTGGAAATGTGCGGACCGAACGTTTCGGGTTACGGGCGAAGTTTCCGATTCTGCAGGCGGGCAGCCGCTGTGGGCGGACTTTGATTTTGCCCGGTTAATGCTGAAAGCCGGCTGCCGGGAGCCGCTGGACCCATCCAGCATCAAGGTTCTGGCGCTTTTCCCGGACGGGAAAGTGGTGGCGGTTCCTGCGGCAATCGATCATCCGCGCGGCAGCCTGGCCGGGGGTTACGCCCGCAACAGCACTTTGAAATGGCGCACGCTGGAGGGCGTGAAACAGTACGAGATTTATTTCAATGCCGCCGGTCCGGACGGCGCGGCATCGCTGGAGCTGGATAAGCCGCTGGGCGTTGGGGAACTGCTGCGGTATCCGCCGAACGAACAATGCCTGCTCTGGGGCGGCTGGCCGGGACAGGCCCTGGATGTCCAGGATGTTGACGGGGATGGCGATCTGGATATTTATGCCAAAAACACGGATGCCGGGATCTGGTTGCTTCGCAATATCGGCACAAACGAAAAGCCGCTGTTCCTGCAGCGTCAGAAACCGCTGCAGAGCGATGCGCTGCCGGTGATGCCGATGAAAGACCTGCGGATCGACTGGGATCAGGACGGGGCGGTGGATCGAGTGATTGTAAATCGGACAAAGCTTGGTGCCGGCGGTTATATTGATGGCGTTTCGGTCTCGCTGCAGCTCCGGCCGGCCGGGAAGGCCGCGACCGATGTGGTGGAGCTGAACGGCAAGCCGGTTGTGTTTGAAAATGCCACCTGGTTCTCAATGCAGTCCGGCGATTTTGACGGCGACGGTCTGCAGGATATTGCCGCCGGTTCGGCGGACAGCGACCTGCAGCTGCTGCTGAACCGCGGAATGGTTGGCGGGAAACCGGCGGTTGAACGAGTCCGGATTCCGTGGAACCGGTTCGATGATCCGTACGACTCCGGAGATATGTCCCTGAAACCCTGTCCGGTCGACTGGAACGGCGATGGGCGCGACGACATTGTCTGGACCGGGTGGAGCGGATTCATGGGTCTGCTTCTCAACCGCAATCTGGAGGGCCGGGCCGAATTTGAAGATGCCGGTTTGTTTGCGGGAACCGGCGGCCTGGTCAATGTGGTCGAGTCCCCCATGCCGGATGCCGCCGACTGGGACGGCGACGGCGACTTCGACCTGATCTGCGGTAACGTGAATGGATATTTTATGTGGGTGGAAAATACGGGAACATCTACGCAGCCGAAGCTGGCGGCAGCGGTGCCGCTGAAGGATGAAAACGGTCGGGAGATCCGGATTACCGCTGCGGAAGCGGGCGGCACGATTCAGGGGCCGTGCGAGCAGTGGTGGGGCTACACCTCCTGTGCGGTGGCGGATGTGGACAGCGATAAAGATCTGGATCTGGTTATCAATGATTCGTTGGGGCGCCTGCGCTGGATTGAAAATATCGGCACGCGAACCGAGCCGGTTCTTTCGGACGATATCCGCACCTTTTTGTATCAGGGCAAGCCCTTGATCGTTCCATGGCGCAACAGTCCGGCGGTTGCGGACTGGGACGGCGACGGTACGGAAGAAGTGGCGGTGCTGGACGACGGCGGCTATCTGGTAGCCTATCCTTTTAATGCCGCTGAGCCGGATCACCTGAACGAATACTGGTTTTTCAAAGATGCGGACGGTCGATGCGTCGGGGTGAATATTGAATCGATTACAAAGCCGAACAGCGGCCGAACCCAGCTGCAGGCGGCGGACTGGGATGGCGACGGTGATGTCGACCTGATGGTCGGCCGTCCTCGCAACTCCAATGAAGGCAACCTGCTGTATATTGAAAATGCCGGAACTCCGCAGGAACCTGTGCTGGTTCGCGGCAGTATGAAAGCCCGCGGCGCACGTTTTGCCCAGTGGTCCAGCGGTGACGGGCATGACCAGTGGCATTCGACCGGTCCATGTATGGTGGATTGGAACGGCGACGGAAAAAAAGACCTGATCTTCGGCCTCGAGATGGGACAGCTGGCCTTTTATACCCACGACTATTTTGAGGGCGATGCGTTTCCGGTATTCCATGCCGATGTTTTCCAAACCCTGGACAACAGCGGTTCTCGGACGGTTTTTGATTTCGGTGCTGATGCCGGAGAGTTTTCCGAAAGCCTCAAACCGCTGGACTATCCTCCCCAGCTGCTGCAGCAGGATGCGGTTGTTTCTGCAGAACCGCGGGCCGTGAAGATCGTCTCTCCAAAGTCCGGCGATGTGCTGAGCGGGCCGGTGGTTTTTGAGGCCGCAGCCACGGGCGGGCGGACGATTACCCTGGTTGAGTTTTTTGTGGACGGACAATTTCTGGCGAAAGAACGAATTGCGCCGTTTGTGGCATTTGGTGATGATAATACATGGGACCTCCAGGGGATGAGCGATGGTCTCCACGAACTGTCGGTGAAGGTGACTTATTTTGATGGAAAAGTCATTTCGTTCAGTCAGACAAACCGGGTTGAGAATCGATAAAACAGATTCAGCACTGATGAAGGGATAGTTATGCAGTTGGGATGGTTTGATATTGCGGTTTTGGCGGCCTACTTCGGCCTGACGATTGGAATGGGGCTGTTCTTTGCCCGGAAAAACACCAATACGGAGGAGTATTTTCTGGGAGGCCGGTCGTTCCCCGGCTGGGCGCTGGGCCTGAGTCTGCTGGGAACGTCGATCAGCTCGGTCACTTTTATTGCCTTTCCGGCGGACACATTTAAGACGACCTGGATTCGTTTTCTGCCGCATATTGTCTTTCCGGTGGCGGCCCTGATTGCGGCATGGTTCATCCTGCCCTTTTTCCGGCGCGGGACGATCTCGTCTGCCTATGAATATCTCGGGAAACGCTTTGGAAACTCTGTTTCCTGTTATGCGGCCGCGGTCTTTCTCGTTATCCAGATGGTTCGCATCAGTACGATTGTGTATCTCGTATCGGTCCTGCTGCAGTCCATTACCGGGCTGAGCATTTTCTGGTGCATTCTGCTCACCGGCGGCATTACGGCGCTTTACACGACCACCGGCGGATTTGACGCGGTGATCTGGACGGATGTTCTGCAGACCCTTACGCTGATTTTCGGCTCTATCCTGATCCTGGCGATTATCGTGCATGCGCTTCCCGATGGATTCGGCCAGATTATTTCCGATGGCGTTGAGCACCAGAAGTTTTCGTTCAGTCAATGGTCGGAGGAAAAGGGATTTCATCCGATGCCGCATGGGGTTTCCTTTTCCGAGAAGACGCTGTTCATGATGCTCCTGGTGGGGTTTGTTGGCTTCCTGACCGGTCAGTTTGACCAAACCACCGTACAGCGCTGGTGTTCCGCGAAGTCGGCCAAAGAGGCGCGTAAGTCCATCTACTTCCTCGCCGCCATCAGTGTTCCGGTCTGGGCCAGCTTCATGCTCGTGGGAACCGCCGTTTGGGTCTACTTCCACAACTTCCCCGATGTTGTTCCGCAGGAAATGCTCGATGGAATCCGCAAGGCGGAGGAAATCGTTCCGTATTTTGTGCTCAACTATCTCCCGCCGGGAGTCGTCGGTATTGTCATTGCGGCGGCGATGGCTGCGGCGATGTCCTCGCTCAGCTCCAGCATCAATGCGATCGGCATGGTCTGGGTGCAGGATATCTATAAAAAATTCATCGTTAAGAACCGCTCCGACCGGCACTACCTGAAGGTCGGGTTTGTGTCCTCTGCCGCCGTATCCCTGTTCATGATGCTGGGCGCGTGGTGGCTCTACAAAGCGCAGACCAAAACCCTGATGGATTTCGGAATGATCCTGGGGTCCCTGACCATGAGCGGCCTCGCCGGTATTTTCCTGGTCGGCATGCTTACCCGGCTGGCCGATGCCCGCGCCATCTGGGCGGGGGTTGTCTGCAACATGTTCTTTGCCGGATATGCCCTGCTGTCGGACCGGGCGCTGCTTCCGGACTCTCTCTGCGTTCCGTTCGATCTGTACTACACCGCGATTGTCGGCAATATCATCACCATTGCGGTGACCCTGTTTATGGCGCGGTTTATCTGGCGCACGCGCCGGACCGACTTTGCCAACCTCACCGTCTGGGACCAGGAGCGCACTCCGCTGGTTTGATGCGCCTGAAACTGCAGGATTGAAGGTGGTTGTTTCCCGCGCAGGGAAAACAGACGCTCTCCGTCATACGGTTGCATTCGCGTGGCCTTTAGTGTTGAATGCGCGCGATTTTTAACGGGAGAGGCGTATGGAATTTGTGATCAAAGATGTCATGCAGAGCAGCGGAGTGAAGTTCGGGACCAGTGGGGCCCGCGGCCTGGCCGATGAAATGACGGATCAGGTCTGTTATATTTACACCAAAGGATTTCTGCAGTATCTCGAACAGCAGGGCGAAATCAGTAAAAACGGCGAAACCGTCGCTATCGCCGGCGACCTTCGTCCGTCGACCGGCCGCATCATGGCCGCCGTCGCCCGCGCAGCCGCGGATATGGGCTACTCTCCCATGAACTGCGGACGTATCCCGTCCCCCGCGGTTGCCCTTTACGGCATCGAGAACCGCTGTCCGGCCATCATGGTCACCGGCAGTCATATCCCCGACGACCGCAACGGCATCAAATTCAACAAAGCCTCCGGCGAGGTCCTTAAGTCCGACGAGCAGGGCATCGTCTCGCAGGTCGTTGAATTGGCTGTCGGCGCCCTCGACGGATCGTTTGAAATGCCGACGGAAAACCCGGACGCCGGCAAAGCCTATGTGGCCCGCTACCTCGACATCTTTCCGTCCGACTGCCTCGCCGGGAAAAAACTCGGCATCTACCAGCACTCTGCGGTCGGGCGCGAAATGATCGTCCGGATTTTTGAAGGCCTCGGTGCGGACGTAACCCCGCTCGGCTGGTCCGACACCTTTATTCCGGTCGATACCGAAGCCATCCGCGAAGAAGACGTTGCTCTCGCCAGACAGTGGGCCGCCGGGCAGGACTTCGACGCCATCCTTTCCACCGACGGCGACAGCGACCGGCCGCTCATCAGCGATGAGGCCGGAGCCTGGCTGCGCGGCGACATCGCGGGCATCCTTGCCGCCCGGTATCTTGGCGCCGACTCGGTCAGCACTCCGGTCAGCTGCAATACCGCCCTTGAAAAAACCGGATGGTTTGCTGACGTGCGCCGCACAAAAATCGGCTCCCCCTTCGTGATCGCCTCCATGAACGAAGCGGTTGAGGCCGGAAGCAAAGGCGTTGTCGGCTACGAAGCCAACGGCGGCTTTCTGACCAACAGCGATCTTCCCATGTTTGGAAAAAGCCTGAAGGCTCTTCCCACGCGCGACGCGGTTCTGCCGGTGCTGAGCATCATTCTGCTTTCCATCCAGGAGAACAAATCGGTTTCCGGCCTGCTGACCGATCTGCCGCAGCGCTTTACCGCCTCCGACCGCATCCAGAACTTCCCGACCGAAGAGAGCGCCAGAATCATTGAACGCTTCAAAGACGCAGCGGCGGTCGAAGAAGTCTTCGGCGACCGGTTCGGCCGCGTGGAGGGCATGGACCGCACCGACGGCCTGCGCATCACCTTCCAGTCCATGGAAGTTCTGCACCTGCGCCCGTCCGGAAATGCGCCTGAATTCCGCTGCTACAACGAAGCCGCTTCGCAGCAACGCGTCCTCGAAATGCAGCGGCAGGCCATGGACATTTTACTGCGCCTGAAAGGCTGATGTTTCCTCCGCCGGAATCACAGGCACAGTTTTAAAAAGAAGAGACTTGATTCTGTGCACGAGTTTAGTAGTTTCTTCGACTCTTCACGCGGGTGTAGCTCAATGGTAGAGCCCCAGCCTTCCAAGCTGGTTGTGAGGGTTCGATTCCCTTCACCCGCTCCAGCCTTCGCAATTGAGTGAAATGAAATACGAAGGCTGTCTCGCTGAAGCCTTTGGCGAAAGCGGGCTCTTCCCCAAAGACGGGGGCAAGGGCGAATTTTTATTAACCACACATCACAATTACTCTCAATCTGTAATTGTCGAAATTCCTGAAGCCATAGGCTCTTCTCTGAATCAGCTCCATCTTGGTATGGAAGCCTTCTGTAATGCCGTTGTTGCGGGTGAACCTCCACATCCGGGCGATCTCATCGCGCCAGGAACTCAATGTGGCCCCCAGCGTGCGCAACGGCTCGAATGGACTGTTGCGCAGCTGATCGATCCAGTACAGCAGGCGTGAGATTAGCGGCCGGCAATCCTTTTGTGTTCGATGCTTCTGGTTAAGCAGTTCGCATAGCTCCTCTTTGGCCTTGTACACCATACCAATCGCTGGGTTCTGCTCAAAATATCGCTCCAGACGGGCCTGTTGGTCTGGATGCAGATTGCCGCTTTTTCGGCGCATCAGCGATAGCAGCCCACGGTTTTTACGCCCTACAGGGTCAAGTAGCTTCCATGTGTCGAGGAAATGGCGGATGACGGTGCGCACGACATGGAACCGGTCGCTTACGATCAGGGCATTCGGAAAGTATTGCTTTACCAAGGCCCGGTAGCTTGAAGACAGATCGATGCAGACCACCTGAACCCGTTCCCGGCCTTTCATTCGCATCAGAGCGCTATGCAGGGAGTGCTCCGATCGTCCCTTGGCTACCTCGAATATCCGATGTTTCTGCAGGTCACAGAAGGTCGTTGCGTATCCCTGCTTCTTGGTGAAGAAGTGTTCATCAATACCCAGAACCGTCGGGCACAACCGGCTGGAAAACATCTTCTCTTTAAGCTCCAGATGGTCATGAAACCACCGCTCGACAGTAGCGGATCCGATCTTTCGCCGACGATGCAGCTGTTGCTGGCTGATGCCGTCACGGTGATCCATAAAGATCTCCTGACGGAACATCTCGGTACTGCGCCGGTACGGCAGCAGGCCGGGCACTCGGGCCCTAAAATAGCGTCTGCAGTCTTCGCAGCGATATTTACGCAGCGTCAAGTACAGCCAGGTGTTTTTCGTTCCAATGCTTTCATGACGCAGCTTCCGTACAAATCGATCCTTAGTGCGCAGCTGCTCTGAACTGCATTGCGGACAGGCCACCGGGCCAACGTACTCGGCATGAATCATCACGCCACCGTGGCGGACTACGGAATGAACCTTGATGCCGGGGCCGACCAGGTCTATCTTCTCTTGGGGCATAGCGATCTCCTTTTTATTCCAACTGCTACCTTAGCAGTCAGGGATCGCCCTTGCCCCCGTCTTTGAGGAAGAGCCCGAAAGCGGGCCTTTTCTCCACTGAGTGCTTCGGCTAGGCTGGCCAGATTATGTGGTATGTCTACATTCTCGAAAATCAGGTAGCGCATTTTTACGTTGGCGTTACCAAAGATGTTTTGGCCCGGCTGCAGCAGCATAATGAGGGTTCTGTTTCCTCTACCAAATCCCGTCGCCCATGGAAGATACGAACGTATGTGGGGTTTGATAATGAATTGAGGGCGAGGCATTTCGAATCCTACCTGAAATCCGGTTCCGGCCGGGCATTTCAAAAACGGCATTTTTGATCTTCTGAATTCACCGGTTCAGGGTCCGTTGTCTTTCGGAATACGAAAGCACTTTCGGCGCATGCGCCTCAGGTCACCCGCTCCACTTCGTGCTTAGTAAATCGGCTGATCTCCCTGCTTCTTTACCAAGCCTTGGAAAATTATGGAGGCAGGTTTAGCCTGCTTTTCAGACTTCGGAAAACTTCATGCACGTTCTTCCAATCTCCGCAAAACCTGCATAGAATGCCTGTAATTTGTGCACCATTATGGAGTGAATGACAGAAATGCAGGCGGCAGACAATCAGATAGGGAATTTTGAATTCCTGAAAGATCATGACCCCATATTTTTGCAACTCGCCTCTATGGCTGAGGCGGTTTTCGCCCGCGATCCGAATACAACACTGATTAAACTTCGCCAGCTTGGAGAGGCGTTTGCGCGCGATATGGCCGCCCGGTGCGGGATTACGTTCGACGAACAGGCCAAACAGGCAGATTTACTGTATCGACTGAATAGACAGGTTGGTCTGGATAACGAGGTTCGTGAGCTGTTCCATACACTGCGCATTGAGGGCAACAAGGCAACGCACGGTTTTCACACACAGCACCGCGAAGCCATGAACGGTCTCAAGCTGGCGAGAGTTCTTGCGATTTGGTTTCACCGCACGTTCGGGCCAAATGGGGATAAATTTAAGCCGGGGCCGTTTGTCCCGCCGAAAGACCCGAGTCTTTGCTTGCGGGAACTGCAGAAGCAGATTGAACAGCTCAAAGCATCGCTGACAGATGCAAACCAGGAAATCGAATCCAGCCATGAACTGGCCGAACTGGTGGCCCGAGAGAAGAAGGAGTTTGAAGTCCTCGCCGAAAAAATGGATGAGGATGCCCGCACCTTTGAGGCCCTTGCCTCAGAAAATGAGGCGAAGCTTGCCAATATGCAGGCTGATTATGAAAAACAGCTGCAGGCATTGCGCGACCAGCTCGATGCGAAAGCTGTGCGTGCTGCGACTAAAAATGCCCGCAAAGCATCCGGTCAGGTTGATCTGAACGAGGAGCTGACTCGCATCCTGATTGACCAGCAACTGATTGCCGCCGGATGGGAAGCCGATACGCAGGAACTGACCTACAGCAAGGGTGCCCGCCCGGAACCCCGCAAAAACAAAGCGATAGCCGAATGGCCAACGGTTGGTCGGCAGTCAGCTGATTATGTTTTGTTTTCCGGCATGACTCCCATTGCTGTGGTGGAGGCGAAACGCGAAAACGTCAATGTGGCGGGCAAAATACCACAGGCCGAACGGTATGCCGCCGGATTCCGTATCGAAGGCGACCACTATGCCGCATGGAGACTGGCCGGGCAAAATCGTGCCTGGACAGACGGCGACTCCGGCACCTTCCAAATCCCTTTTGTTTATTCCTGCAACGGGAAACCGTTTGTCAAACAGCTGAAAGAAAAGTCGGGCACCTGGTTTCGGGACGTACGTGCATCTGCCAACCTAAAAAAGCCGCTGCAGGGCTTCCACAGTCCGGAAGGACTGCTCGACCGGCTGGCTCGAAGCAAGACCGAGGCTCATGACGCATTGCGCAACGAAGGCTTTGCCTATTTAAAGCTGCGCGACTATCAGGAAAAGGCCATTCGCAAGGTGGAAGAGGGGTTGGAGGCGGGAAAGACAGAATGCCTGCTGGCAATGGCCACCGGGACTGGCAAAACCCGCACCATCATCGGGCTGATGTATCGTCTGCTCAAAGCGGAACGCTTCAAACGCATTCTCTTTTTAGTAGATCGCAACACATTGGGCACACAGGCGCAGGATTTCTTTGATGAAGCCCCTCTGGAGCAAAACTCCCCGCTATCGAAAATCTACAATATTGCAGAACTGGGCGATATGGCTCCGGAAGCCGAAACCCGGATACAGGTCGCTACGGTACAGGCCATGGTTAAACGGCTTTTCCGCTCTGACAATTCACTTTGCGTCGATGAGTTCGACTGCATCATCGTTGATGAGGCGCATCGCGGCTATACGCTGGATCAGGAAATGACCGATGGTGAAATCGAGTTCCGTGATCAGGCGCAGTACCTTTCAACGTACCGCCGGGTGCTCGATTGGTTTGATGCCGTTAAAATCGGCATGACTGCCACCCCGGCCAAACACACCACCGATATTTTCGGCAAGCCTGTTTACACGTACACGTATCGCGAAGCCGTCGCAGATGATTGGCTGCGTGATCATGAACCTCCGATCCGCTACCGCACCTATCTTTCTGAAAACGGTATCCAGTTCGAAAAGGGCGAAACAGTCGAAGTCGTTAACATGAAATCCGGCGAAGTGGATACCGCCGAGCTGGAAGACGAGCAGAACTTTGAAATCGATTCATTTAACCGGCGGGTCATTGCGGACGACTTTAATCGGGTTATCTGCGAAGCACTCGCGGAAGAATTAGATCCCTTTGGCGAGGAAAAGGTGCTGATCTTCTGCGTAACCGATCTGCACGCGGACAAGGTTAAAACTCAATTGGACAAGCAGTTCAAGAAACTCTACGGCGAGGACTATAACGAAAAGGCCGTTCGTAAAATCACAGGAGCCAGTGATCAGGTGGACAAACTGATCCGGCGCTTCAAGCGGGAACGCTATCCCTCTATTGCCATTACGGTCGATCTACTGACCACCGGTGTGGATGTTCCCAGAATCTGCCATCTCGTTTTTCTGCGCCGGGTTCGCTCCCGCATCCTTTATGAGCAGATGGTCGGGCGCGCAACGCGCAAATGCGATGAAATCGGCAAAACAGAATTTAAGATTTATGACCCGGTAGACCTTTATGCTGCGCTGGACGAAGTCTCCACCATGAAGCCCATCGTGAAGAACCCGAACATATCTCTGGATCAGCTGATTCAGGAATTGCTGAATCCCGACTGCCATGCCGCACTGGCGGATGCAGAGCATAGTCATGCGGACGACGTGCTCGACCAGATTAACCAGAAGGTCCTGCGAGTCCTGCGCAAAGCACACAAAAAAGCGGAGCGAAACGATAAAGTGCGCGACAAGCTCAACGAGCTGGAAGGCATCTGGGGCGTTGAGCCAGCCGAGCTTCATCGACACTTTCATGAGATCGGGCCGGAAAAAGCAGCAGAGTTTCTGCGAACACATGCAGGATTTGTTCAGCAGCTCGACGACGTAAAAACGCTGATTGGAACGGACAGTCATCCGATTATTTCACACCATGAAGACGAACTGATCGGCAAAGAGCAGAACTTTGGTGTTCATGAACGGCCGGGAGACTACCTGCAGGAGTTTTCCGAATTTGTGAAAAGCCACCTGAATGAATCCATTGCGCTTTCCACCGTAGTCAACCGCCCCAAAGATCTCACGCGCAAGCAACTCAAAGAAGTGCGTCTCTATCTGGATCAGAACGGGTTTCCCGAATCCAGTCTCAAAGCGGCCTGGCGGGGAGAAACCAATCAGGAAATCGCTGCGGGTATTGTTGGCTATATTCGGCAGGCAGCCATCGGGGAAGCATTGATTCCTTTCGACCGGCGTGTCGAAGCGGCCATGGAAAAAATCCACTCTATGCGCCACTGGACCACAGTGCAGCGCAAATGGCTCGATCGACTGGCCAAACAACTTAACTACGAGATGGTGCTGGACCAGCAAACCGTCAACGACATTTTTTCTAATGACGGCGGAGCCAATCGGTTGAACATCATCCTGCATAAGCAGCTCGAACCGGTTCTCGAAACGCTTTCAGCTTCGCTTTGGAATGAGGCCGTGTAGTTTATTATGCTGAAAATAGCCAAAATGTATCGAGGTTGGGTAAAAGGCAGGCCATTTTAACTAAAGGATTTGGATCGGAATTAAATGAGTGCAGTAAAATATCATGTGGGCAAGTTTCCGCCTCACTCTTTGAACTTGGAGCATCTCCTTCCTCTCATTGGCCCGGCCAGTTCTGCTGTGGCTCGTTATGATGGGGTGCTTTCCGCCATTCCCAATGCCTCGGTTTTGCTGAGTCCCTTAACGACGCAGGAGGCGGTACTTTCATCCAAAATCGAGGGAACTCAGGCGACCATGGGCGAGGTGCTCGAATTTGAGGCGGAAGGCGGGCGGAAGAAAGTCCCGGAAGAAAAGCGTGAAGACATCAAGGAAGTTCTGAATTACCGCAAGGCCATGCGCTATGCGGAGGAACGACTGCAGGAGATGCCTCTTTGCCAGCGGGTTATTAAGGAAGTCCACCGCATCTTGCTGGACGGTGTGCGCGGCCAAGGAAAGTCGCCGGGTGAATATCGAAAAATTCCCAACTGGATCGGGCCTCATGGATGTTCCATGGAGGAAGCACGTTTCATTCCAATCTCAGCCGGTGATTTGAATGATGCGATGGGCGCCTGGGATATATACATCAATTCGTCGGCTCCAGACCGTTTGATTCAGCTCGCTATTCTTCATGCAGAGTTTGAGTCGCTGCATCCGTTTCTGGACGGAAATGGCCGCCTGGGTCGAATGTGTATTCCGCTCTTTATGCAGCAGGTTGGACTGATTCAGCGCCCGATGTTTTATATCAGCGCCTATTTTGATGCCAACCGGGACGAATATTATGACCGTCTGCTGGCCATATCCAAAGACGGCGATTGGACCGGTTGGTGTGCTTTTTTCCTTCAGGCTGTACGTGTTCAAGCGGAACACAACCTTAAAAAAGCCAATGCGGTACTGGATCTTTACAACCGGATGAAGCTGAAAATTGCCGATATCTCACATTCCCAGTTTTCGATTCATGCCCTCGAATGGATTTTTGAGCAGCCCATTTTCAACAGCACGGACTTTATTAAGGCCTCCGGCATCCCCAAGCCAACTGCGACTCGAATTTTGCGGATTCTGAGAGAAGAAGGCATTCTTCAGGTTTGGCAGGAGTCTCGCGGCAGAAAACCTGCGGTGTACGGATATGCTGATTTGTTAAACGTGGCAGAAGGCTATCGGGCATTCTAATGAGTACAATATGTAGTTTTAAGCAAGCTATGAATCGCAGGGAAACTACCTTATATAGTGGTTTTTACGGTTGTGGCTCACGGATGATTCATAAGCTTATTTGTGGATCAAAAACAAGAGAAAACGATTCACAACGCGCGTTGTGTCTCATTCGTGAGTCACAAAGTGCCCATTCGTTTGCTTGCAAATAGCTGTCTTTGTGCTTTTTTGTGTCCTTTCGTGGCTAACTGCCGACAACTCTGAACTCGAAACTCCGAACTATTTAATATGACAAAAAACGACATTGTCCAAAAACTCTGGAACCAGTGCGATATTCTGCGCGACGACGGCATCAACTATTCCCACTATGTCACCGAGCTTGTTCTGCTGCTTTTCATGAAGATGGAAAACGAGCAGGTGCTGAATCAAAGTGTAACCTATGACCATCGCCTGCCGGAAGGATGCCGCTGGGCCGACCTGCGGAAATTGAGCGGAGTCAATCTACTTGATACTTACAAACGCATCCTGCTGACGCTCTCATCCGGAAAAGATGCCGATGGAAAAACCGTTGTCACCGACCCGCTCATTCTCGCCATCTACAACGATGCCCAAACCAGTCTGCGCGAACCCAAACATCTCGAACAGCTCATTAAAAACCTCGACCAGATCGACTGGTTTTCCGCCCAGCAGGACGGCCTCGGCGATCTGTACGAAGGCCTGCTCGAAAAAAACGCCAACGAAACCAAATCCGGAGCCGGACAGTATTTCACGCCGCGCCCGCTGATCGACTCCATCATTCGCTGCATCAAGCCGCAGCCCGGCGAAACCATTCAGGACCCGGCCGCCGGAACCGCAGGCTTCCTGATTGCCGCCGACAGCTACATCAAAAGCAATACCGACGATCTTTATGACCTGTCCGCGAAAGAGCAGAAACGGCAGCGCAAAGAATGCTACATCGGCATTGAACTCGTCCCCGATACCCGTCGCCTTGCACTTATGAACTGCCTGTTGCACGGAATGGAAGGCGATGCCGAGGGCGTGGTCCATCTCGGCAACGCATTGGGACAGGCCGGAGAGAACTTGAAGCCCAGCACGATTATTCTCAGCAATCCCCCGTTTGGAACCGCTAAAGGCGGGGGTAATACAACGCGGGTCTTTACTTACAAAACCTCCAACAAACAACTGACTTTTCTGCAGCATATCTATAACGGCCTCAAGCCCGGCGGACGCGCCGCGGTTGTGTTGCCCGATAACGTCCTGTTTGAGGCGGGCGTCGGTACTGATGTGCGCCGCGACCTGATGGACAAATGCAACCTGCACACCATCCTGCGCCTGCCCACCGGCATCTTTTATGCCCAGGGCGTCAAAACCAACGTCCTCTTCTTCACCCGTGGCGAAACGGACGAAGGCAATACAAAGAAGGTGTGGGTCTATGACTTGCGCAACAACATGCCCAGCTTCGGCAAGCGCACACCCTTCGGCGAAGAACATCTCAAGCCGTTTGAAAAGGTCTACGGAAAAAAAGCCGACGGAACGTCCAAACGTACCGAAGGTGAATGGTCGTTTACATCTGAGGACTCTGAGCAATCTGCGGATAACAGTCGGTGGCGCTGCTTTGACCGCGACTGGATTCGCGATACTAAAGGCGACTCGCTCGATATTTCATGGATTAAAGATAAGGACAGCGTCGATGCCGCTGATCTGCCCGAACCCGATGAGCTGGCCGCCAAAGCCATGGGCGAGCTGACCGAAGCTCTGCGCGAACTCGACGGCCTCCTCTCCGCCCTCTGTTGTTCCGACAAAGCCGCCGCCCAGAAAACCATGCTCGCCGAAGTACTTGGCATTGGAGCTGAGGTCGGCGAATGAGCGAGGCGTCTATCCCCAAAGAATGGAGTGATTGTCAGGTCGGCATGATTGCGGATGTGATTGCGGGCGGAACTCCAAAGGCCGGAAATCCTGATAATTTTGCAGAACCCGGATCTGGCATTGCTTGGCTCACTCCTGCGGATTTGAGCGGCTACAAACAGAAGTTTATTTCACATGGAGCGCGTGATTTAAGCCAAGCTGGCTATGACAGTTCTTCTGCAAAATTAATGCCCAAAGGTTCAATTCTGTTTAGTAGTCGTGCTCCGATCGGATATGTAGCGGT
Source organism: Tichowtungia aerotolerans (assembly GCF_009905215.1). GTDB lineage: Bacteria > Verrucomicrobiota > Kiritimatiellia > Kiritimatiellales > Tichowtungiaceae > Tichowtungia > Tichowtungia aerotolerans. The sequence goes on along the minus strand of NZ_CP047593.1, from coordinate 1,247,031 downwards.
TGCCGCGAATGAAATTTCGACCAATCAGGGGTTTAAAAATTTTGTGCTCCCCAATGGTGTTGATTCGTCTTATGCGTATTTCTATTTCAGAAGTATTCGAGACCTTGCCGAAAGCTTGGGTACAGGAACTACCTTTAAGGAAATTTCCGGAGCAACTGCAAAGACGTTGCCTTTTGTTCTCCCTCCCTTGGCAGAGCAGAAAGAGATTGCGACGCGGCTGGATGATTTGCTGGCGCAGGTGGACTCCGTAAAGACCCGCCTCGACGGCCTCCCCGCCATCCTGAAACGCTTCCGCCAATCCGTCCTCGCCGCCGCCGTCTCCGGCAAACTCACCGAGGAGTGGAGAAAGGAGAACAAGGTTGCTTTTGACTGGAACCCTTTTTTAATCGAAGACCTTGCTTGCGAAAAAAAGTACTCTCTCGGTATTGGGCCGTTTGGTAGTAATCTAAAAGTTACTGATTATCGAGACCATGGTCACCCGCTTGTTTTTGTACGTGAAATTAGGGCTCATTCTTTTGGTGGTGAGGGGACAAAATTTGTCAGTACCTCAAAATTCAACGAACTCAAAGCTCATCGTGTTGAGCCTGGGAATATTTTAATCACCAAGATGGGAGACCCTCCCGGCGATGTGGCTATATATCCCTTAGATCGCCCCAAGGCCGTTATTACTGCAGATTGCATCAAACTTTCCGTTGATGAATCAAAAGCTACGACTAACTTTGTTTATTACTCAATGATGTCGGAATGTTTTAGAGCAAAGGTGTTCGATATTTCTGGGGGTGTTGCTCAGCAGAAAGTGAACCTAAAGAAGTTTAAAAAACTAAATTTAGATATTCCTTCATTGCCAGAACAAGCCGAAATCGTTCGACGGGTGGAAGAGCTGTTTGCCTTTGCGGATCAAGTGGATCTGCGGGTGACGGAGGCGCAGGGGCACGTCAACCATCTGACACAATCCATTCTCGCCAAAGCCTTCCGCGGCGAACTCACCGAGCAGTGGCGCAAAGAAAACTCCGACCTCATCACCGGCGAAAACTCCGCCACTGCCTTATTGGAGCGCATCAAATCCGAACGCGCCAACCAGAAACCAAAAAATAAAACCCGGAAGAAGAAAGCTTAGCGGAAGCATTTGGACAGCCCTTTTATTCATTGCCGGAAACTCATCGTATTGCTTTGGTCGCCGCCCTGATTGAGGGTAGCTTGACACACTCCCGGCTGGTGGAAATGACCAATGAACACCCTCATGATCTGTCCAAGGTTCTTCATGACCTTGTAGACCGGGATTTTCTAGAATCTGACGGCACCGGGCGAGGGAAGTACTACTTCCTTCCGGGCTGTCATCCGGTGGCTGAAGACGCATTATCAGGAGGGTCTGCAGAGCCCGCTGTTGAGGCGGAGCTCTCTGATAAGCTCTCTGATAAGACCGGTGAGCTCTCTAATAGAGATGAGCTGGAAGCTATCGCTGAGCCTGTTTCATCTACGCAACGTTCGTCCAGAGAACATGTTAAGACGGCTATCATAGAGCTGTGCAGTGTTGCAGAGCTCTCTGCAACGCAACTCTCTGGTTTACTCAACCGTAAAGAAGCAACGGTTCGCCAGTACATTGAAGAGCTCTGTAAAACAGGAGCATTGTTGTCCAAGTATCCCTTGAAAACCCACCCGCGCCAAAAATACAAGGCCAGCTGATATGTTTCCAGGAATCGGTAAAAGCAGATATGTGGTTCCCGACGGCGACCTCCACTGAGGTCGCTCACCCTATCCTTTGACAAACAAATATTTATTTCTGAAAGGTGCACATGAGTAATTATGAGTTCCAAAAGCTGAAGCTATTGGGTATTTAAACTCAATAAGAATAATTCAACATAGCGATTGTTTGTGCGTTGCCCAGCTTCAGGGTTTCTCCCATTAGAGCAAACTCAAAAAAGGTGTAGCCGTTTCTAAACAAGCAGGCTGGAAGCCTGCGGTACGTATCGCAGGCATTCTGCCTGCCCTGAACGGCTACACTTCATTTTGAAACGCTATAACAACCAAAAAGGAGTTAGAAATTGGAAAAGGTAACACACCCGCTTATGTCGTAGAGCGTCTGTGTTCGAACCTGGCTAGCAGGTGATTGGGCTCCTTCTTTCGGAATGAGTCTTATGTGGTTAATAAAAATCCGCCCTTTCCCCCGTCTTTGGGGAAGAGCCGGGAATTTGCAAAAGAAATGGTCGGGGCGACACGATTCGAACGTGCGACCTGTTGGACCCAAACCAACCGCTCTAGCCAGGCTGAGCTACGCCCCGAAAAGCAAAGGGCGGGTAATATTGTGTAATTGAACCGAGAGTGCAACATTAAAGAGAGTCCAGCTTGCCTAAAGATGTCCTGTGAAGTAATATTTTTCTATTATGGAAAAGACGCTGGTCATTATTCCGACATACAATGAGGCGCAGAATGTGCAGCCGATTGCTCAGGCTGTGCTCGACGCTGCGCCGGATGTGAATCTCTTATTTGTGGATGACAACTCTCCGGACGGAACCGGGCGTCTGATTGATCAGATGGTGGAGAAGGATGAGCGTATCCATGTTCTGCATCGGATGGAAAAGGACGGGTTGGGCCGGGCATACATCGCCGGGTTTAAGTGGGCGCTGGCCCGCGATTATGAATTCGTTTTTGAGATGGATGCCGATTTTTCTCACAACCCGAAAGATATTCCTGCAATCCAGGAGGCGGCACAGGGAGCGGAGCTGGCGATCGGCTCGCGCTATGTCGGCGGGATTCGTGTCATTAACTGGCCGCTGCATCGCCTGATTCTCAGCCGTGGTGCGGGGATTTACGTGAAGCTGATCACGGGTCTTCCTCTGACGGACCCGACCGGGGGCTTCAAGTGTTTCCGCCGCTGTGTGCTGGAATCGATCAACCTGGATGCGATTGTTTCGAACGGCTATTCCTTTCAGGTCGAGCTGAACCATCTGGCATGGCGGAAAGGGTACAGGATCGTAGAGGTGCCGATTGTGTTTGAGGAGCGTCACTCCGGTGCGTCAAAAATGAGCAATAAGATTATTTTTGAAGCGCTCTGGATGGTCTGGCGGCTGCTGTTCCAGGCGAAGTTCCGCCGTACCGCGCGGGTCAGTTAAACGAACGCTTTAGGCGGATCCAAAAAAAAAGCGCCCCGCAAGGGACGCTTTTTTTGTGAGCCGGGAAGAGCGGCTATTCAGTTACTTCTTCAGCAGCAGTCCCGGAGTCCAGATTCGGCTCGTGCATTACAATGTCTGCTTTTTCGCGCAGAGTATCGATGTAGGCGATCAGGGCTTTCTGCTTTTTCTGGCTGGTCAGGTAGTTCTGGAGCTGCTCGGTTACTTCTTCGAGCGTACGGGTGCTTTCCGGTTGGTGGTCGGTCACTTTGATCAGGTGGTAGCCGAACTGCGTTTCCACGATATCGCTGATTGTTCCCACTTCCTGGGAGAAGGCTGCTTCCTCAAATTCCGGAACCATCTGGCCGCGTCCGAAGCTGCCGAGGCTGCCTTCGCGCTGGCTGCTCGGGCAGTCCGAGTTTGCTTTGGCCTGCTCTTCGAAACTGGCGCCTGCGTCAATGTCGGCTTTGATTTTTTCAAGCTTCGCTTTTTTCTCAGCTTTGGTGTCGTCGGTGTCGTCCTCTGTGAATGAGAGAAGGATGTGGCTGGCCTCTACGCTTTCCGGGGCTTTAAACTGGTCGATGTTTTCCTGATAGAAAGTGGCGACTTCCGCGGGAGTTGCTTCGGCGATATCGGCCGTTTTCCCTTCAACGAACTTCCCGATCAGCAGCTGTGTGCGGAGGTTTTCTTTCCATTCCGCAAAGTCTATGTTGTTTTCGGCCAGTGCTTCTTCAAGGGTTTTTCCCTCCGGTGCGCTGGTTCTGATCTTGTCGAGTTCTTCGTTGAGTTCTTCGTCGCTGACTGCCAGGTCAGAGTTTTCGGTCGCTTTGGTGATCAAAACGTTGGCGATCAGCTGGTCGGTCATGTTTTTGTAGATCTGTCCGTACATTTGCGAAAGCTGCTGCGGAGGCATCTGGCGGCTCAGCTGCTGCATGGTGTTCTGCACGGCCTGCATAATTTCGCCGTGGGTGATGTCCTGGCCGTCAACGGTGGCAATCACATCTTCCGGCTGGGGAGCCAGGGGATTGGGCTGGAGCGGGTTTTCGAAAAGATCCGGCACCTGTGTCAGATCGATTTCTTCTGCTCCGGGCGCGGCAGAGGACTCTTTGGAGCACCCGGCGCAGAATGCGATGGATGCAATGGCAATGATGAAAAGGCTGGCGTATTTGGTTTTAGTCATGTCAGAATTCTCCATGTAGTTATGCTTTTCCTGTGCGAAGTCCACACCGGCAACAGGAGCGAATCTTCATATTTAACAAAGGTTATGTCAAACTATTCACCGCGAATAGTCAGATGGCTTTTTATGACAGCAGAAACAACAGAGCGTTCATTTATATGTCAGCGATGCGGCACCTGCTGCCGCTGGCCGGGGCATGTGCTGCTCACAGACGGGGATATTTCCCGCATGGCCGCGGCCACCGGATTGAGCGAGGAAGACTTTATTGAACAGTATACCGTGCTGGCGTCCAATCGGCGCCAATTGAGCCTGACGGAGTATGAGGACGGGCGGTGTGTCTTTCTGACGGATGAGGGCTGCGCTTTTTATGATGCCCGGCCGGAGCAGTGCCGCAATTTCCCGCATACGTGGCGTGTTGCCGAGGGATGTCCGGCTTTGGAGGCCATGGACAAATCTACGCTTAAGCGTTGAACCCGCGCAGGGTTTCGCTGATAATTATCGTCTATTTTGAATTTTCTAAACGAAGGAGCCGAAATATTATGCCGACACTTGAAGCCAGTGAAATTTTAAAGATTCTGCCGCATCGCTATCCGTTCATGCTCGTTGACCGCATCATTGAATGCGACGACGAAAAGCGGATTGTTGGAATCAAAAACCTCACCTTTAACGAGCTGTTTTTTCAGGGCCATTTCCCCGGCCAGCCGGTGATGCCCGGCGTTTTGCAGATGGAGGCCATGGCGCAGGTGGCTGGAATTCTGCTGAACCGCATGTTCGGCGGCGAAGGCAAAATCTCCTATTTTGCAGCCATCGACAACGCCCGCTTCCGCCGTCCGGTGGTGCCCGGCGACCAGCTTCGTATGGAAATTGAAATCATCAAGGCCAAGCCCCGCCTGTCCAAGGTGCACGCAAAAGCCTTTGTCGACGACCAGCTCGCCTCGTCGGCGGACCTGATGTTCAGTTCTGCAGGATAATTCCCATGAGCAGTATTCATCCTACCGCAATTGTCGAAGACGGAGCCGTGCTGGGCGCAGACGTTACACTGGGCGCTTACTGTGTCGTCGGCCCTCACGCCAAGATCGGTAACGGCACCGAGCTGATGGCTCACGCTGTTGTCGATGGCTGCACGACGGTCGGACGTGAATGTACGATTCACCCGTTTGCCCGCATCGGCGGCAAAACGCAGGACCTTAAATATAAAGGGGGTGCCCCCGGCGTCGTTGTCGGGGATCGCACCGTGATGCGCGAATGCGTCACCATCAATGCAGGAACTCATGACGGTGAAATGACCGAAGTCGGCTCCGACTGCCTGCTGATGGCCTACAGCCATGTGGCTCACGCCTGCAAAATCGGCAACGGAGTGATCATCGCCAACGGCACCCAGCTGGCCGGTGACGTCATTGTGGAGGATTTTGCGATTATTGAGGGGCTGTGCGGCGTGGTTCAGTTCCGCCGCGTCGGCAAAATGGCGTTTCTCGGCGGCTATACCAAGGCAACCAAAGATATTCCGCCGTTCATGATTGCCGACGGACTGGACGTGCAGATTCGCGGCTTCAACAAGATCGGCATGGAGCGCCGCGGTGTTTCTGAAGAATCGCGGGCCGCGATCAAGCAGGCCTACCGTATTCTCTACCGCAAAAAGCTTGCCTTGCCGGACGCGCTCGAAATGATAGAGAGCGATGTGCCGCAGACCCCGGAAGTTAAATACCTTCTCGATTTTATCCGCAGCTCAGAAACCGGTATTGTTCGCTAAACGGAGCGAAACTTATGCAAAACAGCCAGCTTGCCGCACTGCTACAGCAGACCGGACTGTTCCGGGAGGAACAGGTGGAATCCCTGATGTCGGAACTGGCAGGCGGGACCATCGGTCTTCCCGAAACGGTGGTGGAGCAGACAGGAATCAAGGAAGAACTGTTCCTCGAAAAGCTGGCGGAAGGAATGGATCTGCCGTTTATGCGGCTGAAACAGCCTGAGATCGCAGCGGACGTTCTCAGCCGGGTCCCTCCGAAAGCGGTCTTTCAATACAATATTATTCCGGTTTCTGCTGAAGACGGAACGCTTCATATCGCTACGGCCGACCCGCTGCAGCCCGGGCTGATCGATGCCATGCGGCTGGTGACCGGCGGGCGCATTCGTCTGGTGCTCAGCCCGGCGACGGATATCGCCGCCGCCGCCAAACAGCTTTACGGCGTGGGGGCCGAAACGCTCGACCGCATGATGCAGGACGACGACCGCATCGACCTCGACGGCGACACACTGCTCAAGCAGGACCTCAACGATCTCGACCAGGAAGCCTCGGTCGTAAAATTTGTCAACCAGATTATTTGGGAAGCGCACCAGACTCGCGCCACCGATATTCACATCGAGCCGATGGAGGTCGACCTGCGCATCCGGTACCGCATCGACGGCGTGCTGCACCAGACGCCGGTTCCGGCTACGCTCAAGCGCTTCCAGTCCTCGATTATTTCCCGTATCAAGGTGATGGCCAACATGGATATCGCCGAAAAACGACTGCCGCAGGACGGGCGCATCAGCCTGCGCATCCAGGGCGAGGAAATCGACGTTCGTGTGTCCACCATGCCCACCGTGTACGGCGAAAGTGTCAGCCTTCGTCTGCTGCTGCGCGGAAGCGGCATGATCAATATGAGTCAGCTCGGGCTGGAGCCGGACGACGAAAAAGTGCTCAAAAAAATGATCACCCGCCCTCACGGCATCCTGCTTTGTACGGGCCCGACCGGTTCCGGGAAATCCACTTCACTCTACGCGTGGCTTCACACCATCAACTCCGTCGATAAGCGGATTATGTCGGCCGAAGACCCGATCGAGTACGAAATGGCCGGCGTCAACCAGGTGCAGATGAAGCCGGAAATCGGCCTCACTTTCGCCCATGCGCTGCGCACGTTCCTGCGTCAGGACCCGGACGTCATCATGGTCGGTGAGATCCGTGACCGCGAAACCGCCGAAATCGCCATTCGCGCCGCGCTGACCGGTCATCTCGTGTTCAGTACCCTCCACACCAACGACTCCGCCGGCAGCGTCAACCGACTGCTCGATATGGGCATCGAGCCGTTCCTCGTCGCGTCATCGGTCGAAGGAATCATCGCTCAGCGACTGATTCGGCGCCTTTGCCCGTCCTGCCGCAAGCCGGTGGAAATCGACGACGTGAAACGCGATTTTCTCAAAGGCGAAGGGTTTCCGATCGAGGAGCTTGAGACCAAAAACATTTACGAACCGGTCGGATGCGACGACTGCCACGGCTCCGGATTCAAAGGCCGGACCGGCATTTATGAAATTCTGGCCGTCGATGATCACATCCGCCCGCTCATTATCGATCGCGCTGCATCCAGCGTTATCAAGAAAGAGGCGCTCAGGCATGGATTGAGCACTCTTCGCGAGGATGGATGGAAAAAAGTGCTGGCCGGCGTGACCACGGTTGAAGAGGTCCTGCGCGTCGCCGAAGAGGACGAGGACGACGAAGAAATCTGATTTTCCAGGCATTGGAAAATCCGTTTCCGTTTTTTCCGGGCCCTGGATCCCGGGAGTTCGGCGACTGCCTTTTAGCTCTTTGGACGTTGCGTTGCCGGGGCTGGTTCGGTAGATTCCCTGCTCATTTTGGGGAAATTTTATTAAGTCAGGAGAATTCTAATGAGAAAGAAAATTGTTGCAGGTAACTGGAAAATGAACAAAACCGTCGAAGAAGCCGTGGCTCTCGTCGAGGGTTTGAAACTCGAGCTCGCGGATGTGGTCGGGGTGGAAGCCGTGGTCTGTCCTCCGTTCACTGCGCTCAAAACCGTCAGCGACCTGATCGCCGATACGGAAATCAAACTGGGCTGCCAGAACATGAGCGACCAGGATGACGGCGCTTATACCGGAGAAGTCTCTCACACCATGCTCAAAGAGCTGTTCGTTAAATACGTGATCCTCGGCCACAGCGAGCGCCGCGAATACTACGGCGAAACCGATGCGATCGTGAACAGCAAGGTGAAAAAAGCCCTGTCCAAAAACCTGCGTCCGATCGTTTGTGTCGGTGAAAAGCTCGAAGACCGTGAAGGCGGCAACACCGAGAAAGTGGTTGAAGAACAGGTTCGCGGAAGCCTGGCGGACATTACGGCAGAACAGTTTGAAGACGTGGTTGTTGCTTACGAGCCGGTCTGGGCGATCGGTACCGGCAAAACCGCTACTGCCGAACAGGCTCAGGAAGTCCACGCCTTCATCCGCGGCATTGTGGCCGATATGGTTGGTCAGGAAGCCGCTGACGGCCTTCGCATTCAGTACGGCGGCAGCATGAAACCGGCAAACGCTCCGGAACTGCTCTCTCAGCCCGATATCGATGGCGGCCTGATCGGCGGCGCGGCTCTCGAAGCCCAGTCCTTTGCCGGGATTGTCAAAGCCGGCATGTAAGAAGGCGGGCTTCAGGATTTGGTTCTGCCGATGAATTAGTCATTGGCAGAGCGGCTCCTAAAGCCTAAAATTCCCGGCCTAACACGTCTTTAGGAGAAACAAGATGGCATTTATTCGTACATTGCTGATTATTCTGGAAGCAGCCTGCAGTCTTGCGCTGATCGGACTGGTTCTGTTGCAGAAATCCAAGAGCGAAGGCCTTGGCCTTGCATTCGGCGGAGGTGGAAATGATTCGCTGTTCGGCGCCCGTGCCGGCAACGTGCTCACCAAGGCGACTGTCGGCATTGGAATTCTGTTTTTGGTCAATACGCTGATCCTCGGCATGCTGTTTGCCGGCAGTGCGGATGAATCATTGATGGACCGGGCAGAAACTCCGGCCGCTGCAGCTCCGGCAGCCATGCCGGTGGAGCAGCCGGCAGTCGATATTCCGATTGTTCCGGAAACTCCGGTTGTTCCTGCAGCAGAATAAAGAAAGTTCGGCCCGATGAATCAGCGGAACCATGGATGGATTGTATTCCTCCGGGGGTCCGCTGTTTTTTTATGCCTGCTGCTCGCGTCCTGCGGACGGCAGGAGCTGGACACCCTTCGCTTCGAAGACGAGCAGGTTCTTTACGGACAGACCTCGCGCATCCAGGGTTTCGATCCCGCAAAATCGGGTGATGTTGCTTCTTCGATGGTCATCAGCCGCATGTACGAAGGGCTCCTTCAGTACTCTTATCTGAAACGGCCCTATCAGGTGGAGCCGCTTTTGGCAGAAAGCCTGCCAACCGTGTCCGAAGACGGGCTGACCTATACGTTTAAAATCCGCAACGGTATTTTCTTCCAGGATGATCCCTGTTTCCCGGACGGAAAAGGCCGCGAGTTGACCGCGGAGGATTTTGTTTACGCCATTAAGCGCGTCGCGGACGTTAAAAATGCGTCCTCGGGTTACTGGGCCTTTAACAGGCGCATTGTCGGACTCGATGATTTCCGGGCCTCTTCCGCAGAAGCGGAGCCAACCGATTATGATGCGGTTGTCGAGGGGTTGAGGGCTCTGGATGACCATACCCTGCAGATTCAGTTAACCGGACCGTATCCGCAGCTTCTCTGGATCCTTGCCATGCATTACAGCTTTGCGGTGCCGCGCGAAGCGGTGGAAGCCTATGGCGACGATTTTGTGAACCACCCGGTCGGAACCGGGCCGTTTATTCTTCACAGGTGGAAACGAAACTACCGGGTTGAGTTTGTTCGCAACCCGAAATGGGCCGAAACGGGCAGGGTGGAGCTTTACCCGACGGAGGGCTCTGCGCAGGATCGCGCCGCCGGTCTGCTCGAAGACGCAGGAAAACCGATTCCGTTTCTCGATCGCATTGTGCAGTATGTGGTCGACGACTCGACAACGGCCTGGATGATGTTTTTGTCCGGTCATTTCAGCTTCAGCAGTATTTCCCGGGATAACTGGGATGTGGTGATCACGCCTGATAAAGAGCTGGTTGACGATCTTCAGAAGCAGAAAATCCGGCTGCTGGCCAGCCCGACGCTGGATCTGTTTTACATCGGTTTCAACATGGACGATCCGGTTGTCGGCAGAAACAGAAAGCTGCGGCAGGCGCTTTCCTGCGCCTACAATCCAGAGGTGATGGTTCAGTACTATAACGGTCGTATCACACCGGTGTACGGTCCGGTTCCCGATCCGCTGGCCGGATTCAAACCGGAACCGACTGCCTATTCCTATAATCCTGAAAAAGCGAAGCGGCTTCTGGCCGAGGCGGGCTATCCGGACGGCATTGATCCAGAGACCGGCCGCCGTCTGGAAGTGACGCTCGAGCTCGGCAGTGCGGGCGGCGATACCAGCCAGCAGATTGACCTGCTGATCGATATGTTCGACCAGGTCGGCATTGTCCTGAAAGCCAGCTATAACAACTGGCCCACCTTCCTCGACAAAATGGATCGCAGGCAGGCTCAGCTTTTCCAGCTCGGCTGGGTCGCCGACTATCCTGACCCCGAGAATTTCCTGCAGTTGTTTTACAGCGCCAATGTTTCGCCCGGCCCAAATCACGCCAATTATGTCAATCCGGAGTTTGATGCGCTCTACGAAAAAATCCGCTTTCTGCTGCCCGGCGAAGAAAAAGACCGCCTCTGCAAACAGATGGCCGACATAATTATCGAAGACTGTCCGTGGATTTTTATGCATCAGCCGATGAGCTACGCGCTGGTGCACAACTGGCTCGAAAACTACAAGCCTCACGACTTTCCCTACGGCATGACCAAATACCGCCGTGCCGATAATAAACTTTGGAACCAGTGGAAGGCGGAGAATAAATGATCCGCTACATTGCCAAACGAATGTTGCAGATGATTCCGACCGTACTTGGAGTCATCCTGATTACATTTATTCTCTTCAACGTGGCGGGCGGAAGTCCGGCGTTGAGAGTTCTCGGTCCGCATGCGCAGGCCGATACGCTGGAGGCGTTTGACGAGCTGCGCGGTTTCAACAAGCCGCTCTTCCCGCTGATCGGGCCGCGCAGCGTGACCACTCGCGCCTATGAAGACTCTGACTTCGAGCGCACGCCGGGCGACTGGCAGCATGTCGACGGCGTCACTTACACCAACGGTATGATTGTGCTGGCGGCCGGCGGCGAATATGCGCTTCCGGTGAAGTTTGAACTTCGCGACGACTGCGATTACGAGCTGACTGTCGAAAGCCGCCAGCCCGATATTTCCAGGGATTGGAAGAAAGAGCACAAAACTTTCCAATCTTCGGAAATTAAACTGGGTGGTGGCCCGGCCTCCCTGGAGGTTCGGTCGATCAAACTGCGCCGCCGGATGAGTAATCCGTTCGATTCCCAGCTGTTATTCTATTTTAAACAGTTGGCGAAGCTGGACTTCGGGGTGTCGCACAGCACCAACCAGCGGGTCAGCAAGCTGCTGGCGGACGGCATCGGCCCGTCATTAATGCTGACCGTTCCGATATTCCTGATCGGGCTGGTGACCTCGATTACGCTTTCCCTGCTGTGCGCATTCTGGCGCGACACCTGGGTGGACCGTTTCTTCGTGATCATTTCGGTTGCGCTGATGAGTGTTAACTATCTGGTGTACATCGTGGCTGGACAGTATTTTCTCGCTTTTAAAGCGCGCTGGTTTCCGATCTGGGGATTTGAGGATGTACAGTATCTGGCGCTGCCGGTGTTGATCGGTGTGATCAGCGGCCTCGGCGGGAGCCTGCGGTTCTATCGTACGATTATGCTCGATGAGGCGCACCGCGACTACGTCCGCACGGCGCGTGCCAAAGGGGTGAGCAAGTCGCGCGTCCTGTTCCGGCATGTGCTTAAGAACGCGATGATTCCCATCATTACCAACGTCGTGATTGCCATTCCGTTTCTTTATACCGGCAGTCTGCTGCTCGAGAGTTTCTTTGGAATTCCCGGCCTCGGATATCTTGGCATCAATGCGATCAATTCATCAGATGTCGATGTGGTCCGCGCGATTGTTTTGATCGGGGCGTTTATGTTTGTCATCGCCAACCTGCTGACAGACCTCTGTTACGCCCTCGTCGATCCCCGGGTGAAGTTGAAATGAGTGAAAAAGGAAACAGTCTGTGGAGTGATGCCTGGCGGCGGTTGAAGAAGAACCGTATTGCCATGGTCTGCCTCGGCATCATTGTGCTCTACACGGTCGGCGCGCTCTATGGCGAGGCGGTGCATCAGTATTATCAGCTGAAGGACCAGACACCGTTTTATCAGAGCACCAATCTGGACTCCGCCTACCAACCGCCGTCTTCCGAACATTGGATGGGAACCGACGCGCTGGGTCGTGATGTGATGCATCGCCTCGTTCAGGGAACACGTATTGCTTATAAAGTCGGAATCATCACGGCACTGATCGCCATCCCGATCGGTGTTTTTTTCGGGTGTCTCGCGGGATATTTTGGCGGTCGAATCGATGATTTTGTGGTCTGGCTGTATTCCACGTTTGCTTCGATCCCCGGTCTGCTGTTTATCTTGGCGATTGCCATGGTGGTGGGGCGCGGATTGCTCGGTGTGTATCTGGGAATCGGGCTGACGACCTGGGTCGGGCTGTGCCGCCTGATTCGCGGGGAAGTCATCAAGCATAAAGAGCAGGCCTATGTGCAGGCTGCGCATACCTTGGGCCTGAGCTGGCCGCGCATCCTGTTCCGCCACATCCTGCCCAACGTTTTCCACGTCATCATCGTCACCTTTACGCTGCGCTTTCCGGCGGCCGTCAGTACGGAAGTGTTTATGAGCTTTCTCGGAATCGGTGTGCAGAACGAACCGTCGTGGGGGTTGATGATCAACAACGCGCGCCAGCGACTCTGGCAGGGCGTCTGGTGGGAAATGACCTTTGTGACACTGGCAATCTTTCTGCTCGTTCTCGCTTTCAACCTGCTCGGCGACGCCCTGCGCGACGCCCTCGATCCGCGTCTGCGTACGGAGGAAAGTTAAAGCAGTTCAGCGCCGGAAGATCATGAGGTTGCGGGTATAAAAATCGGAAACGCCGGCGGCTTTCCAGTCGGTCTGCCATCGGGAGACCAGCGTTTCGTCTAACTGCAGATTGTGTGATTTAAATTTCTCAATCCAGTATTCCGGCGATTGTTCGTTGAGGTGGCCAATTCCGTTCTGGCCGGGCCTGGCGGCGGTGAAAACGATAAGGGGAGCCAGACTGCAGAGCAGGGAGATGTAGTTGTCGACCGAATTCTCCGGCAGATGCTCGGCCGTTTCCATGCTGATGGCGACATCGTAGAACGCGGAATAGAGGAACTGGTCGGTGGCAATGTCGAATTTGCGCGTGTCGAGTCCGCGGGCGCGGGCGATATCGAGTGCGGCTTCTGAGCAGTCGAGCCCAAGGCTGTTTCTGATGCCGAGTTTTCGCAGCGCCACGAGCAGTGCGCCGGATCCGCAGCCAACATCAATGACAGATTGGGGATGAAATGAATTTTCAATGGATCGGGCAATCGGGCCAACGCTTCGGCGGGAATACGGCTCGACCATCGTTTGGTAGTAGCGGGCAGAATAAACGGCATCCAGCGCTCCGCACTGAAGCAGCAGGCGGGTGCCCGTTTTCTGCAGCCATGTATTTGCGCGGATCTGGGGCGGCAGAAAATGGCATATTCCTTTAAGGGTTATTAAGAACGTCGACATGATTCAGCGGAAATTAGCAACTTGTCTGCGGGTCTGCAAGCTTCTCGACAGGTGTACGGTAAACACGTAGCCTGCGCTTTATGAAAGATGTCTGGAGTAAAAAGGATTTAGTACATTTGGCGGCAAAACATGACATTTTGCTGGCGATTGACTCGGATGGATGCGTGTTTGACAGCATGACGGTCAAGCAGGGGATTTTTCACACGGGAATCATTGAATTCTGGGGGATGGAAGCTGCCGCAGACGAGGCCAGAAAACTCTGTGAGTGGGTTGGCCTATACTCTCCCTGGCGCGGACTGAACCGGTTCCAGCTGATCCTGAAAATTTTCCAAACATTGGATGAATTTCTTCCAAACATTGGAAAACCCCTGCCGACAGAGTCTCTGGAGGTGTTTATCGATTCCGGTGCGACGCTGAGTATGCAGGAGCTGGAAAAATGGATTGAGAAAACCGGGGCGACGGAGCTTCAGGCCGTTCTGGAATGGAGTCGCGAGATGAGCCGCCGGATTGCGGAAGTGGCTGTGTTTCCCGTGTTCGACGGGGTTTTCCAAGGTTTGAAAAAGCTGCATACGGCAGCAGATCTGATTGTGGTGTCGCAAACGACCGAAGACGCGCTGGTCCGCGAGTGGAACCACGCCGGGCTGACCGGTTTTGTGGATGTGATTGCCGGCGCGGAGCTCGGGTCGAAAAAAGAGTCGCTCGAAACCGTGATGAAAGGGCGGTATGGCCCTGAGCAGGCGGTGATGGTTGGCGACGCGACGGGCGACCTGGACGCGGCCCGCGCGGCGGGCTGTCTGTTTTATCCGATCATTCCCGGCGATGAAGTAAGAAGCTGGGCGGAGCTGCGATCCGAAGGCCTGGCGCGGATCCTCAACGGAACATTTGCCGGGGCGTATCAGGAGGCGCTGATCGCACGGTTCAATGGAGTTCTTTCCGATGTTCCGCCCCGGACTCACTGACGGTGGCGGCTGGCCAGCAGGAGCAGGTCGCGCAGAGCCGACTCGTTGCGGGCGGCGGTCCATCGCTCGATAAAGTCCGGCTCCTGCACAATCTGGGCGATGCCTGCCAGCGCCCGCAGATGGAAGGTGCGCTCATCCAGCGTGCCCATGAGGACGAAGACCGCTTTGACGGCGGGGGCTTCCTCGGAGAAGGCCACTCCCTCGCGGATGCGGATCGGGATGATTTCAAAGCGGTGGTCTCCGGGCAGGACGAGGTGCGGTACGGCGATGTCCGGGCTGAGGACGGTGCTGGCCATCTGCTCCCGCTCAATCAGTTTGTGATCCAACTCTTCGCTCGGCAGGCCGGCCCGCTCGGCCGCGACTTCTGAAACCAGCTGAAAGAGCTCTTCGCTCGATGCGGCCTGTTCCAGGTCGAGAATGATGGATTCGGTGATCAGGTGGTCGAGGCGGTCGAGCTCGATTTCATCCCGCTCGCGGAGCACCTGCTTGAGCTCCTCTTCGAGGTCGCCGGTGAGCAGTTCGCGGGCGGTCAGGCGGGCGGTCAGGTGGGAGAGGGCCGATTCGCGCCGGGCGCGGTGGCGGCCGTAGCAGCGGTAGATGGTGAAGCCGGTGACGGCGAGCAGGCTGAAGATGACAAAGGCCATCACGCCCATTTCAAACACCAGCAGCAGGCCGGAGAGGATGCCGATGATCTGCAGGAAGGGATAGAGCGGCGCGCGGAAGGCCGGCCGGTAGTTCTGGAGGTGGCTTTCGCGCAGGACGATAACGCAGATGCCCGAGAGGATGAAGCCGAGGATGAGCACCAGCGAGGCGGCCTCGACGAGGATGTCCAGCTTGAGGAAGAGGGCGACGGCGATGAAGGCCGAGGTGATGAGGATGGCGATGTGCGGGGTTTTAAACCGCCGGTGGAGGCGGCTGAGAAATGAGGGGGCGAGCTCGTCGCGGCCCAGCGCGAGCAGGTAGCGGGATGCGGCCAGAATGCCGGCGTTGGCGGTCGACATGAAGGCGAGCAGGGCGGCGGTGCCAACCAGGAACCGGCCCGTGGGGCCCATAAAGACCGCGGCCCCGTCGGCGATCGGCGTGAGGGAGTGGTCCAGTTTGTCGGCCGCGAGCACACCGCTGGTGACCCAGACCATCAGGGTGTAGAAGAGCGTGGTGGTGACCAGTGCCAGAATCATGCCCTGCGGGATGGTTTTGCCCGGCTTGGCGACATCTTCGGCGATGCTTGAAATCTGGATGATGCCGCCGTAGGCGACGAAGACAAACGCGGCGGTGAACAGAACCGATTCGGCGCCGTGCGGGACGAAGGGGACCAGGTTTTCCACCGCGACGTGCGGGGCACCCCGGATGATGTAGTAGAGCATGAGCGCGAGCAGGCCGGCGACGAGCAGCAGCTGGGTTCGGGCGGCGTGTTTGGAGCCGAACAGGTTCAGGACGGTGAACAGCAGGCAGCAGAGCAGGCCCGCCAGATGGCGGTTGACCGGCAGAAAGGCGGTGATGAGCGCGCTCATGCCGACAATGGCAAAGGCGCTCTTCAGGGAGAGGGAAAACCAGGTGAGCAGACCGGCGATCGTGCCGACGCCGGGGCCGAGTCCGCGGGTGACAAAGAAATAGTCGCCGCCCGCCTTGGGCATGGCCGTGACCAGTTCGGCGGCGCTGAGCATGCCGATGCAGGCGACCAGCCCGGCAATCAGGTAGGAGAGGATCACCGCCGGGCCGGCTTTGGCATGGGCGATGCCCGGCAGCACGAAGATTCCCGAGCTGACCATGGCACCCGTGGCGATGCAGAAGACGTGAGCGAGTCCGAGGTGGCGTTTTAAGGGCATGCGTTAATCCTGTTTGAGTTCTTTTTTTGAGGCCAGCGACGACGGGAGTCGGGAGGTGACGACGCAGGCGGAGAAGACAAGAGATAAAATCGTGACCAGCTCGATGAACTGGAATGCGGTGTGGTTCAGCCAGCCGTTTGCATGGGCCGTGACGGCGACGATCAGGGAGAATTCACTGGCCTGGGCCAGACGCATGCCCGTTTCGTGAGCGAAAGGTGCGGATTCTCCGACGCGCCGGAACAAGATACGGAAAGTGGCGTATTTGACGATAAGCATCATCAGGGTCAGCAGCAGGGCTGGGAGCAGCAGGGTTTTTGCGGTTGCGATGTCCAGCTGTGTTCCGAGCGCGAAAAAGAAGAAGACGAGGAAGAAGTCGCGGAAGGGTTTGAGGCCTTCGGAGAGGAAAAAGGAGAGCGGGCTGCGGGCGAGGGCGACGCCGGCAATGAAGGCGCCGGTCTCGTAGGAGAGCCCGATGGTTTCGGCGATGACGGCGATGCCGAGGCACCAGCCGATGGCCAGCAACTGGAGCGTTTCGTGAAAGCGGTCGCTCCAGGCCATCAGCGGACGGAGGACAAACTGTTCCACCGGGAAGACGACGGCAATCAGAACGATGCTTTTAATCGGCAGCAGCAGCCAGTGCGACAGCGGGGCCTGCTGTCCGGCCCGGAGCAGGATGAGCAGAGCGATGGCGATCAGGTCCTGCGCGATCAGGATGGCGATGCAGTAGGCCCCCATGCGCTTGTGGTGCAGGGCGGTCGTCGGTAACAGCTTGATGACCAGGATGGTGCTGGAAAAAATCAGCGACAGGCCGATGAAGGAGCTTTCGACGAGGTTGAAGCCCCATGCGATGCAGAACAGGGCACAGACGCCCCCGCTGATCAGGGAGTTGATCAGGGTCAGCAGGATGGTCTGGCGGAAGAGCTCCTTGAGTCGCCGCGGGTGCAGGACGATGCCCGCCAGAAAGAGGAGCAGGGTGATTCCGATCCGGGAGATCTCCTCAATAAAGGCCGTGTTCTGAATCCATCCCAGTCCGCTGCTGCCGATCAGCAGGCCGCCGATCAGGTAGGCGACGATGATCGGCTGGCGAAACAGCAGGGCCAGGCAGGACAGAACGGCAGAAATTACCACCACGGCGCTGATTTCAGTGAACACGGTTTCGGTCATGAGCTGTTCTCTTTCCCGGCTCTCTGTTTTGTGAAATAAGGTTGCGCCGGCTGGCGATATACTCTTTATTAAGCCATCCTGTTTCAAGAGAAACCGGACAAAGGAATTCATGGAAGTTTTACATATTTCATTCTGGGCGGGCCTTGCCGGTTGGCTGGTGGCGCAGTTGACCAAAATGCTGATCTGTCTGATACAGAGCCGGCGGCTGGATTTCCGCTATTTGGCAAGTACCGGCGGGATGCCGAGTGCTCATTCTTCTCTGGTGAGTGCATTGACGACGGCGATCGTGCTGACAGACGGGTTTAATTCGCCGTTGTTTGCCATCAGTGTGGTGTTTGCATCGGTGGTGATGTTTGACGCGCAGACGGTGCGGGCGGCTGCCGGAAAGCAGGCGCGGCTGCTCAATCAGATTGTGGACGAGCTTTTCCAGGAGCATCATTTGTCGGAAACCAAGCTCAAAGAGCTGCTGGGACATACGCGGCTGGAAGTTTTTTTCGGCATGTTGACCGGTATTGCGACGGCTTTAGCGGTATTCCGGTTTATTCCGCATGGATAATAAAAAAGCTCCAGCGGAAATCCGCCGGAGCTTTGTCGTACACCTGAATGGACAGGTTACGCAGCAGAAATGGCGCCAACCGGGCAGGTTGCTTCGCAAGCGCCGCAATCTGTGCAGGTGTTAGCGTCGATTACATATTTGCCGTCGCCGGCGCTGATTGCTTCCATCGGGCAGGCGCTTTCGCAGGCGCCGCACATGGTGCACTCATCTGAAATCTGATAGGCCATGATACTTCTCCTTAATAGTTAACAGGGCGGGGTGCAGTACACTTCCGCCATTCACAAAACAGGGGGAAGATACCATCTTCATTTTTAGTTTCATTCCTAAAAGGCGGTGTGATACATATATATATAAGGATTAAGTCTAAAGAACGGCGGGTGAGATCATGAGTATAGATGAGGGTGTTTCAAAAAAGCATTTGAATGAGGACCGGTCTGTGGAAGAGGCGTGGCCTGATTTTGTGAGTTTTCTGAAGGCCAAAGATTCTCGAATTACGCAGGCCCGCCGGATTGTGTTTGAGCATGTGTTTGCTCGGCATGATCATTTCCGGGCCGATGACCTGGCGGGGGAGCTGGCTTCCGGACCGAATCATGTCAGTCGTGGAACGGTGTATCGGACGCTGGACCTCATGACCGAGGCTGGACTGGTTCAGAAAATTCGTGACCAGGATGTGCATGCTCACTATGAGCACATTTACGGACACGGCCGGCATCATCACCTGATCTGTGAGAAAACCGGCCGGTTTATTGAATTTGCCAGTCCTGAGATTTCCGCAGAGATTGACCGGATCTGCAAAAAACACGGCTTTAAACAGCGGTTACATCGGATCGTGGTGTTTGGTGAGCTGGAAGAGTAGTGTTGGCTATTCCAGTTTATCGGCGGGCTGAGCCAAATCCGCTTTTTCGATTTTTTCAAAGCGGCTGGTGATTTTCCGGGCCGATGTCTGGACATCTCCGACATCTTTATGAGCCATCCCGATATGATTGGCCAGCTTGTCCATTCGGGTTTGGAATCGGCCGAAGTCCTGAGCCAGTATGGTCAGATGTTTCTGGATAATGTGAACCTGCTTGCGGGTTGCAGCATCTTTCAGGACGGCGCGCGCAGTTGTCAGAACGGCCATCATTGTGGTGGGAGAGGTCAGCCAGACACGTGCGCGCTGGGCCTCCTCCACGAGATCCGGATAGCGACTGTGAATTTCAGAAAAGACCGCTTCTGCCGGAATGAACATGACGGCTCCCTCCGAGGTTTCCCCCGGGATAATATATTTGGCTGAGATATCTTTGATGTGTTTTTTGATATCCTGCCGAAACTGCCTTTCTGCCGTGGCGCGGTCGGCATCGCCGGCCGAAAGGTCGGTCATGCGCTGATAGCTTTCGAGTGGAAATTTCGAGTCGATGCAAAGCGTTCCGGTCGGCTCCGGCAGGAACAGCACGCAGTCTGCCCGTACTCCATTATTGAAAGTGTGCTGCAGGGAATAGCTGTTTTCGGGCATCATATTGGAAATCAGTCCGGTCAGCTGCACTTCTCCGAATGCGCCGCGGGACCGTTTGTCTGACAGAACTTCCTGCAGGCTGACAACATTTCCGGACAGCTCTGCAATTTTTTCCTGCGCTTTATCAATTTCAACCAGTCGTTTCAGCACATCCTCAAAAACCTTGCTGGTTTTTTCAAATCCACGATCGAGCCGCTGCTCCACCTTTTCACCGATCTGCTCGAGGCGCTGATTGTTGGCGTCGACGAGTTTTGCAACGGTTTCTTCACTTTTGCGGGCGCGGGCATCTGCTTGTTCGGTAAGGGACTCGAGGCTGCGCGTCAGCATTTCGAGGCGGGTGCTCTGCTGCGCATTGGCATGCAGCGCGATTCCAAGCTGGACCAGAATTAAGACCGTCACAACCAGAAGGACGATCAAGACAAAAAACTCCATAAAATATCTCCAATAAGGACTGTTTCCGGCGACGTGCCGCGCTTGACACTTTACGCTGCCGGCTTGATACTGCAACAGATTTTGTTGTTGCATCAACCTCCGTTACGATATGAAAAATTTCGGTAAAAAAGAGAAAAAGCCCCGTCCGGTTGGGGCCGGAAAACCTTCATCGGTGGACTCTGGACACGGCTTTTATGAACGGCCTGATTCTGAAGCTCCGCTGGATGAGTATTCCGGGGCATCCCGGCAGCAGGTGAATCGCACGTCCCGGCATTCTCCCGCCCGTCGTCGGGAAAACAGCAATCGAGCGAGCCAGGCCCAAATGGCCATGCTCGCGCTGAAAATCTTTTTGATTCCGGTGCTTCTGATTATCGGATATGTGGCTCTGAAGCTGATCGTGGGACAATTTGAAGGTCCAACGGGAAAGGATCTGGAGCGCTGGGAGGTGAACTCCGGAGTCATGGAAAGAGGGCCTCTGGCTGAAGGAACATTATCTGATGGGCCTGTTGATTCCGGCGATGCTGAGTTTTTGAAGGTGCGCCTGGACAGCCTTGAGCAGGCAGGTATCCTTTTGCGCTCTGCTGAAAGCCTTGAACAGCGGGATCTGAATGAGCAGGCGGTGGTCCGCCTTCAGGAGGCACTTCGTTTTGCGCCGGAGAGTCTGGCAGCACAGAGCCTGCTTCTTCAGCTGTATATGCAGCTTGAAAAGTATGAAGAGGCCGTTCCTTTGTGTATCCGGCTGTTGGGTCAGGACGGTGGCAATCGGCAGGTCAAAGACTATCTGCTGACGGCTTTACATAAAACCGACCGATCAGAAGCGAGTCTCCTTTTGGCCGAGCGGATGCTTAAGGACGATCCGGAAAACCTGCACGTAATGGAAGTGGCTGCATATGACTATGCCGCGAAAGGCGACTCTGATACAGCACTGCAACTGTATGACCGGATCTTGAAACGTGATCCGAATCACTTGCTGGCATTGGAGGGGGCCGGCACAATTTATGAGTGGCGCGGTGAGTGGGAGAAGGCTCTCCCGTATTATATGAAACTGGGGAAACTGGATCCCCAATCGAAGCGGTATTATGCTCTGGCCCGGAACTATTCCCATCAGAATGAAGCGGGGAAAGCCGTTATTTTTCTTGGACAGGCTGTCAGCCTGTATGGGGAATCTGAAGTGATTCCATGGTTGAGTGATCCAGGCTTTGACCCGGTCCGGGAAACCATTGAGTTTCGTTCGTTTGCCGACCAGGTTGCCGGAGAAAAAACCCGCCAGGCGATCGAAGAAATTCGCCGGCGTGAAGTTCGTCAGGAAACCCCGCTTGCTCCGGACTTGAAACTTCCTTCTAAAACGGATTTGGAAGTGCTGAAGCCCAGAAACTGATAACTGCCATTTTTATGAGGATCTGCCCACAGGTTCGCCGGCCACTGGTTGGTCTGGCGCTGTCGATGGTGCTGGGGCTGTATCTTCAGCAGCAATTCAACCTGTCGGCACTTCTTCTGCTGGGGCTGTCTGCCTGTGCTCTGTCTTTGCTGTCCGGGGGGCACACATTTCGGAGGAGCTGTGGAGTTTATGTCGCTGTTTTGCTGCTGTCTGCTGCATATAGCGCCGTTGAATCGATTCAGGTTCCTGCGAAGACGGTGCTTCCAGCCGCTGAGGTCTGCTCTTCCTCTCAGGAAATAATCGGGACGATCGATGAAGATCCGAAATTTTTCGAAGACGATGCGGTGATTATCTTCAACTTCAGGGTGGACGCGGTGCGGTTCGAAAAGGAGTGGCACCCTGCAGATTTCCTGGTTCGTGTTCGTGTCAACAGCATGATCCGCTCCGCTGAATATGGTGAGCGTTGGCATCTGAAAGGGCGTTTCAGAAGTTTTGAGAAAGCCTATGGAGGAGTTGGGGGCGCATTCTATACAGACCGTGGAAGCGCGGCTTGCCTTCGCAAGGCACCAGTCTCATTGCGGAGAGCCTGCTATTCGCTGCGTCGCCGTGCTTCATCAGCGCTTGGTTGTGGACTGGAGCAGTTTCCCCGGCAGGCGCAGCTGCTTCAGGCTCTTTTGCTCGGCTATCGGCACGAACTTCCAAATGATCTGTATCAGGTGTTTTCGCGAACAGGAACGCTTCATATTTTTGCAATTTCCGGTCTGCATGTCGGAGTTATGGCCGCCATCCTTATTGCATTTCTGAAAATCATAGGTGTTGCGAAGCCTAAATGGGGGCTGTTTTTGATACCGCTGCTGTTGTTGTACGTTGTGTCGACCGGCATGAAGGCCAGCGCTTTCCGGGCGTTGACCATGGCGTCTGTCTATTTTGCCGCACCGCTGTTTCATCGTCGGTCCGACACCGTTTCCGCGATTTCTCTTGCCGCTATTCTTTTGCTGGCGGTCAATCCGTTTCAGCTAAATGACCCGGGGTTCCTTTTATCGTTCACGGTTGTCTGCGGCATTGTGATGGTTCACCTGTATACGATCCGCCAGATCAACGGGGTTGTTCGGCCGGGCCGGGTTGTTTGGGCCGGATTGGGCGGCCCGAAATCGATGGCTGTTTTTTTGAAAGCGGCCGGACTGCTGATGATCACTTCCTTTGCCGCGTGGATATTTTCGGCACCGTTAACCGCAGGCTTTTTCAATTCCATTTCTCCGGTGGCATTGGGTGGGAATCTGCTGATCATTCCGCTGACTTTTATGATTGTTTTGACGGGGTGCTGCTGCTTGTTGGTTGCGCCGGTTTCTCTTTCAGCAACTATTATTTTTAATCATGCAAATCGGATATTCATCAGTTTGCTGATGGGCACGATTCATTGGTTGGGAAGATTGCCCGGGGCCTATCGGTTTGTTCGCTCCCCTTCATTCTGGGTGCCGGCTCTTTGGTATATCGGGCTGGTTGTGTTCTTTGCGGGCCCGGTTCGCTGCCGTAAATACGGCCTTCTTTCCGTGCTTTGTGCCGGGCTGTTATGGATTGTTGATGCGCATTGTTTTCTGGCGGATCGCGGTATTCATGTGGAAAGAGAAGCCGGGTTTGCCGTGATGGTATCAGAAAACTCAAGAGCTCAGATCCTGTCGGCGAAGGGAGATTCCTACAGTTTGTCTCGAGCGGTTCGTTTCTTAAAGAGGAGCGGAGTGAATCAATTGCCGGTACTGGCTCTGGTCGATTCCGAAATAGATGCATGTTCTGTTGATGAAATCTGTCAGAACTTTTCGGTTGATCGCGTTTGGGTGCCGGTCTCTTTCCGGCAGATCCCGGCAGTGCAGAATCTGATCAATCAGGGAGTTAATGTCGGATTTTCAGATCGCCCCGGCCTGCCGGCCGGGAGCGGAAGTGTTTCGCTGGAATTAAGCCGATAGGCTATTCCATATTGTCCAGCGATACAGAGGCGATTTCCAGTTCGTCCACCAGTTTTTTAAAGTCAGGGGATTCGCGGACCGTGTTGAACTCTGTCTGGTTCATCCATGCCAGGGCCAGGGTGGGATCAACCAGCTGAATGCCGCGTTTTAAAGCCGCGATGGCTTTGTCCTGTTGGCCGTTCTGAACCTGCACCTGGGCCAGCAGAAAGTAGATCGGGGCAATATCGGTAACCTGAGTGGTCAGTTTTTCGAGGAAATCAGCGGCGGCCTGCCAGCGTCCCAGGCTGGTTAGGAACAGGGCGTAGGTCTGCATGGTTTCTATGTCATCCGGGCGCAGGTCGAGGTATTTTTCAAAGTGGAACATGGCATCGTCATTACGTTCCATGTCCCGGTAAAGCACGGCCAGATTTTTATGGCAGATCGGGCTTTCCGGCTGCAGCTCAAGAGCACGTTTCAGGTATTTTTCAGCAGCGTCGTAGTCTTTCGTTCCAATGTAGGCCGTTCCAAGATTGTTTATGGTTTCAAAGGATTCTTCTTCCTGCAGTGCCAGTTCGAGATGGTTGGCGGCCAGATCGTATTGCTCTTTCTGGATGTAAAGAGTTCCCATGACCCGGTGAATTCCCTCGATTTCAGGAAAAATCTTCACTACGTCGTTAAAATGTTCCAGAGCTTCGTCCGGTTCGCCGATCGCCAGCGCCTGCTGGCCCATAATGATGTGGTATGCGGCTTTTTTCACCCATTTGGTCGAGAGCGGTTTTTCTCCTTCTTCTTCGCTGCCGAAACCTTCTTCTTCGATGGCCTGTTTGTAGTTAATGACCCAGACGGCTTCGGAGGACAGGGAGTGGCGGGGGATAAAGGCTTTTCCCTGACTCTGGACCGGTTTGGAAATTTCGGTTTTGCTTAAGAAGTCACGGATGGCGACTGCGACCAGTACTACCGACAGGATAACGGCCAGACCCCCGAAAAACATGGAGACAATTCGGCTCCGGAAAAGATCCCGCTGGCGCTGTTCAATAATTTCCTGTGCAACCTGTGGTGTAAAATCCTTTTCGAAGTCAGGATTGCCGGCCTGATAGATATCGCGGAGCTCATCTTTTCTTTTCATATCTTATATCCCTGCGTGTGAGGTGATGTGTTGATGGAAATGTTTGAGAACGAAAAAATGGGGTGGATGACGGGATTCGAACCCGCGACATTCAGAATCACAATCTGACGCTCTAACCAACTGAGCTACACCCACCAGTCTCCGAAAGCGGGGGAGAGTAATAAAAACAGACAGAAAAGCAACGATTATTCCGCAATAGAGGTAAAAAAAATAGTTCACCTTTTTTTCTCCAGTGTCACGTTGGCCAGTTCGACCCGTTGAACCAGTGCCCGAAACTCCTCTGTATTGCGGATTGAATCGAATTCATCCCTGTTCAGTTTTGTCAGCGCCAGATTGGGGCTGATGTGCTCTGTCGCCCTGTCCAGCGCAGCGACCGCTGCGGTTGTATTGGTTGCCTGAGCCTCAAATTTTGCCAGCAGAAGGTACAGGGGCAGAGCATGGTCCGTATTTTGCTGACTGTAATTCGCAAGGAAGTCAATGGCCTGGCTCCGTCGGTCCAGCTCTGTCAGATAGTTGGCATAGAGTTCTGCGGTCTCAACATCTTCGCAGTGCCGGGCCAGGTAGTCCTCAAAATAGGTCAGCGCCTTTTCAGGTTGTTCTTTTTTATGATACAGCAGAGCCATGTTTTTCAGGCCGCCCGGATAGCCAGGGTCCAGTTCATTGGCCTGCAAAAGATACTCTTCTGCCCGGTCCAGTTCGCCTGTGCGGACCAATGCCGCTCCCAGATTGTTCAGCACGGTCAGCGTCGGACCTTCCTTTTGCGCGGCTTCCAGATGTCGGATGGCGGGTTCCAGCTGGTTCAGTTGCAGGTACACGGTTCCCAGAACGCCGTGCACGTTTCGCAGCTGTGGAAAAATCGCCAGAGCCTCTTCCAGATGCGCGGTCGCTTCCTCTGGAAAATGCTCTTCCAGAGCCTGCCGTCCCATAATCAGATGATAGGCCGCATGCTTCACCGATTCTTCTGAGAGCGGCTGGTTTGTGGCTGCCGCCAGCTTCAAATCTGCATCCGCCGCGTTTTTCTGGTACGTAATCACCCACAGTGAATCCAGTGGAAGCGAATGTTTGGGAACATACGAAAGCCTGGCGGCCTTTGTTTGTTCCATCGCCGGTCGAGCAGGAGGTTTTTGCCGGCTGTGCCGGATCAGGTTGCCTGCCAGAAAAAAAGACAGGAGAACGAGGATGCTTCCCAGCACAATCGTTCTGTGCTGATGGCGTATTGTATCCTGCTCCAGCTCCTCTGCCAGCCGTTTGGCATCATCCAGCGTAAGCTCGCCTCGCTGAAGAGCGATGCAAAGCTGCCGGACATCCTGTTTGATCTTCTTCATGCAGTTGCAGTCGGGTGAATCATTGCAAACCTACAGGCGGCGGACATCCTGCTGCAGTGCGGCATCGGCCAGTACCAGTGCCGTCATCGCCTCAACAATCGGAACAGCACGTGGCAGCACGCAGGGATCATGACGGCCTTTCGCCTCCAGCGTCACCTCGTTACCATCCAGGTCGACCGTTTTCTGTGCCAGCCCGATGGTTGCCACCGGCTTGATGGCCACGCGGAATATAATCGGCTCCCCGTTGGAGATTCCTCCCTGTACACCGCCGCTGTAGTTGGTAATCGTCCCCAGCCGGTCGCCTTTCTTCACAAAAACATCATTATGCTGCGACCCGAGCAGGCGGGTTCCGGCAAAGCCCGAGCCGATTTCAAACCCCTTGGTGGCCGGCATGGAAAGCATGGCATGCGCCAGTTTGGCCTCCAGCTTATCAAAAACGGGCTCTCCCAGTCCGACCGGAAGGCCGCGGCAGATACATGTTACTGTTCCTCCCATCGAATCCTTGGCCGCCTTTGCCTCTTCAATACGCTCAATCATTTTCTGAGCGGCGGCCGGATCGGGGCAGCGCACCGCAGTGGCATCCACCAGCTCGCGCGTCAGGGTTTCCGGATCGATATCCGGGCATTCAACCGTATTGACCGAACTCACATACGCGGTAATCGCGATGTTCCCAAACCGTTTTTTCAGCCACTTCTCGGCAATCGCGCCCGCAGCCACCCGGCCGATTGTTTCACGAGCACTCGATCGGCCACCGCCGCTCGATGCTTTGTTTCCGTATTTCATTAAATAGGTGTAATCCGCATGCGACGGCCGCGGTACCACATCCATTTCGCCGTAATCGCCCGGCCGCTGGTCCTTGTTGTTCACCGACAGGCCAATCGGTGTGCCCAGGGTTTTTCCGTTTTCTGTGCCGGAAAGAATCGTCACCTGATCCGCCTCGTCCCGTTGCGTCGTCAGCGCGCTCTGGCCCGGACGGCGGCGCGTCAGCTGTGGCTGAATGTCCGCCTCGGTCAACTCAAGGTTGGCCGGACATCCGTCCACAATGGCGCCAACAGCCTTGCCGTGCGATTCTCCAAACGTGCTGACTCTGAAAAGCGTTCCGAATGTACTGCCCATCTTTTTCTCCTGAAAATTCCAAACTTCGGAAAAACCGGCCGCGCCGTTTCCGAACATTGGAAAAAATATATACACGGTTTTTCCAAAGGTTGGAAAAACAAACCGCCGTTTTTCCCGTCTCCGGGAAATTGGGGGATCTGTTTGCTCCAGGTTTGGAAAATCTGTGCGCGCCTATGCAATAGGCTGAGCGCAGACGCCTTCTTCGCCGTAGGCGAAGGGGATTTTGATGAAGGCGATCTTGCGGGCGACTTTGTCGACCTCCGCCTGATGGGCGGCTTCGAGGGCGTCTTCTTTCAGTTCCATATTTCCGCCGCTGGCTTTGATGGCCGCTTCGACAACCCGGAAGCGGGTGGTCTTGATGATTTCCGCCATCTCAAAGAGGCCGAGCAGCAGGTTGGCGCCGTAGCCGCGGCCGATCACATCGTAGCCGGGGCGGCCGAAGCCGTGGTCGGAGCTCGGGGCGTGGTCGGGGCGGAAAACGCCCTGCCATCCGAGGTCGACGAGGGTGTGAACGACTTTGGCGAGCTCTTCGCGGTGTTCGGCGTGATGGCCTTCGCGGAAGTTCTTGCCGTCGGTCTCGATCGGCCGCAGGTGAATGTGCGGGAAGATTTCATCGATGCTCATCCCTTTGGCGAGTCCGTATTCGGCGATTTCGCGGATGGCAATGGTGATGTCGCGGTTCTTTTCGTTGGCCATCAGCGAGCCGATACAGAAGTTTGCGCCGCAGCCGTGGTCGAGCAGGAATTTGTAGCCTTCGGCGCTGCCGACGGAGCGCGGAGTTCCGAGGAACGGGGTAAAAGCCGGGTCATCGGAGTGGCAGCAGAGGCGTACTCCGGCGGCTTTGGCAACGGGGACGGTATGATCGAGAAAATAGGCGATGTGTTCACGCAGATCCTCTTCGCTCATGTTTTCATATTTGGAAACGGCGGCGCGGAAGTCGTTGAGCGTAAAGCCTGCCTGTGCGCCGGGCAGGCCGGCGGTAATCATTTTTGCAAGGTCCTCGCGGCGCTGCGAATCGTTTTCGAGGTACTGCTGCCAGTAGTGTCGGGCCTCTTCGATTTCTTCGGCGGAGAAGGAGCCGTCGTCGATGTAGGCCTGTTCGGTTTCGTGACGCTTCAGCAGGTAGATATCGAAAGCGGCGAAGGCGGCATGGACGTATTTGAGACTTTTGGATCCGTCGGGCAGGGTGGCGATGCCGGTGCGGGTCCAGTCGGCGACGAGCATGAAATTGCCGACAACGTTGCAAACGCCGAAACGGCCGAGGTTTTTCAGGCTTTCGTTATAGTTGGCAATGTGACGGTCGCGGTCGGGGCTTCCGTTTTTAATGTCTTCGGTGAAGATCAGGCTCTCAGCAGTGTCCCAGATGAGTCCGCTTGGGGTTCCGTTTTCCTTGTACCATTTGAACAGTGCCATGCCGCTCAGGTCGGCGGGTGCGGATTCGTTCGGCAGGAATTCCACTTCAATTTTGCGTTTGGCCACTTCTTCTTCGGTCCAGACATCGCCGGCCGGAATGTGGTGCAGCGCGCTGATGACGTTGGTGACGCCGGGCGTCTGACGAATGTGCTGAATGGTTACAGTGTCTTCAGGACCGAACCAGCGCATGCCGGCGCGGACGCGTTCGCGGTTCCAGTTTGTATTAAAAATTTCACTCATGATATTTCCCCCGGGTTTTAAATGGTCGTGAAATATGATGGCTCCCGATCACAAAATCAAACGATTTTGTGTTAAAATTGCTTGTCTCAAACATTTGAGATAGTATCTTTTTCTGCAAGGAGGCTTAAATGATCGAGACGTCAAAAAAGTATTCTTTGTTAGTTCCAACCAGTATGGGAGTCCGGTTAACACCGGTTGGATCGCAGCCGTTCCACTGCAGTGACAGCTTTAAGATGCAGGCGACCAGCGCGGAAAGTAATGTGGCCAGTGTGGCCTCTTATCTCGGCATGCCGGTCAAAGTGCTGACGGCGTTCGTGAAGGGCAGTCCGGTTGCGCACTTTATTAAGGATAATCTCGGAAGCCGCCGCATGGACTTTGAAGGGCCGGAATTCGAGCAGGGCGACCCGTGGGGATTTCGCCATCAGATCAATATGGCCGACAGCGGCTGGGGCTCGCGCGGACCGCGCGTGCAGAATGACCGCGCCGGCGAAGTCGGCCGAGAGCTGTGCGTCGACGACTTCGACCTCGACCGCATCTTCGGCGAAGAAGGCGCAGAGATCGTTCACCTGTCCGGACTGATTGCCGCGCTTTCTCCGAAGACCAGTCAGTTCTGCCTCGATATCGCCCGCGTCGCCAAAGAAAACGGATCGCTGATTTCGTTCGACCTCAACTACCGGGCCAGCTTCTGGAAGGGACGCGAACAGGAACTGTCCGAAGCCTTCGCGGAAATCGCGTCGCGCGCCGACATCCTCATCGGGAACGAAGAAGACTTCCAGCTCTGCCTCGGCATCCAGGGGCCGGACGCGGGAGGAGAGGGGCTCGACGTAAAGATCGACGGCTTTAAGGAAATGATCGGCCGCGCGCAGGCGGCTTATCCGAATGCAAAATATTTTGCAACGACGCTGCGCGAAGTGATCTCCGCCAACACGCACTTGTGGGGCGCGCTGGTTACCGATTCCAAAGATTGGGAAATCATCAAGCCGCGCGAAATCGGCGTGCTCGATCGCATCGGCGGCGGCGACGGGTTTGTCGGCGGGCTGCTTTACGGCATTTTGAAAGGCTGGGATGTGCAGAAGTGCGCCCGCTTCGGTTGGGCCAGCGGCGCGCTTGCCGCAACCATGCTGACCGACTATGCTCAGCCCGCAGATGAAGAACAGGTCTGGAGTATTTGGGAGGGCAATGCCCGCGTCAAACGATAGACGGAAATTTAGAACAACGAGAGGTACAACATGGCAAAAGCAGATATTGGATTGATTGGATTGGCAGTGATGGGCGAAAACCTCGTCCTCAACATGGAAAGCAAAGGCTTCACGGTGGCGGTCTATAACCGAACGGTGGAGAAGGTTGATAAATTTGTAAACGGACGCGGCGCGGATAAAAACTTTATCGGCTGCCACAGTATCGAAGATTTTGTCGCTTCGCTCGAACGCCCGCGCAAAGTGATGATGCTCGTTAAAGCCGGCGCCGCGGTCGACGCGCTGATGGAACAACTGATGCCTCACCTCGAAGAGGGAGATATTCTGATTGATGGCGGCAATACCCATTTTCCGGATACCATCCGTCGCGCCGAGCTGGCGGAAAGCAAGGGCCTGCTTTATATCGGAACGGGTGTGTCCGGCGGTGAAGAAGGGGCACTGCTTGGCCCGTCCATCATGCCCGGCGGATCCCCCGCCGCGTGGGAGCATGTAAAACCGATCTTCCAGAAAATTTCCGCTCACACCGAAGCCGGTGAACCCTGCTGCGACTGGGTGGGTGACGGCGGTGCCGGACACTTTGTGAAAATGGTTCACAACGGCATTGAGTACGGCGACATGCAGATGATCTGCGAGACGTACCAGATGATGAAAGAAGGGGTCGGCCTCTCCAACGAAGAGATGCACGAGGTCTTTGCCGAGTGGAACGAAAGCGAGCTCGACTCCTACCTCATCGAAATCACCCGCGACATTCTCGGTTACAGAACCGAAGACGGCGAAGCAACCATCGATGTGATTCTCGACACCGCCGGCCAGAAAGGAACCGGAAAATGGACGGCCGTTTCCGCTCTCGATCTCGGTCAGCCGCTCACGCTGATCGGAGAAGCGGTTTTTGCCCGCTGTCTGTCCGCGCTCAAAGACGAGCGCGTTGAAGCATCGAAAGTACTCTCCGGCCCGGGAACGAAATTTGACGGCGACAAAGCCGCGCTGGTTGCTGATCTTAAGCAGGCGCTCTACGCTTCCAAAATTGTTTCCTACGCGCAGGGCTACCAGCTCATGCGCGAAGCCGCCAAAGAATACGGCTGGAAGCTCAACAACGGCGGCATCGCGCTCATGTGGCGTGGCGGATGCATCATTCGCTCCGTCTTCCTCGGCAAGATCAAAGAAGCGTTCGACAACGATCCGGATCTGGTCAACCTGCTTCTCGATCCGTTCTTCAAGGACGCGGTTGAAAATGCGCAGGCCGCATGGCGTCGAGTCATCTGCAAGTCGGTTGAGCTCGGGATCCCGATGCCGGCGATCACCGCTGCTCTTGCTTATTTCGACGGCTACCGCTCCGCTCGTTTGCCGGCCAACCTGCTGCAGGCGCAGCGCGACTACTTCGGGGCGCACACCTACGAGCGCGTCGATAAGCCGCGCGGCGAGTTCTTCCATACCAACTGGACCGGCCGCGGGGGCGACACTTCGGCCTCAACCTATATCGTGTAAAAATAAACCACTGATCTTCACGAATCCGCACGGATGATTCGTGAAGGTTGGTGACAGGGAGTGGTTAACAATATGATCAGTCGATTTGGTGAAGATGTTTCGATCACGACGGCGGAGCTTCGCGAGCTGGTTTTCCAAACCCTGGAAGCAACGTTTCCAAAGCTTGGAAAAAAAATACTGATTCTGCCGCCGGACCACACGCGACTGAACTCGCAGGCGGGGGCGATCACGGCGATGGTGTATGAGAAGCTCACCGCCGACGGGGTGCAGGTCGATATTCTTCCAACCCTTGGAACGCACAATGCGATGACGGAAGCGCAGCTTCGCATGATGTACGGCGAGACGATTCCGCTCGACGCGTTCAAGGTGCACGACTGGCGCGGCGGCATCGTTCGTAAGGGCGAGGTGCCGGGTGAAATGCTTGCGGAGCTGTCCGGCGGAAAAGTGGACTATTCGGTCGGTGTCGAAGTCAGCAAAATGCTGTTCGACGGCTACGACCTGATTCTGTCGGTCGGCCAGATTGTTCCGCATGAAGTGGTTGGCATGGCCAACTACACCAAGAACATTGTCGTTGGGGCCGGTGGCGCGGACATCATCAACAAATCCCATTTTCTCGGTGCGGTTTGCAACATGGAGACAATTCTGGGGCGTGCTGATACGCCGGTGCGGAAGCTGTTCAACTATGCGGTTGATACCTACCTGAGCGATCTGCCGATCACCTACATCCTGACGGTTGTTGAACAGGATTATGATTCCGGCGAGATGCATCTCCGGGGCTTCTATGCCGGTGATGATGAGAGTGTATATCACGAAGCATGCGATCTGGCGCAGAAGGTGAATATCACGCTGCTCGACCGCGAGCCGAGCAAGGTGGTCGTCTATCTCGATCCACACGAGTTCCAGAGTACGTGGCTGGGTAACAAATCCGTTTACCGAACCCGCATGGCGATTGCCGATGGCGGCGAGCTGGTCGTTCTGGCTCCGGCGTTGAAGGAGTTCGGCGAGGATCCGACGATCGATAAGCTGATTCGCAGGTTCGGGTACAAAGGAACTCCGGCAACGCTGAAGGCGGTGGAGGAAGATGAAGAGTTGCGTGGGAACCTGAGCGCAGCGGCTCATCTGATCCATGGTTCATCGGAAGGCCGTTTTTCGATTACCTACTGTCCGGGGAAAGGCGGCTTAACGCTTGATGAAATTCGTTCAGTTGGTTTTAACGCGGCTCCGTATGACGAAGTTGCCGCGCGCTATAATCCGGATGAGCTGAAAGACGGATGGAACACGCTGCCGGATGGAGAAGAAATTTTTTACATCAGCAATCCTGCTCTCGGACTCTGGGCATACCGTTCGAAATTTGAATAGTACTGCTGAGTTTCCTGAGATGTTCGAAAGTCCGGTGTTTTTGTCCTCGTGAAGGACTGCGCTTCAATTCAGCGGACTTTCAGCCGTTGGAAAACTTTTTTCATCGCTGTTGCCATAGGGCGATCGGTATGAAAAATTGCCGACATGACAACAGAAAAAAATAACGCACTGCTCCTTGTCGTCTCTGCTCCATCCGGAGCGGGCAAGTCGACAATTTGCAATCGACTGGTTGAAACATTCCCGGACATGATCTATTCGGTTTCGTGCACAACACGTGCGCCTCGCGGTGAAGAAAAAGATGGAGAGCACTATCATTTTCTTTCCAGGGATGAATTCATTAATCGTGTGAATGCCGGTGAATTTCTGGAGCATGCCGAAGTGCATGGGAATTTATATGGAACGCTCGAGAGCACGGTACGCAGAGCTCTGGATGAAGGTTGCGATTTAATCATGGACATCGATGTGCAGGGGGCGGCTCAGATCCGCGCAGCCTGTGCTGCCTTGTCCGAAGATGACCCGCTTCGAAAACGTTTCGTTGATATTTTCATCGCGCCGCCATCGCTTGAGGAGTTGGAACGCAGGTTGCGCGGACGTGCAACAGACTGTGAAGAAGTGATTCAAAAACGGATGTTCAATGCGATGAAAGAAATGGAGCAGAAAGATGATTATGCGCATCTTATTATTAACGACAACCTGGACGTTGCGTTTGAAAAATTCGTGAATGTTGTTTGCATGGAACGCCAAAAGCGTGATTAAAAATGTGAGTCTTTACACGAAAGGTTGTTGCAACAAAACCAGTTAATGGTTATATGGTTGCCTACGCCTGTCTCATACAAGGCAATAAGTTGAGGTTAACCCAAACGCAAGAAGGAGGCTGATATGGCAGCTAAGAAAAAAGCGGCGAAGAAGAAAGTCGCGAAGAAAAAAGTAGCGGCGAAAAAAGCGCCTGCGAAAAAAGCCCCGGCGAAAAAAGCCCCGGCGAAGAAGAAAGTAGCGAAAAAAACTCCGGCGAAAAAAGCTCCGGCGAAGAAGAAAGTAGCGAAAAAAACTCCGGCTAAAAAGAAAGCTGCCAAAAAAGCCCCGGCCCAGAAAAAGGTCGCGAAAAAGACAGTAGCGAAGAAGGCGCCTGCGAAGAAAAAAGCAGCGGCCAAGAAAGCACCTGCTAAAAAGACAGTAGCGAAGAAGGCGCCTGCGAAGAAAAAAGCAGCGGCCAAGAAAGCACCTGCTAAAAAGACAGTAGCGAAGAAGGCGCCTGCGAAGAAAAAAGCAGCGGCTAAAAAGGCTCCGGCCAAGAAAAAGGTTGCTAAGAAAAAAGCCGCTAAAAAGAAATAATCCGAATGGATTGCTTTGATGGCCAGCCCCGGATTTCCGGGGCTGTTTTTTTTATGCTTTCGCTGTTTTTGATTTTCTTTTCCTCTGGTGGCGGGCTATTCTCCGGCATTTAAATAAGCGGAGAGTCGCTGTCTATGAAATGTCCAAAATGCGAGCATCGGGAAAATAAAGTAATCGACAGTCGTGAGGTGCGCGAAGGCGCAGCCATTCGCCGGCGTCGTCTCTGCCTGAACTGCGGGCATCGCTTTACCACGTACGAAGAGGTTATGCGCGCTGCGTTGCAGGTGATTAAACGCGATGGCCGCCGCGAGGTTTTTGTTCGCGAGAAGCTGATGCAGAGTCTGGTGATTGCCTGCCAGAAACGTCCGATCAGTGTCCAGCAGATCGAACAGATGGTCGGAACGGTCATCAGCGAAGCCGAATCAGAATATGAGCGCGAAATTCCTTCCACAGCAATTGGAGCGAAGGTCATGAGTATGCTCGAAAAACTCGACGAAGTTGCCTACGTTCGTTTTGCCTCTGTGTATCGCCGCTTTAAGGACGTTAGCCAGTTCATGAACGAAGCCGAAAGGTTGATTGGCCGCGAATGATCGATCAGCAGGCAGCCTGGTCCCGGTCTTCCCGCCTTCTGTGGGCGGGACATCTTCAGCGCCTTTTCGAAACGCTGGAGCTTCAGGAGCACCGGGGAGCTGCCGAAATTTCACAAAGCCTCGCTGCATTCTGCGAACAGCATTCCCACATGTCTGATTCAGCGCTTTCTCTGCTGATGGCCCGATCATTCTGCGCAACAGGGGATCGGGATGCTGCGATCCGCATCTTACAGCATGACCATGTGCATCGCCCGCATACCGATTTGTGGGTGGATGTGCTTTCGGCAGAGTATCCGTTTCCCGAACTCTACGCTCTGTTCAGCTCTCGCGTGCTGCGGCCGTTCCGGCTTGCAACCGTCGGCAGGCAGGCGACCTGGATCCTCGATCTTGGTCAGATTCGTCTTCCCGAGGCCGCCCGGCACGAAATCATTTTCCTGAAGACACTGCGGGTGCTGACGGAAAAGATTTCCAATGTTTGGAAGAAACCGAATGGGCAGGGGACCCTCGTGGTCAAAGGCTGTCCCCGGCTGATGGGGTTTGTTCAGCCGATGTCCGGATGCAGTCCATCGGAAATCACCGGCTATATTCAGGATGTTCTCTGCGGGTGTGCCCGGCGAAACCGGTGGGCTTCGGTTCCTTCGGTCCTGCTGTTAGACCTCTGACGCCGCTGAATCGGTTTCTGCGGTTTATGATTGGCGATTGAACGTTTGATCGTACAATCAGTGCTTATTTTTCAAACGCTCAACCAACCAACCCGGAAAAGATGATTTCTCGAACAAAGCAGAAAAAAGGACTGCCTGACTCGACCACAAAACGGCTGCGGCCTGCCGCCGCGGTGGTGTCCGGCATTTTGATGTTTATGAGCTTTCCGCCGCACGAAACCGGATTCTTCGGTTGGATTGCTCTGGTTCCGTTGATCATGGCTTGTGCCGGTGTGCCGCTGCGCCGTGCGGCATTTCTGGGCTGGCTGGCCGGCGCTGTCTTTTTTGTTGGAAGCCTTTACTGGCTGCGACATGTCACCTGGGCGGGTTATCTGTCGCTCTCGCTTTACAGCGCGCTGTATTTTATCCCGTTTGCAATGCTGACGTCGGCGCGCCCGGGTGGGTGGAGCACCATGAGCCGGTCGGCGAACATTGGATGGATGGCCGCGCTGGCCGCTGTATGGGCTGCGTCGGAATACCTGCGGTCCACTCTGATCACCGGCTTCCCGTGGAATCTGCTGGGCGTCAGCCAGTACGCGCAGATTTCACTCATTCAGATTGCCGCGTGGGGCGGGGTGTATCTGCTTTCTGCGCTGATGGTGTTTGTGAACGCAGGCGTTGCTGTAACCCTTCTTCAATATGCGTCCGGTCGGCGTCAGACCGGATACAAAATGCATATTGAGTTCATGGTCTCAATGTTTGTGCTGGCTTTTGCCTCCTCGTACGGCCTGCGAGTGCTGCTGTCCAAGGAAGCTCCGGCTGATAACACCATTCATGCCGCACTTATCCAGCCCAATATTCCAGAGGTTGGAAACTGGGAGATGGCCGATCCGGAACTGATTTACGACCGGCTCGAAAAGCTGACCGATCTGGCAGTTCGCACGCCTGAGCTGGATTTGGTCATTTGGCCGGAAACAGCGCTGCCCGATTTTGTTCGCTATAGTCAGCGTTCCGCCGAAATGGTCCAGCGCTTCACCGCCGAAGGCGTGCCGCTTCTCGCTGGAAGCATGGATATGGAATGGCTCGAAAACGGCGATCAGGCGTTCTACAATTCCTCCCTGCTGTTCAACAACCGTGGAGAGCTGCTCGACATCTACAGCAAACAGCACCTTGTTCTTTTCGGTGAATATATCCCGTTCGAAGAAAAAATCGCTTTCATCAATGCGCTGACTCCGATCGAATCCAGTTTCTCGCCCGGCAAAGAAACGACGCTTTTCAACCTGCCCGGCAATCCGTATGCCTTCTCGGTTCTGATTTGTTTCGAAGACACACTGCCGTACCTCTCCCGCCGCGCCGCCCGGCAGGGAGCCTCCTGGCTGATCAACCAGACCAACGATTCCTGGTTTGATCCCGACTGCGGTTCTGTTCAGCATTTGGCCCATGCCGTGTTCCGTAGCGTCGAAACCCGCCTGCCGATGTTTCGCTGCACCAATACCGGCGTCACCTGTGCGATCGACTCCAAGGGCCGGATTCATAAAACTCTCGAACCGCGCACGCAGGGATTTCAGGTCGCATCACTGCGTCCGGCTGACGTCGGAATGCCCCCGACCTTCTACACCCTTCACGGCGACCGCTTTGCGCAGGCTTGCCTGCTCGCGTCCGGTGCGCTATTTATTTCTCTCCGCTTTAAATCCCGAAAGATTTCTCATGCTTGAAGAACTGAAACCCCACATTGTCGTCCTTCGTGAACGCCTGACCGAAATGAAAGGCTATCTCGGAATCGTTGAAAAACGCGCCGCCCTCACAGCGCTCGAAGAGCAGGCCGCCGCGCCCGGCTTCTGGAATAACCAGACCGCCGCCAACGAGAACATCGCCACCACCAAGACGCTCAAGACTGTTCTCGATCCCTATTCCGAATTCGAAACTCTGGTGGACGATGCCGAGGTTCTGTACGAACTCGCCGAGGCCGAAGATGAAGCCGGCCAGCAGGCCGCGGAAGCGGATATTGAAACCATGCTGGCCGAAGGTGAAAAACTTTTCCAAACCTTGGAAATGCAGTCACTGCTCGGCGGCGAAATGGATCCGCGCAACGCCTACGTCAGCATCAATGCCGGCGCCGGTGGAACCGAAAGCTGCGACTGGGCCGATATGCTCAGCCGCATGATCACCCGCTACGCCGAACACCACGGCTTTAAAGTGGACGTCATTGACCGCCAGCCCGGTGATGAAGCCGGTTTAAAGAGCATCACGTTCCAGATTTCCGGTGACTACGCCTACGGCCGCCTCAAAAGCGAGCGTGGTGTTCACCGCCTTGTGCGCATCAGCCCGTTCGACTCCGCCTCGCGCCGCCATACCTCCTTTGTCGCGCTCGACGTCACCGCCGAGCTCGACGACGACATCGATATCGAAATTGCCGACAGCGATGTGCGCGTTGACACCTACCGCGCCAGCGGCGCCGGAGGGCAGCACGTGAACACCACCGATTCCGCCGTCCGTATGGTCCATATCCCGACCGGTATTACCGTGCAGTGTCAGGCCGAACGCTCGCAGCACAAAAACCGTGATAAAGCCATGAAGATGCTCAAAGCCAAACTTTATGAGCACGAACTCGACAAACAGCGTACCGCCACTGAACAGCTGTACGGCGACAAAGGGGAAATCGCATGGGGCCGCCAGATCCGTTCCTATGTCATGCAGCCCTACACCATGGTCAAAGACCATCGCACTGACGAGCAGACAGGAAACGTACAGGCCGTTCTCGACGGCGCCATTGATCCCTTCATTCAGGCATATCTCAAAATGAAACAAAAAGAGGCCGCGAGCTAATGGATATCCTTTCTGAAATTGTAGCGAACAAACGTGTTGAAATTGAGCAGCCCGATTATTTCCAGACATTGGAAAAGGTCGTCGATGAGCTTCCACACGTTGGAAACACCTGCGACGCGTGCGACGGCAAGCCTGCCCGCGCCGCAACACCGGATTTTATCGAGGCACTCACCTCCGCTCCGATGGGCCTGATCGCCGAAGTGAAACGGCAGTCGCCTTCCGCCGGAGCGATCCGCGTTCCTTTTGAACCGGCCGAAATTGCCAAAGCCTATGAGGCGGCCGGCGCGCAGGTTGTTTCCTGCCTGATGGATAAAAAATATTTCGGTGGCGGCGAAGATCAGTGGGCCGCAGTTCGCGCGGCAACCAAGCTGCCGATGCTCTACAAGGAGTTCGTCATCGATCCGCGCCAGATCTTTCATGCTGAAGCGCTCGGCGCCTCCGCTGTTTTGCTGATTGTCGCCGTGCTGACCGATGAAGAGCTCACTTCTTTCATTCATCTCGTGCAGGCCTGCGGCATGACCCCGCTGGTCGAAGTGCATACCGAAGAGGAAATGAAACGCGCGGTCGCCGCCAACGCCAAATGCATCGGCATCAACAACCGCAATTTGAAGACCTTTGAGACAAAAATCGAAACGACGCTGGCTTTGCGCGAGCTTGCACCGGCCGATTGCACTCTCATCAGCGAGAGCGGAATCCGCACTGCCGATGATATCCGCACGCTCAAAGACGCCGGCATCGCCGCCGTTCTCGTCGGCGAAAGTCTCCTTCGCCAGCCCGACCTCGAACAGGCCGTCAAAGATCTGATGGCTGTTTAGGCAAGGGTCGCCCCGCAGTGTTTGCAGTGCGCGGCGTCAGGGTCGTGGTCGGAAGTGTTGCAGGCCGGGCAGATTTTTGACAGTTTTTTGCGAACGGCTGATGCGCCGACTTCCGCCGAGATGATTCCGGTGGGAACGGCGATGATGCTGTAGCCGATGATCATGATGAAGGCCGCCAGTGTCTGTCCCAGCCCGGTTTGCGGGGAAATGTCGCCGTAGCCGACGGTGGTCAGTGTGACGATAGCCCAGTAGATGCCGACCGGGATGCTGGTGAAGCCGTGTTCCGTACCTTCAATGACATACATCAGTGAGCCGAGAATCACGACCAGCGTCAGTACGGTGAACAGGAAGATGCCGATTTTGCGGCGGCTGGCAGTCAGCGCGTTCAGCAGCAGGTCGCCGTCATTGACATACTGCACCATTTTCATGACGCGGAAAATGCGCAGCATTCGCAGGATGCGGATGACGTCCAGAAAGCGCGTTCCCGGAATAAACAGGCTCAGGTAGGCCGGAAGCACCGCCAGCAGGTCCACGACGCCGAAAAAGCTGCGCGCATAGCGGACCGGGTTTCTGGCGCAGTAGAGGCGCAGGCCGTATTCAACCGTAAACAGCAGGGTAAACAGCCAATTGATTCCGGTCAGCCAGACCCCATACGTTTCGTGAACAGACTGCACGCTGTTCAGGATCGTTGCCGTAACGCTCAGCATAATGGCCGCAAACAGGGCGACATCGAACAGCTTGCCGCCGCGCGTTTCAGCTTCGAAAATAATTTCGTACAGTCGGTTTTGTTTTGCGGACCGCTTGGGAATCTTGTTTTGCATGCTGCGACGCTACCCCTTCGTTCTCTCTTTTTAAAGTCTCCTCTTCTGGATAAGCTGTCGCTATGAATATATCTTTATTTGTTGCTCTGGCGGTCATTGCTGTTGTTGTGTCTGTGCTCCTCCGTCAGGGAAAGCTGCGCCGTGTCCGCACGCTGCGTGCAACTCCTCCTCCGGAAACATGGCAGCCGATTCTGGAGCGGAATTTTACGGTAGTGGCGCGCCTCGCCGAAGAACAGCGCAGGCAGTTATTCGGGTATATGCAGGTGTTTCTGGATCGGATTCGTTTTGAGGGCTGTGGCGGACAGGAAATTACCGAAGAGGTTAAAATAACCATCACGGCTCAGGCTTGCCTGCTGCTGGTTGGCCGCGAACAGAAGGTTTATCCAAAACTGAAAACGGTTCTGGTCTATC
The DNA here is from genome assembly GCF_009905215.1 of Tichowtungia aerotolerans. Taxonomy (GTDB): domain Bacteria; phylum Verrucomicrobiota; class Kiritimatiellia; order Kiritimatiellales; family Tichowtungiaceae; genus Tichowtungia; species Tichowtungia aerotolerans. The sequence continues at coordinate 1,206,768 of NZ_CP047593.1, read as the reverse complement.
CGCACACCTATCAATCCGGCCAGCGCGGAATGTTTGGCGGTGACAACGGGCAGGGCACGCGCCTCGGTGAATCCTGGGGCTGCGGTGTGGTTGTGCTTTCATGGAACAGCGTACTCGGCGGAGCCCACAATTTGGAAGACGGGCATAATGTAACCATGCATGAGTTTGCTCATCAGCTGGATCAGGTTGACGGCGCCGCCGACGGAGCTCCAATTCTTGGAAGCCGTTCCGCCTATGTCAGCTGGGCAAAAGTTCTTTCGGCAGACTATGACCGGCTTCGCAGGGAAACCGCGCGGGGCAAACGCGATGTGCTCGACAGCTACGGCGCCACCAACCCCGGCGAATTTTTTGCAGTCGCCACCGAAACCTTTTTTGAAAAACCCCGGCAACTGCAGAAAAACCATCCTGAGCTTTTCGAAGAACTGCACGCCTACTACAAAGTCAATCCGCTCGACTGGCTGACCGTGAAGAAGCACATAGACGCTACTAATAAAACAAGTTAATCGGCCGGCGGGTTGGGTTTGATGAGCAGGGTGTGGATGCGGCGCTGGGTGGCGTGCTGGACGGTGATTTTGAGATCGCCGGAGGCGAGGGTGTCGCCGGCTTTTGGAATATTGCCGAGTTCGGAAAGGACGAAGCCGCCGATGGAGTCGTACTCATCGCTTTCGGGAATGTTGAGGTCGAGTTCTTCGTTGAGGTCGTCGACGGCGAGGTTGGCTTTGACGAGGATGGAGCCGTCAGGGCGTTTCTGGATATCTTTTTCGGCGTGATCGTATTCATCGCGGATTTCGCCGACGAGTTCTTCGATGATGTCTTCCATGCAGACGATGCCGGCGGTGCCGCCGTATTCATCGACGACGGCGGCCATCTGGAAATTCTGGACCTGCATCTGTTTGAGAAGATCATTGATGGGCATGGTTTCAGGGACGACATTCATCTTTTTTGTGATGTCGGAAACGGAGCGTTTTTCCTGATCCTGCGCGACGAGGCGGAGCAGGTCTTTGACATGGATCATTCCGAGGATGTCGTCGATGGTTTCATGATAAACCGGAAAGCGCGAGTGGCGGGAGTGTTTGACTTTGTCGATGCATTCATCGCCGGTCATGTCATCTTTGATGCCTTCGATGTCGACGCGCGGCGTCATGATTTCACGCACGACGGTTTCGCCGAATTCAAAGACGCTGCGGATGATGTCGCGCTCTTCTTCTTCGAGTTCCTCTTCCGCCGATTCTTCGACGAGGGTCATGATTTCCTCTTCGGCGGTGGGGCGGTCATCTTCGTCGGAGGATGAGAGGGCGTGTGCGAGGAGTCCGCGTTCCATGGCGTAGATGGGCCAGACGATGGGGGTGAGCAGGCGGGTGAGCCCGATGGCCAGCGGAAGGAAGGTGAGCGACAGGCGGTCGGCGTAGCTTTCCGCCAGCACGAACGGGATTACACGGATGAAGACCATATAGAGAATGGCCATGATCAGCAGCAGTCCGATCCAGTGAAGCGGCGTTGAGAGCGGAAATGTTTTGAGGGCCAGCCCGGCGGCGCCGAGTTCGAAGAGGGTTAGGCAGAAACGCAGTGTGGTGCGCAATAGATTCCAGCGCGGCGCCCAGGTGGCGAGCGATTGTTTGGCATCCGGTTTTTTTTCACTCAGACGGGAAATACCGGCATTTCCGCTTTCGCGGAATGCGGAAAACAGGACGGCCCAGAAACCGGCGGTCAGCAGCGAAACAAGGCTGTATGCAAAAAACTCTGTATTCATTTATTTCAATATCAGATTTTTAATTTCTGATTGCAATGCCGCAAGCCAGCGCTTTTCGGTGCGCCGCATGGCGGCGCGTTTCTGCGGAGTGTTGTCGTCGGCTCCGGACAGGTGGTCGAATCCGTGGGCGATGTAGAGTGCGAGTTCGGCGTCGGGGCCGTCGTGTGCGGGGCCTTCGCGCAGGGCGCATTCGACGTTCACAATCAGGTCGCCGGTTGTGCCTCCTTCGCCGGGGACAGGTTCGCAGCGGAAACTGATGACATCGGTGGGGCGGTTTTTCCCGAAATATTCCCGGTTGGCGGGAATGATGCCGTCATCATCTGTCAGCAGTACGGAGACTTCGCTCCATTCTGTATCGGGATCTGCCTGAACGAGGCAGTCGGCCAGCTTATTTGTCAGTCGGCGGAGTTTCGGAAGGTTTATCCGAATTCCGGTCTGATTGTTTATCAGTGTTGTTTTCATCTTTTGGATAGGCGACGCGGCCGTGGAGCATGTTGGTCAGCGAAAAGACAAATGATTCTTTGATGGTGTGAAGTTCGGCGAGGGTGAGGTTGCATTCGTCGAGCTGGCCGTCGCGCAGGCGGGAGTCGAAGATGTCGCTGATGAGGTTGGAGATTCGAACCGGCGTCGGTTTGTCGAGTGAGCGGGAGGCGGCCTCGCAGGAATCGGCAAGCATCAGGATCGCCATTTCGCGATTCTGCGGGCGCGGGCCTTCGTAGCGGAAGTCCTCGTCGTTGATTTTGCTGGAGGCGGAACCGTCGGCTGCCAGTTCTTTCTGCTGCTGCGTTTTCGCGCGGTGGTAGAAGACGGAGACGAGGCTGGTTCCCTGATGCTGTTCGATGCCGTCGATGACCACCTGAGGCAGCTTATGCTTTTTGGCCAGTGTGACGCCTTCCTTAATGTGAGAAACAATAACGAGGGTGCTCATGCTGGGCGCGAGGTCGTCGTGCGGGTTTTCAGTGTACTGGATGTTTTCACTGAAAAAGCCGGGTTTTACGAGTTTTCCGATGTCATGGAAGTAGGCGCAGACGCGCAGCTGGAGCCCGTTGGCGCCGATGGCTTCGGCGGCGTTCTGGGCGAGGCTGGCCATCATGAGGGAGTGGTGATAGGTGCCGGGCGCGTTGATGGCCAGGCTTTGCAGCAACGGATGGCTGAGGTCTGAGAGTTCAAGCAGGGATATATCGGTGGTGACGTTGAACAGATGTTCAAACACCGGAATCAGCAGAGTTGCCAGCAGGGCGCTGACCAGGCCGCTAACGAGGGCGGTTCCAAGCTGCGTCAGCAGTACCCACCAGGACGGCTGGTTTAAAACCGCCAGAACCAGAGCAAACAGCATTTTAACGGCTCCGACCCACAGTCCGGCGCGGAGCAGGGTCGACCGGCGTTTGACGTCGCGCGTCGTGTAGACAGCGGTTACGGTTACCAGCAGTCCGAGTACAAACACCTCAAAGCTGTTGTCCAGCAGAGCGGCCAGGGCGAAGCTCGACCACAGGCCCACCAGAATTCCGGCGGTTCCGCCTGCCAGGACGGATGCCAGAATGATGGCGATGCCCGGCGGAACGAGGTAGTCGATGACGGCGGGGGAAAGAAGCTGCAGGTTTACGGTCAGGTAGAGGAAAAGCTTTCCGAACAGCATGGGAAGGAAAGAGAGAATCAACAGCAGAAGCGCTTTTTTCCGGCTGCGCAGCAGTGGACGGGAAATGATTCCGGCGATCGCGACAGCGAGCCCCATGCCGAGCAGCAGTAACAGTCCCCGCGCGGCAAGGCGCTGGATGCGCTCCGCGGGAGTTTCAAGTTCGTTCAGTCTCTGTTCGTGAGCTGCCAGCCAAATCAGGGTCTGTTCACTGACCGGGTCGCCGTCTCGAATGAGAACAGTTCCGCCGGCGACCGGTTCAATCACCGGGTCGATCAGTTCCACGGCCTGTTTTTTGCGCGCAGCAGTTTCTGCTGTGTCGTAGATGACATTGGCACGCAGCCATGGAGACACCAGTGTTTGAATTACCTCTTCATCGCGATACTCGCGCGGCAGCTGCTCTGCGATAGAACGGACTGCATTCTGCAGGGCGGTTGACTGGAGAGAGAAGCTGTCGAGCGGCCGGATGGTTTCGGTTTTTCCGCTTTTAACGGCGACGTTGCCGTGTGCGACAATGCCGTTGAATTTGCTTTCCAGGTCGGCTTCGGTAACCACTCCGTTATCAAGCGGACCGGTCAAAGCTTGGGTCACCACCTCTTTAAGGTCGATGTCTTTCGGTGGAATAATTCGCAGAAGCTCTTCGGGAGTCAGGGAAATTGCGTATTGATCCAGCCGTTCTGCGATCAGGTCGCGAATCAGCGCTTTGCGTTCCGGATCCTCGGTCTCCGGCAGTGAGCGCAGACGCGGGAGCAGTTTGATGAGAGCCTGTCCGGCGCGCTCGAGATTGGAATGATCCACTGTGAATACCGGCAGGACCTGTTCGGCCTGCTCCCGCTGTTTGATTTGTGTGGCGGAAAGTGTTTCAGCATTAAAATCGACAGAAGCCACGATCGTGTCCGGGGCCTGCTGTCCGAGAATCAGTTTCTGCGGGCGAACCAGGCGGCCGCTGTAGAACAGCACGACCACTGCGAGCCAGCACAGAACGGCAACCAGCAGGTTGAACACCGGCAGGCGCTGGCGGTTCTTGCGCGCGGTCACATCTTTTGTGGCAGCAACACGGTTCTTTACTTTTTTGGGAGAACGCTTTCGCTTCATGGTCGGCCTCTTTTCCGGGTGTTATACCCTGTGGCGGCGATAGGCACGGATGATTTCCTGGACCAGCGGATGGCGGATTACGTCATCATCCGTTAGTTCAACAAAGGCTAAATCATCTATTTTCTGAAGAGCAATCGATGCCTCCAGGAGTCCGGAGTTTTTTTTGTCCGGCAGGTCAATCTGGGTCGGGTCGCCGGTAATTACGGCCTGTGCATCGAACCCAAGGCGGGTCAACAGCATCATCATCTGCTTGGTGGTGGTGTTCTGGGCTTCGTCGAGAATGATGAAGGCGTGGTTCAGTGTTCGCCCGCGCATGTAGGCCAGCGGCGCGACTTCGATGACGCCGCGCTCCATCAGTTTTTCGATTTCTGCCGCAGGCAGCATGTCGTGGAGCGCGTCATAGAGCGGGCGGAGGTATGGGTCAATTTTCTGTTGCAGGTCGCCGGGGAGAAAACCAAGGGCTTCGCCGGCTTCAATCGCCGGACGGGTCAGGATGATCCGGCTGACGTCATCATTCAGCAGGGCGGAGATGGCCGCTGCCATTGCCAGATAGGTTTTGCCGGTTCCGGCCGGACCGAGACCGAACGTGACGGCGTGGTTCCGAATGGCGTCGAGATAAATCTGCTGGCCGAGCGTCCGCGGAAAAACCGGGGGCTTGCGCGGGCTGACGTCGATCCGCATTGAGGCAAAGGTTTTCAGGACGTCCTCGCGACCGTTTACAAAAGCATTCAGTGCGTGATCCATCAGCGCTTTATTCAGTGGCAGACCGCGTTCGCGGGCAGCGCGCAGCTCCTCGAAAAAACGGGCGGCATCTTCTGCGCGCGCGCCTTCGATCTTGAGCCACGTGTCCCGAGCCGTCAGCGATACGTCGAACAGCCGTTCCACATCCGCAACAGTTTTTGCAGAGAGGTCGGTGAGGTCAGACGCCTCGCGGGCGTTATCAAAATGAATCGTCAATTCGTTCATTGGAGACACGAATTTACGATTTTTCGGTAGATCGGGTCAATTTCAAAGCCGCTGTCCTGACTGTGGAAACTCTGGGCTGTATTTTGCAAGGGAGATGTTGGCAGACGGGAAAGAACGGCAGAGTTTAAGCGTTCTCGATTGTGGAGTCTGGGTGCAGGCCAAGTTGTACGTGGCAATAATGTGCAATACATATATGCAAATATAACTTATCGATTAAAAAAACAATGACTGTTGTGTTGACGTCAGTGCAATAAGATGCAATAAGTAAATCTGTTAAATGTGAGACGGAAGGTTTTTGGGGGCAGTTTGGCTCGCAGCGCTGAATTTTTTGAATGAGCAAAAAAAGGAGAAACCGATGAGAAACAGATTAAAGGAGAGGGTCGCAGCTGTCGTTGCGGTTTGTTTTTTCAGCTGGGCCGGTTCGGTAATGGCAGTTAATTATTACGATGGCACAGGGGATGTCTCTAATGGAGCAAACTGGTCAGATGGTGCTGTGTCAGTTCCGCCGACACTCGGGGTGATTACCAATACCGGAAATGCATGGACGGGCAGCAACTGGAATAACATGGGGGTTCGTCAGACGGGAGGATATCTTTATGATGCGGCGGATAACGGACTGTATCTGCTCAATGGAGCTGTCTATGAGATTGATGATCCCCGGACCGACTACGCGAGCTATACCAACCTGGATGTAAGCGGCATCTTTAAGATTTGGACCAGTACCACAGCTCCGACATTACGCCTGCTTTCCGGACATGTGGAAATGGGTTCTCTTCATCTGATTACCGCCCCTACGATTGATATTGAAAATGGAATCTTTCATGTCGGCTCATTGACCAATGTAAATCCGAAGGCCAATTTTAACTTTTTGGCCGGAGGGACCGGAGTGGTAGTAATAGACGATATGGCCGGTTATGCAGTGGGCGGTATCTATATTAACTTCGAAAGCGGAAATGCCGGATCGTTTACGTTGGGAGGCAACATCATCAGTGCACCGCCGACGAGCAGCAGCATTGCCTGGCTGATTGCAAACAGCCGTGTGTCCATTGACGGGGTTGCGGATACCAATATTTCTTCCTATTTGATTACACAGAATGGCGACGCGACGACGATTGCCCCGAATCCTTACCGCGACTATGAGACGTTTATCGGGCAGAACGATGATTCGTCTGCACCGGTTGGTGCACTGTATGTGAATGCCAATTGGGCCGATGGATCAATTCCGGATGGGACGACAACCGGTCTGATATACAAGACGCAGAACGTTTGGTTCGGAACCGTAGCGTATGATCTGGCAATTTTGCAGATTGACGGAACCATAGTGAATGGGAGCGAGGTTGCCTTGCGCGGCGGGTCGGACGGGACATCCAACACAACCACGTATGTCATTAACGATTCGGATACGGATTATGCCTCTTATACCAATTTATCGCTTCCGACGCTGACGATCTGGTCTCATTACAGCAACCCGATTGATTTGAGTATTCTTTCGGGACATGTTGATCTTGATTTACTTCAGCTGGTTGCTCCCGGGAATGGTGTAATCAGTATGAAGGACGGGATTTTGCATGCGGGATCCATTACGAAGGGGCAATCCACTGTCAACATGCTGGCGGGCGGCACAGGAGCCATCGTTTTTGACTCTCTCGATTTTGCGGAAAATTCACTGGAAACCACTCTCAAACTGAACTTTGAGAGTGGCAATCAGGGCAGTTTTACGCTCGGCTCCATAAGCACCAACAGCAGTGCCGCCGGGACATGGGAGGCAATGATCAGCAATTCGAGGGTTTCTATTGATGGTGTGACGAGCACCAGCCTGTCTGATTTTGTGATTGTCAGCAATGGACTGAGCACAACAATTTCTCTGAGTTCCTATTATGGCTATCCGAAGTTCATTGGGCAGTATGCAAATTCGGAAAATCCTTCAGGAGGGCTGACGGTTGATGCCAACTGGGACGGCGGGGTACAGCCAGTCGGCAGTAGAACTGGGTTGCTTTATACAACAGCCAACGTCTGGTTCGGGCCGATCATGTCGGACCTTGCTGTTGTGCAGGTTGGCGGAACGGTGTATGCGGCCGGAGAAGGCGATTTCGGTATGCGCGGCGGGTCGGATGGAACCGATTACACATCCCTTTACATCCTTGATGATCCGGATACTGATTATGCGTCCTATACGAACATGAATGTGCCGGGAACGCTGACTCTCTGGTCCCAGTACGACAATTCGATACAGATTGATGTGCTTTCCGGTCATGCGGAGGCAGGAACGCTCAAGGCTGTCAGTGGATTGACCGTTTCCAACCGGGCCTCCAAAGCAACAATCAGTATGAAAAACGGCCGGTTTTATGTTGGAACGCTGGATGGCGGAACCGTGGCAGATGAGCGAGGTTGGTTTGAGGTAAACCTCGACATGCTGGCCGACGGTTCCGGTGAGATTGTGTTCGATACGCTGAACTGCACCGAGATTGACGGGTATCTGACGGGTAATTTCGGAATCAACTTTGAAACCGGCAACACTGGCAGCATTACCTTTGGTTCCAAACTGACCGCTTCCGGAACGGAATCCGCCGCCGGCATCTGGGCGGCAATGATTGCCAATGGCCAGCTTTCCGTCGACGGAGTCGTTGAGACCGACTCCTCGCTGTTCACCATCACTCAGGTCGGAAAAGCTTCGACAATCAAACTGAGCGATGGCAGCGTTCAGACTCCGACGGAGGCCTATGGTTCATGGATCAGCAGGTTTATTGTGGCGGACAGCTCCATGGCCGCGGACCCGGACGGTGACGGACAGAGCAATCTGGCCGAATACGCTCTGTACGGCGACCCGTCCGATCCTTCAACGCAGGGGCAGGGTGTGACGATCAGTGTGGCCGAAGAAAACGGAACCAACTGGTTCTACTATATCCACTATGAACGTACTGACAAGACTGACGCAGGCCTGAGCTATACCCCCGAGGCAGGTTCCGATCTGGTGAATACCAACTGGAGCGGCAGCGGACTTATTGAAATTGGCAGCGGATCCGGCCCGGTTGGATTCAATGCAGTGACCAATCGCATTTCTATGCAGGATGACGCGCAGCAGTTTATGCGGGTGAAAATCGAACTGCAGGATTAAACGGGTTTGGTTCTCCGGCGGAGATGCGGCTGCATTTCCGCCGAATTGCATTTGGCTCCTGCACTGAAACAGGAGAAAGATCTGGTCGGACTGTTTTGCGGGGTCTTTCGTCGGGTCGGAATACCTTGTTGGGGAAAACTCATACAGGTAAGGTTTTTCGGTCAGGCATGTATAATAAACATCATTCGATTCATGACGCGGTTGTTTGTTACGACAGGCAAATGAGAATCGAACATTAGCGGAAGTTGATAAAATGCATAGAGTTGTTTTGTTCGTGATAAGTGTTGTTTGTTCCGTAGCGTGTTTGACGCCTGCCGGAGAGATCGATTTGCTGAAAAAGCAGTTCAGCAGTCCGCCCGATGCAGCGAGGCCGTATGTTTTCTGGTATTGGATCAATGGCAATATCAGTCAGGAAGGGCTGGCGGCGGATCTCGACGCGATGCACGAGGCCGGAATCGGCGGCGCTGTGATATTCAATATCGGCGGTCATGGTCCCGCCGGGCCGGTTAAGCTTTATACTTCCGAATGGCGCGAACTGATGCGGTTTGCCATGCGCCGAGCCGACGAACTCGGACTGGATATCAGCCTGAATAATTCGATGGCCGGCTGGTCGTCCAGTGGCGGTCCGTGGATTACGCCGGAACTGGCGATGCAGGAAGTTGTCTGGAGCGAAACGAAGCTGCCGGGCGGGCAGGTGTTTGATGGACAACTTCCGCAGCCGTCAACGAGGCTTGATTGTTATCGGGATATTGCACTGGTTGCTTTCCCGACTCCGGAATGTGAACTTGCCGGTTTTCCTGAACCTTCCGTGCTTCTGGGCGATGTTGAAATCGATGCCGGGGCGTTGCTGGATTCCGACCGGTCTACATGGAAATCGTTTGATGCCGAAGGCGGAAGCCCGGTTTGTCTTCAGTTCAGTTATGATCGTCCGGTTCCGGTGCGGTCGGTCAGTATGGTTCCACGGGAGTTACGCGATCTCCCGGGGGGAAAGTTGCTTTTTTCCAATGACGGAATAACCTGGCAGGAGGAGTTTTCTTTTTCGCGGCCGGAACGCTTTGCGCCGCTGAATCGTGTCTTTCCGGTTCGCGTGGCGCCATTCTGGCGGATTGAATTTTCGGGCAGTGTTGTGTTGTCTGAAGTTCACTTTTCTCGAGGGTATTGTATTGCGGACTGGACCGGAAAGGCGATGAGTGATCCGTACGGTACGGTTAAGCCGGGATTCACGAGTCCGTCATTGGACGCCTCTCCCGATGAAATTATCCTGCGTGAACAGATTGTTGATCTGACCGGTCAAATGGATGCCGAGGGACGGTTGCGCTGGGATGTCCCCGAGGGCAACTGGACCGTTTTGAGATTCGGATATACGCCAACCGGCTCAAGGGTGGAGCCGGCATCCCGGGAAGGCGGCGGACTGGAGTGCGACAAATTCAACCCGGCGGCGCTGGATGTTCACTGGAAGAACTCCATCCAGCCCTGGATCGACGATCCTGAAATGAACGCTTTGTTTCGCTTTGTTCATGTGGACAGTTATGAGCGGCACCAGCAGAACTGGACGGCTTGCATGCCTGATGAATTCCTGAAGCGGCGCGGCTATGACCTCTCTTCGTATCTGCCTGTGCTGACAGGCCGGGTGATCGGCAGTGTGAAAGAGAGTGAACGTTTTCTCTGGGATTTTCGCAATACCGTGACCGGCTTGATGCACGACAATTATTTTGGACATATGCAGCAACTGTGTGCTGTGGCCGGCAAGCAGTTCACTTGCGAGCCGTATCACCAGAACCAGTTCAACAATGTAACCGCCGGCGGCAAGGCGGATATTCCCATGTGCGAAGTTTGGGATGGCCCGAGTCCAGCGGGTCCATACTGGATGAAACTGGGCGCCAGCCCTGCACATGTTTATGGGAAACAGATTGTCCAGTGCGAGGCCATGACGGCCAGCGGTCCGAACGGCGGAAGCTGGTCCAACGATTTTTGGGCCATGAAAGACGACTGCGATGCGATTTTCTGCGGGGGAGTCAACCGGATGGTTCTGCACGTTTATGTGCATCAGCCGTGGGAAGATCTGGTTCCCGGGCAGACGCTCGCGGTGTATGGAACGCATTTTGAGCGTTCGAATACATGGTGGAAACAAATGCCCGCATTTACCCGCTACCTTTCGCGCTGCCAGCATCTTTTGCAGAAGGGCCGTTTTGTTGCGGATATTCTTTATTCCTGCGGGGAAAACTCTCCATGCAAGAGCATAGAGCCGGGCGGAGCGATGGCCCCGCCGCGCGGATACGATTATGACGTGTGCGATCCGTATGTGATTCTGAATCGTCTGTCCGTTGATGACGGATGCCTTGTGCTTCCGGAGGGAATTCGTTACCGCCTTTTGGTTTTGCCGGATGATATGGAAATGACATCGGAGATGGTTCAGCGAATCGGCGAGCTGGTTGAGGACGGAGCTGTTGTCGTCGCGCCGCGTCCGGTTTGTTCGCCGAGCCTTTCCGGCCAGCCGTCTGCCGACGAAAAAATTCGGGCGATGGCTGACAAAATATGGGGAGACTGCGACGGACAGCAGGTGAAGGAACGTCGTTATGGAAAGGGACGGATCTGTTGGGGAAAACCGGTGAGCCAGATCCTGTCGGAACTCGACATATCTCCCGATTTTCAGACGTCCGCCGGCCCGCTGGTTCGTCATATTCATAAGCGGATTGACGGAACGGATTGCTATTTTATCGCGAACTCTTCTGATCAGTCACTTGCCACAGACGCGGTTTTTCGGACGGATGGCATTCCGGAAATCTGGGACCCTCTGACCGGAGAAATCCGCAGTCTCCCCGTGTTCCGAAAAGAAAACGGACGAACCGTTGTTCCGCTTCGTTTTGAACCGAAGCAGGCATTTTTTGTGATTTTCAAAGGCAAAGCGGAGTTCGTTTCGGGCGAACGTAATTTCCCGGCACTCAAGACGGTTCAGTCTTTGGAGGGGCCGTGGAACGTGATGTTCCATTTCCGGGGAAGTCCGCCGAAGACCGTGGTTTTTGATTCGCTGGAGGATTGGAGCAAACGATCAGAACTGGAACTCAAGTATTTTTCCGGCACCGCGACTTATTCCAAATCGTTTGATTTTCCAAACATTGGAAAAATTAAATCGCTCTGGCTGGATCTTGGGAGCGTGAAAAATGTGGCGGAGGTCCGTTTGAACGGAAAGGCGTTAGGGACGGTTTGGTGTGCGCCGTGGCGGGTCGATATAAAAGATGCTGTTCGCGCAAAAGACAATCGGCTGGAAATCGATATCGTCAACCTGTGGGTAAACCGGCTGATTGGTGACGAACAACTGCCTGCCGACTGCGAGTATACAGATGGAGTTTGGCATCTGCTCAAGAAATGGCCTGACTGGTTTTCGGGAAAATGTCCGCGCACTTCCGGTCGCACAACTTTTGCAACGTTCAAGCACTGGAACAAAGACGACCCGCTGCTTGAATCCGGATTATTCGGTCCGGTAACCATTCAGGCGGCTGAATAAAGAAAGTGATTTTATGACACGCAAATATGCAGGTTGTTTTCTGGCGGGGCTTCTCGTCGGGTCGTTATTGGCTTTGGGTGAGCAGACGGAACCGAAACCCAATATTGTTTTAATTCTGGCAGATGATTTGGGTTTTTCCGATCTGGGCTGTTACGGCGGAGAAATCCGGACGCCGAATCTGGATTCGCTGGCGGCGAACGGATTGCGGTTTACGCAGGCGTATTCCTGCGCCCGCTGCTGGCCGTCCCGCGCAAGTATTCTATCCGGTTATTATCCCAATCAGATCTGCCGCGACTTATTGCCGTTGCCGGGATCAAAGCGGACAGATCGCCCGGAATGGGCAGAACTTCTTCCCCGCTATCTGGAGACGGCCGGTTACAGATCCTGTTTCTCCGGCAAATGGCACATTGACGGGTCGCCTTTGGAAGAAGGATTTGAACATACATATTTGCTGGATGATCATGACCGCTATTTTTCACCGAAGGTACACGAGGAGAACGGACATCATCTTCCGCCGGTCGAACGCGGTTCCGGGTTTTATGTCACGACCGCCATTGCAGATCATGCCATTGGGCATCTGAAGGAACATGCGGAACGCAGTCCCGATCGACCGTTTTTTGAGTATGTTGCATTTACTGCTCCGCATTTTCCCCTCCATGCGCTGCCGGAGGATATTGCCCGCTATAAAGGGAAGTATGACGATGGTTGGGATGAGGTTCGGGCGGAACGTTACGAGCGGATAAAGAAGCTGGGCATCGTGCAGGGCGGGTTGTCTCCGAGAGATCCGGAGCTGCGCTGTCCACCCGGCAGTCTGTCTGCCGAAAAGCTTCGGGAGATGATCGGGCCGCAGGAGATCAACCGTGCTGTTGCATGGGATGACCTCACCGATGAGCAGAAAAAGTTCCAGGCGCAGAAGATGGAAGTTCATGCCGCGATGGTTGATCGAATGGATCAGGAGATCGGGCGCATTATTCAGCAGCTCAAGGAGATGGGCTGCTATGAGAACACGCTGATTCTGTTTGCGTCGGACAATGGTGCAAGTTCAGAGCAGCTGATTCGCGGAGACGGACACGATTCATCCGCTCCGGTCGGTTCCGCTTCCAGTTATCTGGGGCTGGGGCCGGGTTGGGCCTCGGTTGCGAACACTCCGTTTCGGCTCTATAAAATGTGGACCCATGAAGGCGGCGTGTCCAGTCCGTTGATTGCACACTGGCCGAACGGAATCAGCGACAAGGGTACTTTGCGTCGTTTCCCCTGCCATTTTGTCGATATTGTTCCGACGTTTCTCCAATTGGCCGGCAGCTCGTCGGCACCTTCCGCAGAAGCGCCATCCTTTCTTGGGCAGAGCCTTGTCCCCGTTTTTGCAACCGACCGGGAAAAGCGCAGTGGAAATATTTGGTGGTATCATCAGGGAAACCGTGCATTGCGTTCCGGCGACTGGAAGCTGGTTGCTGAAGCTGGCAGGCCGTGGGAGCTTTACAATCTTGGGGCTGACCGCAGTGAAACAGATAATCTGATCCGTTTGTATCCCGAACGTGCCGCCGCGATGCAGGCGGAATGGGAAAAAACAATGAAGCAGTTTGGCCAAGATGCCGGCATTAAACCTCCGGGGGAGATCGTGGCGGTTGATGGAGTTTATGTTTTCGAGGGCACTCAATATGCCCGGCTGACGGATATCCTGCCGATAACGCCGGAAAATTCCATGGTTTGGAAAATGGAGGTAAACATCAGCCGCGAATCAGCTCCCGGTTCAATTCTGATGGGGAATCGGCGGACGGCTGAAGAGGCCACTTCGTTCATGAAGATTACGCCGGAACGTGGAATCCAGATTTATGATAAGGGAAGGCAGCTTATGCGGCTTCCCTTTGTGTTTCCCCGGGAAGAATGGGTCTCTGTGGAGCTGATCAAAACCGGATTGGATTTTACGCTTTATGTTAACGGGGACAAAGCGGGCAGTGCCCGTTGCCTGGATTCGGTGAGCGAGGCGTTTCCCTGTTATCTCGGCGGAGATCCATTCGTTGGAGAATATGCCCAATGTTCCATTCGGTGCGTCAGGGTTGGTTTTGGCATGGATTGAAAATCTCATGGGTGCCGCGCCTCGAATGTTCTCAACTTTTCCAAACATTGGAAAAACAACCGGAATACGGGGCTTCCGGTTTCCAAACCTTGGAATTTATTATTCCGGTTTCTGCGGTTTTGTTTGCAGTATTGAAGTGATCACTTCATTTTATCGATTGATCGATGCGTCGAATCAATATGGAAAACAATGGGATGAGCTGTATTTTCAAAAACAGATTTGGATGGACGGCGGGGCTTCTGATGTATGCGGTTGTTACAGGATTTGCGGAAGATCGGCCAGGCCGGTGTTTCAGGGAGATCGGCGGATCCAACTATGTAATGTATGATGTGGCCGATGAGTATCTGAAGGGCGGTCAGGGCTGGTTCCGGCCCGGCGTGCTGCGGCCGGTTGTGGGGACATTTCATCTGCAGGAAAAAGAAGACATTTCAGCGCAGCTGAAAGCGATGGCTGACTCCGGCCAGCGCAAGATTTCCATTATGATGTGGCATGATCACCTGACACCGGAGCAGCTGGCGGCGGGCGGAGTTTTCGGGCATGTACTGGCTTCCAACGGCGGTGTTCTTCTGCCGCAGCACGAGCAGAATTTGAAAGAGCTTCTTGCTCTGGTTCAGGAGAGCGGGTTCAACGAGCTGATTTTCCGGTTTGCGCAGCAGGGGTCTGCGTGGTCACAGGAATGGAAGGATTGGGATGAAGAGCTGTATCAGGAAAATCTGAACTTCATTGTCTTTGTTCGGGCGCTGGTTCGCGAGGCGCTGGACGGTTCCGGAATGAGGCTGCGGTTTGATCTGGGTGCGGAGCTTGGCGGAATCGAGTCGGGTCGTGTCACTGAATATACAAAAAAGCTGTGGGCGGAATATGCGCGCCGGTTCGGAACGGAAGATACGTTCGGCTTTTCCATTGCGGCGCATCCCGGTCGGGTTGCGCGCTGGATCGATGTGTGCGACGAGGTCGGTGTGCGCCCGGAGTGTTACGCGCTGGATTTGTATAATCATATTCCGCAATGGATGCCCCGGATGATTTCAGAGTTTTATGAAGCGGAAATCCGGAGCCCGAAAATCATCGTGCTCGAAACCTACTGGAATGATCTCCAGGTTTTGGAGGAGCTTCAGCAGGTTGCTGATCAGTTCAATCTTCAGTACGAGTTTCTGATGCAGTGGCCTTGGCGGAGAGGTTCGGCTCATCCGCATTTCAGCGATGTGTTTGACCGTCCGGAATATGACGTGTATCTGGGGTCGGGTCCGGACGGAAAATGATGCTTACTCGGAATGCGGCGGGGCAGTTGTTTCGCGGATGATCAGCCGGCCCTCCATCCATGGTTCCTGCGGCGGTTTGGCGGAGCTGTCGCCTTCGATCTTGCGGTGCAGCCATGTGGCGGCGCTTTGGCCGAGGCGGATGTTTGGGATGTCCACCACGGTCAGCGGAGGGCAGAAATATTCAGCATGCGGGTTGTCGTCGCAGCCGATCAGTGAAATGTCTTCGGGAACGGAGAGCCCCTTGCGGTAGAACGCGGACCGCGCTCCGGCAGCAAGGTCGGTGCTGGCAGCAAAGAGCGCGGTGATTTCAGGAGACTCCTCAGTCAGGCGGGTCGCCGCCTGGAAGCCGTATTCAATTCCGGTGGTTTCCGGGGATGTCGGCATTTCCGGAATGTACTCTTCTTTCAGGGGAATACCGGCTGCCTGCAGTGCGGATTTGTATCCCTCCAGTCGGTCAAGCTGTGCCTGATTGTTCGGTGCGCTGTAAAGAAATCCGATGTGGCGGTGTCCGAGCTGAATCAGGTATTCAACCGCTTTGCGGGCGGGGGTCTGGTTATTGACGCTCAGAATGTTGTTCGGTATTTGCGGATTGCCTGAAAGCAGACAGCAGCAGGGAAGTTTTTCTTTTTCAATCTGTTCGATAAAATTGCATTTGCTGTTGGCGTTCAGGATGATAACCCCGTCCACGTTGCGACGGAACAGTTCTTTGACCACATCAATGCTGTTCAGCTTTTCGCGCGGCGAGCTGTAGATCGAGAGTTCCAGATCCTGTTCGTTACAGTAGCGGTTAACGCCGTTGATGACCTGATCGGTGTAATCCGAGAAAATGGTTTCATCGTTTGTTCCGGTGCAGATCAGAACGCAGAGGTTGGTTAATCTCGGCGAAAAATCGCGCAGTTTGAATCCGCGCCGGCTGGCGAGCTCCTTGATTGCCCGGCGGCGGGATTCACTGATTTTCGGGGAATTGTTCAGTGCCCGGCTGACGGTAGACGGGCTGGTTCCCAATTCCTGTGCAAGTGTATAGATGGTTGGCTTTTTCATATTGATAGACTAAATAGATGCAACAAGTTGCATTCGGCGTCAATCGAAAACTTGTGACAGGATTCGATTGATTACGCTTCAAATCCTTTTGGACAGCTTTCTGGTTGACATTAGTGCAACAAGATGCAATATATAACCCAATCATGAATTCCGGAGTCTGATGAAGAAAATATGCCTTATTCCGTTTCTGTGTTGCTGCGGCTTGTCTGTTGGCTGGTCTGCCGGGTTGACTGTATCTGGAGGACAGCTGATGCGGAACGGAACGCCGTATCGTGCAATGGGTGTCAACTATCACAATTGTTTCAGTCAATTGCTTAGCAATCCAAAGAATCGTGACTACGAAAAAGGATTTGTGATTCTTCGTAAAAAGTACCGGGTCCCTTTTATCCGTTTTATGGCCGGACCGTTTCATGATCAGGGCTGGAAGCTCTATGATCAGAGTCCCTCCGATTATTTTGCCCGGCTGGATTTGATTGTTCACGAAGCGGAAAAGCGGGAGCTGGGACTGATTCCATCGCTGTTCTGGTCGGTTGTGGCTGTTCCGGATTACATGAATGAACCGCTCAGTGCATTGGGCGATGCCGACAGTCGGTCGCGTGGGTTTATTCGTCGATATGCCACAGACATCGTGACGCGTTACAAGGATTCCCCGGCGGTTTTCGGATGGGAATTCGGCAATGAATACATGCTCTTTGCCGACCTGCCGAAGCTGGATCATCTGCCACCTCCGAAAAAGGGAACAAAGACGCCGCGTACTGCGGCGGACAAGCTGACGCGCCCGATGCTGCTCGATCTTTATGAAGATTTTTATCGGACCGTGCGATCGATCGATCCGGAGCGCATTATCGTAACCGGTGATTCCATCGCCCGGTCTGCTGCGTGGCACAATAGCAATCAGGATTGCTGGGGGCATGATTCCCGCGCCCAGTGGCTGGAGCAGTTTGCCTCAGATACGCCCGACTGCTTCGAGGTGGCTTCATTTCATCTGTATGAAGAGGCCGATGGGTCATATTTCAAAGGCGAGAAACCGCCGCTTGGTGAGGTGGTTGCTGCCGCGGTTCAGGAATGTCGCAGAAACAACCGCGTGGTCTGGTGCGGTGAGCTTGGTATGCCGGGATCCGACGACTATTCGCGTGAAATTTTCTTCCGCATGATGCAGGCGGTCGAAGACAACTGTATTTCTCTGTCCGCCATTTGGAATTTCATTCCTTCTGGCCGCTACCAGCCGGATTGGGACATCTTGCCCGACCATGAACGGGTCTATATGCTCGAGGCAGTCCGGAAACTGAACGACCGGTATGCAGTTGGAGAATGGAAATGAAAAGATGGTTTTTTGTGCTGATGCTTACTGTATGTGCGGGATGTGCTTCAACTCCACCGGGCCTGACCGTGAAAGACGGCGAGTTCCTGAAAGACGGGAAACCCTTCCACGGAATCGGGGTCAATTACTTTACGGCATTCATTCGGAAACTCGGTCTGGAGGGCGGAACGCCGAATCTGAATGATGATTCATACCGGCAGGGCTTCGCAACGCTGCGCGAGCATGACATTGCCTTTGTGCGTTTTGCCGTCGGCGGATTTTTTCCAAACGAGTGGAAAAGCTATCAGGAAAACCGCACGGCTTATTTCGAGGCATTCGACCGGCTGGTGGCCGATGCCGAGGCTGCCGGAATCGGGTTGATTCCGTCGCTGTTCTGGTTTTTCCCAACGGTGCCGGATCTCGTCGGAGAGCCGATTGATCAATGGGGAAACCTCGATAGTCAGACTATCGCTTTTATGCGGCAATATACCACCGAAGTGGTTTCGCGCTACAAGGACTCCCCGGCGATCTGGGCGTGGGAATTCGGCAACGAATTCATTCACGAGGCCGACCTTCCGCCGCCGGAACTCGGGCGCGGATGGATTGTTCCGGACTTTGGAACTCCCTCTGAGCGCACGGCGCGTGATAAAATGTTCCGGAAGAATATTTATGTCGCCTATCAGGCATTTGCCGATACGGTTCATGCAATCGATCTGCACCGTCCGGTTCTGTCCGGCGACACCATGCCGCGCCCGACTGCGTATCATAATTTCCATGACGGCGCTTGGGGAATCGACACAAAGGCGGAGTGGGAGGAAATCTTTCTTCAGGACAACGCCGCCATGGATGCGCTCTCCGCCCATTTCTATTATTTCTCACTGGACGAAGAAAATCATGACGGCGGCTTCATGGAATACGGCCCGGAGCAGCAGCTGCCGTTCATGATGGAAATATCGCGTCGTGCAGACAAACCGCTTTGGATCGGCGAATTCGGGCCGTCCGGAAAAAAGAAAACTCCAGACCAAGAGCGTCGTCAGTTTGAATTCATTCTGAATCTGTTTGTGGAAAACAAGGTGCCGCTTTCCGCACTTTGGAACTTTGATTTTGAGCATGTAGACCAGACGCCGTGGAACATCATGGAAGACAACCACCGCGCCTGGATGCTGGATGCTCTACAGGAAGCAAATCAACGGCTTCAGAAAGAAAAGGACTGATCGTGAGAGGTATTGGATCCAGTCTGATTCTGGTTTTCTGCGTCGCGGCAGCGGATGCCTTGCCGCAGCGGCCTTTATGCCGGAAGCCGAAAGGATTTATGAGATTCGCGATAATGGTCCTGTCCGGAGGGGGCAATGAAAAATAAATTTCACTGGTCATTCGGCGACAGTTCGATTCTGAGCGGGAAGGTTTTTCAGGAAGGATTTTCTTCTGTGAACAGCACGCTTCCTCAGGAAACGTTTGCTCCTTCTTCCGACTGGGAGACGTCTTTCGACGTAGTCTATACGGGACAGCAGAATTTCACGAAAGATGATCAGGTTTACTACGGCAGTCTGCGGATGAAGGTCGGAGTGGAAAAAGACCGAGTCCGGCTTGCCGTTAGCGGAATCCGGCAGTTGGAGCAGAATTATAAGCGGGAGCGGCAGCATCTCCTGGTCGAAACCGAGTGTCGTCGCGATGCGCTTTGCTCCTTGGACCCGGACCGGGAATGGACGCTTCACCTTTGTCTTAGGAACCAGCTCGATCCACTGACGCGCCCCTATGCCGAAATGAACGAAACCGGTCGGTTGCGCGACGGGCGGATTGAAAAAAAGGACGCGGCCGGGAACTGGTACACATACCGGGAAACGGTCTCCGGGTTGCCGGTTGTCAGTAACTGGGCACTGATTGCCGCGATACAGTCATTCCCGAAGGATAAGGAATTTACCTTTGGCTATTTTCCTCAAATGGAATCCTTTGCTGACGGACACAGCATCCGTTTCCTGGAAACATTCCAGGCATCTTTCGGCGGGCGCGAAATTACGTTGCATGGCTATGTTCAGAAAGGCCCCGGAATTACACCGGTCTTTTACTGGAGCGATGATTCCGGGCGTGTGCTGATTGCCCGCTATGCGCTGTCCGCGCTGGTCTACAACCCGCAGCCGAGGCTGGAAAGGGAGGCGTTGTAATGTCTGATAAGCAACAGTTTGAAATGAGCCGCCGCTCTTTTCTTGGGACGGGGTCCGCTGCGCTCGGCGCAGGATCGCTGTTCTATCCGTCCAACGCCCGCGGGCAGGCACGGGCCGGAGTGCCGAACATCATTTTCATTCATGTGGACCAGATGAGCCTGCTGGATTCTATCGGGGCCTACGGCGCGGAATATGTCCATACGCCGGGAGTCGATCGCATTGTACGCAACGGGACTTCCTTCATGCAGTCCTTCTCAACCGATCCGGTCTGCTGTCCGGCGCGCACGGCCTGGTGGAGCGGAATGTATTCTTCCGAAAACGGAGTCATTATAAACAATACGCCGTGTCACAGCGACACGCCGGACCTTTCTCCGCTTCTGCAGCAGGGCGGCTACAACACCTATTACGTTGGCAAATGGCATGTTCCCGGCAAGGCCGTGCGGCAGCTCTTTCATGTGCTGCATGAAGGAAGCTGGTGGGGTGAGCTGACCGACCAGGCAGTTACGCGCAGCGCCCGCGCATTCCTGCGCAACTACAACGACCGCCAACCGTTTTTTCTCTCGGTCGGATATCTCAACCCTCACGACATCTGCATTACGCCGTCCAGTGAATATGAACGGGCAGAGAAAACGAATGGGAAGCGGGTGCCACGCTATGTGCAGGAAAAGATTCTCTCAGACGATGAGATTCCGCCGCTGCCGGAGGCCCATGAATACGACCGGCGCGAGCTGTCCATCCAGGTTGTGACGCATCGCGGTCGAATCGATGTCCCGAAGTTTTCTGACTGGAGCGACGACCTGTGGCGGATACATCGCTACAACTATCATCGTCTGATCGAAATGGTGGATCATGAAATCGAGCTGCTGCTCAACGAGCTCGATCACTCGGCATGGAGGGAAAACACCCTGATTGTGTTTTCCTCCGACCATGGCGAAGGAATGGCGCGCCATTGGGGAATTGGAAAATCAACGTTCTACGAAGAAGTTGTCAAAGTTCCTTTCGTTGTGGCGACACTTGGTGACGTGCTGTCGGTTCGTAAAAACGTTCAGGACACGAAGCATTTGGTGTCGGGCATCGATTTCGGCCGGACGATTTGTGACTACGCCGGTGTTGATGCCTCCGCTCTGCCTCACGGCCGCAGCCTGCGGCCGTTAGTGGACGGAACCGATCCGTCGTCCTGGCGCGAATATGTATATGCGGAATGCAGTGCGTATGCGCACATGATCAGCGACGGACGGTTTAAATATATCCGGGGCTACGAAGAGGAAGGAGACGTTACAGGTCTGCCGCCGTCCCGCAAAACGCATCCTGTCGGCGTGGAGCAGCTGTTTGACCTTCAAGCTGATCCCGGCGAACAGCACAACATGGCATACGATCGCTTTGCGCAGGAACTGCTGGCAAAACTGCGCAATGCAATGGACCGGGAAGAGGAACGTATTCTTCCACTGCGTCCCGTTCCCCATTCGGTCGGATTGAACTTTATGAAAACCAATGCGGAACTGATTCGGAAACGAAACGTCCCGAAAACCTGGCCGGTCAGCTGACCGAACTGAAATGAATCATATGGAAACAAAACTTTCACGCAGCAGAAAATCCGCCTGGGCCATGGGCTCGATTGCCGATGTCTACATGACCAACGCGTTGAACTACCTGGCATTTCCGATTTACAACATGGGTCTCGGCGTTGACCCGCGCCTGCTCGGCTGGGCGCTCGGCCTGCCGCGCGTTTGGGATGCCGTTTCCGATCCGCTGATGGGCAACATTTCCGACAACTTCCACTCGCGTCTGGGACGCCGCCGTCCGTTCATCATCATCGGAGCGCTGCTTTGCTTCCTGATGTTCGGGCTGATCTGGAGTCCGCCGACCTTTCTTTCTGTCACGGGAATCGGCTGGTTCTTCATGGTCATGACCTTTCTGTACTACACCGCCTACACGATCTTTGCCGTGCCGTGGAGCGCACTGGGGCTGGAACTGACTTCGGACTACAACGAGCGTACGCGGGTGCAGGCCTACCGTACGGTGTTCCAGGCCGTCGGCGGCCTCGGTCTCGGTGCCATGTGGTATCTCTCGCAGAAATGGGGCGGGGGAAACGACGTGGTCGGCGTGCGGATTGTCGGTTGGGTCTTCGGCGGGCTCATCGTTGCCTGTGCACTTTTCCCTGCATTGTTCTGCCGCGAAAAACTTCAGGTGCAGGCGCAGCCGAAAATCGCTTTCTGGCCTGCCATTCGCGCAACGTTTTCGAACCGGGTTTTTCTGCTGCTGATCGCCGTGACTGTCTGCGTCATGCTGGGCATTTTCATGGTCAACAGTTTTTCACTCTACATCAACACCTGTTATGTCTTCGGCGGTGATAAAGAGGGCGTGGCCAAACTCAACATGGTTGCCAACTTCGCGTTTCAGGGCGCCGGATTGGCGCTGGTTCCGCTGATCGCGGCTGTCGCCACGCGCATTGGCAAAAAACCAACACTGATCGGCGGCCTGCTGATGGTGGTCGTTGCCTATGGAACCAGCTGGTGGTTTTACACGCCGGAAAACCCGTACCTTCAGTTGATCACGCTCGCGCTTGCCGCGCCCGGGCTTTCCTGTATGTGGACTATTGCCTCTTCCATGCTGGCCGACATCTGTGACCTTGACGAAAAGAAAACCGGCCGCCGTCGCGAAGGGATGTTCGGTGCTTCCTACAGCTGGGCCTGCAAAGCCGGCATAGCGCTCACCATGGTTCTGAGCGGCTACATGCTCAACTGGTCCGGCTACAACGCCGAGATCGAGGTGCAGCCCGAATCGGTCATTACCACCATGCGTCTGCTCTACATGTTTGTCCCGATGGGCTTTGTCGGTTTGGCTGCATTGCTCGTTTGCTTTTATCCGCTTTCAGAAAAACGAATTCACGAACTTCAGAAAGAATTGAACAGGGGGATTTCATATGAAGAATAAATGGAACGCACTTCTGCTGGCCGCCGCTGCGGCCGCCTGTGTGCAGGCGGATGCCGGGCGGCCGAATGTCCTGTTGATTATTGCGGATGATTTGGGCCTCGGCGATGTCGGCTGCTACGGATCCAAATGGATTAAAACTCCGAACATTGACCGGTTGGCGGCAGAAGGCATTCGCGCAATGGATGCGCATTCAACAGCTGCGGTTTGCACGCCGTCCCGTTACTCGATTCTCTCCGGCCGCTACTACCACCGCTATCCGCGCAACTGGAACGGCGAGGCGCTTATCGAAGCGGACCGCCCGACGATCGCTTCTGTTTTCCGCGACAACGGATATGCCACCGGCTACTTCGGCAAAGTGCATACCGGCTGGGGCGAACCTTCCAAGGATCGGAAACATCGTCAGGACCTCGACTGGAACAGGGAATTGCCGCGCGGAGTTCTCGAGATGGGTTTCGACACCTATTTCGGCACTCCTTTCACTCATAACGAACCGCCCTTTGTGTTTGTTAAAGACCGTCATGTCGTCGGCCTCGATCCGGACGATCCGCTGATCTGCATTCCGAAAGACGTGGAGCGCGGCCCATGGGGCTGGGGCGCCAGTAAAGGAGCCAAAGCCGCCCACGAAGCGCGGCCGGTCGACCAGATTGATCTGATCGTCACCGAAAAGGCGATAGAGTTCATTAAAGGCACGGCGGGCAAAAAACCGTTCTTCATTAATTTAGCGCTGGTGGCTCCGCATGTGCCGGTAGCCCCGTCCAAAGATTTTAAAGGTCGCACGGAGCTCGGCTGGTACGGCGATTTTGTAGAGCAGATGGACTGGTGTGTCGGGCAGGTTTTCCAAACCTTGGAACAACTCGGACAGGCGGATAATACGCTGATTATTTTCACCAGCGACAACGGTGCAATTTTCCACAAGGAATATCTGGCAAAGGGCCAGAATTCCAACCTCGATTTTCTGGGGCAGAAAACCGATGCGTGGGAAGGCGGCGTTCGCGTTCCGTTCATCGTTCGCTGGCCCGGAAAGGTCCCGGCAGGAAAAACTCTCGAGCCGCTCATTTCGCTAATGGATATTTCCAAAACCGTTTGGGCGGCTGCCGGAATTATGCCGCCGGCCGGTGCATCGCCCGACGCATTGAATCAGCTCGACCTGATTACTGGAAAAACCGATCGGGCCATTCGCAATGAACTTTACATGATCGGTATTACGGGTACGGCACTGCGCTCCGGTGACTGGGTCTACATTCCGCAGCAGGGTTCCTGCGGGATTACAACGCTGGAGTCCGCAACCTGGGCCATTCAGCTCGCCGATCTGGGACAGACAAACTCGGACTACAATGTGGATGGAACGCTCAAAGAGGATGCTCCGGGGGCGCAGCTCTACAATCTGCGGAACGACCCGGGTCAGTCAAAAAATGTAATTCGGGACTACCCCGAAAAGGCCGCCGAGCTGGCGGCACGATTTAAAGAAGTGAGCAAACGCTAGGATGAAGAAATGAAGCGAATCAGTTTAGACGGGAAATGGGCGCTGCAGGGTGCCGCTTATGGAGAATCGGTGAATGAAATCGGGGAGTGGGTTCCTGCAACGGTGCCGGGAGATGTTCATGTCGACCTGATGGCGGCAGGCAGGCTCGACGAAATGTATTTTGCCGACAATATCCGAAAAAACAGATGGGTCACCGAGCAGGCGTGGTGGTTTCGCCGCGAGTTTTCGGTTGAGGAGCTGGACTCTCGGACGGAACTGGTCTTTAAAGGCATCGATACGGTCGCCAACATCTATCTGAACGGTGAACAGATCGGCCGGACCGAAAACATGTTCCGTGAATACCGCTTTGATGTTTCGGAAAAACTGAGGCTCGGTGAACCCAACGAGCTGGCCGTCTGTATCGAGCCGATTTCGATTGTGATGAAGCAGCACGATGCCGACCCCTATTTTGCCTGTTTTAATGATCATCGCATTTTTATGCGCAAGGCGCAGTGTCATTTCGGTTGGGACTGGGCACCGGACTGCCCCGGTACCGGAATCTGGGATTCCGTGCTGCTGGAAACCTACGATCAGGTCTGTCTTGACGGGCTGAATATTCACACAACCTGCGACGGACTGGTTTCCTTTTTCGTTTCACTCGACGGATCTGTGCAGGAGGTTGGCACCGATGGCCTGGAACTTAGGCTGACCGTGACGGCTCCGGACGGTTCCATGGCGGCGGACGAAGTCTGGGCTGCATCCGGTATCAAAAACTTCCGAAACCTCTTTATTGAAAGCCCGCAGCTTTGGTGGCCGAACGGTATGGGCGGACAGCCGCTGTACAGCTATGAGCTCAGTCTTCTCAAAGAGGGTTCGGTAATCGATACAAAATGCGGCCGGTTTGGAATCCGCGAAGTGCAGCTTGAAGAAAAACCGCTCGGTCCCGACAAAATGGGTTTCGCGTTTATTGTCAACGGCCAGCACTGCTTCTGTAAAGGAGCCAACTGGGTTCCGCTCGACAGCTTCACCGGCGCCATCCCCAATGAAAAATACGATCACATGCTGACGTTGGCCAAAGAGGCAAACTTCAACATGCTGCGTGTGTGGGGCGGCGGGATTTATGAAAAGGATCGGTTCTATGACCTCTGTGACGAACTCGGTTTGATGGTCTGGCAGGATTTCATGTTTGCCTGCGGCGATGTGCCGGATAATCACGACTGGTTTGTCGAAAACGTGCGCGCAGAAATTGAAGTTCAGGTGAAGCGCCTGCGCACACACACCTCTGTGGTCTACTGGGTAGGCGGCAATGAAAAATCCGGCGATTTCTATCGGAAGATGGTGAATTACGGCGATTCGCTCTTCGACGAAATGATTCCGGGAATTGTGCAGACGCTCGATCCGTTTCGTCCATACCGTCGCGGCTCGCCGTACGCGTATGTGGACAGCGGCAATCATCCGAAGTCTGGAGACGCCCATCTCAGCGCGCTCGGCGAGACTTTTGCTCCGGGCTCGAAGGGGTTCCTTGACTACCGCAACTGCGTCAACCACATCGATACCTCGTTTAACTCCGAGTTTGCCATCCAGGGACCGTCCCGCCGGCAGAGTTTTGAAAAATTTATGCCGCCGGAACATTACTGGCCAATTGATGATCTTTGGAACTATCGCATCACGCACAATCCATACGATCATCACGACACCCGCAGCTTTGCCGAAAAACAGCTCGCGCTTTGTCAGGCCTTTTTCGGCGAGCCCAAAGACCACGCGGAATTCATCAAATACGGAATGTCCATGCACGCCGAGGCCATGTGGGACGAAATGTTCGGCTATCGCACCAAGCGGCCTGTCAACAGCGGCTCTATGTTCTGGATGTATTCCGATCCGTGGCCGACCGGCAGCTGGTCGGTTGTCGACTGGTACGGCCTGCCGAAAGCATCGTATTACGCCGCGAAGCGCGCGGCGCGCCCGCTGCAGATCGGGTGGAAAGTGCGACCTGACGAAAACGGCTGGCAGCTCGTCGCCTGCAACGACACACTGCGTGCATTTTCAGGGCAGATTTTCTTCGGCGAGGAAACCGTCGCCGGCGAACAGAAATGGGCGCGTGAACTGGATGTTTCCATTCCGGCTAACACGTCGATCGTGCTGGCGGAAATCGAAACGAAGGAGTTCAGCGGCGCGTCCGACAGCTTCCTGTTTGCCGAATTGGCGTGCGGCGACGAGAAACGCAGCGATACCTTCTTCCCGAACTTCTGGAAAGAGGTGCCGTGGCCGGAACCCGATCTCGAGATCACCGGTTTCCAAACCTTGAAGAAGGACGAAATCGAAGTGACGATCGAGGCCGAAAAGTTTGCCCGCTTTGTTCATCTGGAGGGCTTGAACGAAGGTTGTGCGGACGGTTCTCCGGTTTATCTCTCCGACAGCTTTTTTGACATGCGTGCCGGTGAAACCCGCACGGTTCGTCTGAAAGGTTCTGCACCGATCGATCCCGGAAAAATCAAAGCCGTCCATTGGCTTCAGGAGTGGTGCTGATGCTTAAAAAATGTTTATGGGCGTTGTCCACTGTCTGCTTTTCCGCAATGGCGGAAAAACTGCCGAATATCGTGATGTTCACGGTCGACGATATGGACATCACGTCGGTGAACTGCTACGGCAATCCGCTGCCGAACCTGACCCCGAACATGGACCGGCTGGCTTCGCAGGGCATACGGTTTCAAAACGCCTATGTCAGCACGCCGATCTGCATGCCGTGCCGCCAGTCGATGATGACCGGTCTGCATCCGCATCGCAACGGCTCTTTCGGGTTTGTCGAAGTGGAAAAAGGAGTCTGCCCGTCGCTGTCCGGCATCCTGATGGAAAACGGCTACTACACCATATCCATTGGAAAAGGGCGCGACTACAAAGCATTCCCGTGGGACAAATGGGTGAACGGTCTCGGCGGGGACGGATGGTACACCCGCAAGCCGGACGGTTTTTACGACGAAGCGAAAAAAGCGATTCAGGAAGCCCGTGCGGTCGGCAAGCCGTTTTATCTTGGGGTGAACACCTCTGATCCTCATCGTCCCTTTGCCGGCAGCGAACAGGAAAAGGAGTTTGTTTCCAATGTTCGGAAAAAATATCCGACGGCTCCCGACTTCCCGGTAATGGAACCGGTCTGTTCGGAAGCGGACGTCCCGTTGCTGCCTTATCTTCCCGATCTCCCGGATATCCGCAAAGAGACCGTGCAGTATCTGACCTGCGTCAAGCGCGCCGATGATACGCTGGGCCGGATTATGGATTTGCTGGATGAAGAAGGATTGACCGAAAACACACTGTTTGTCTTTTTCAGCGACCACGACGCCGCCATGCCGACTGCCAAGCAGAATGTATATGCCCATTCCGCAGCCACGCCGCTGATGATTCGCTGGCCAGGCCGGATTTCGCCGGGGTCGGTTGATTCGGCGCATATGGTTTCAACCGTCGATCTTATGCCGACCATTTTGGAGGCGCTGGGTTTTCCGCTCCCTGGAACTCTGGATGGCCGTTCCATGCTTTCCATCCTCAAGGGCGGAACGCAGGGAAACCGCGACATGGTGTTTGTTTCTTATAACTATATCTATCGCGGCACACAGGTGTTTCCAATGCGTGCGGTGCATACCAAAGACTGGAGCTTTATTTTCAATCCTTGGTCCGATGGCGTGAAAAAGCGGCTGCAGGGCAGTGGACAGCCGACTGAAAATCAGTCGGGCCTCACTTTTGCCGCTATGCAGAAAGCGGCGCTTACCGATCCGGAAATGAAAAAACGCGTCGATACCATTCTGCTGCGACGACGGGAAGAGCTTTTTGACCGCCGCGAGGATCCTTACAGCTTCGAGAATCTGGCCGATGATCCGGAATACCGGAGTGTCCTTAAAAAAATGAAACAGCTTTTAGACGAAGAAATGAAGCGCAGTGAAGATCCGCTTTTCCAATGTTTGGAAAACGGCGGAAGCTATCCGGCGGAGTGGAATAAAAGGAAATAGGTCTTCGAAAAGGCGCGAGGTCGCAAAGGATGCAGATGAAAAAATGGATTACCGGTTTGTTGGTGGTTGCGGGGTGCGTTGCTGCGATTGCCAAGTCTTCTGTGGACGGAACGTTACGTTCCCCGAATATCCTGCTGATCATCAGCGATGATCAGGGTTACAGCGATTTCGGATTCATGGGCAATCCGGTTCTTCGCACGCCGCGCATTGATGGGCTGGCGAAGAACGGAGCGGTGTTCCGCAATTATGTAACCGGCGCCGCCTGCTCGCCGGGACGCAGCATGATTTTCACCGGCCGCAATCATTTGTTGACCGGCGTATGGGGTGTTCCGCCCCGCCAGAACCTTCGCACGGATGAAGCCATGATGCCGGCGTTTTTCAAGGCGGCGGGATATGAGACGTATTACATCGGCAAGAACGACTGCGTTTCCCAGCATCATACACTGCCGTGGTTCGCGGGGTGGAACGACGCGTTTTGCGTCGGCGGCTATCAGCATTACGCGGCCATCTTGCAGCGCAAGCCCTCCGGCGAAAAACCGATTGCATGGAGCAACAAAAAATTTGAGGGCTGGACGGCGGAGCATCACACCGATGAAGGAATTCGGTTTATCAAAGAGAACAGCGAAAAGCCGTGGCTGCTGACGATGGCGTATATCATCCCGCATACGCCGTGGGCTCCGGCGGATGAACGCTTTGCGCCGTATTATCGTGATCAGGGCTGCTCGGAAAGCATTGCTGCCTGCTACAGCCATATCGAACAGATGGACACCTGTGTCGGTCGGCTGCTCGACACGCTCAAAGAGACGGGGCAGGATCAGCGTACGCTTGTGATCTATGTGAGCGACAACGGACAGACCGGGCCGTCCGCCAAAAAGGTGAGCACCGAAGGAATGATTGCAACCGATGATTGGGCGGCGCGCAACGTCGCCGAATTGCGCGGCTGCAAGTCGCTGGTGTGGGAAAACGGAATACGTGTTCCGCTCATCGTCAGTATGCCGGGAACCGTTCAGCCCGGAGAGCGCGAACAGTTCGGGGCCGCCGAAGACCTGCTGCCGACTGTGCTCGACTACGCAGGCATCAACGACGGCATTGTTCCGCATAAACCGTTCTGTGGCGTGAGCCTGCGCCCGGCACTGGATGACGCCGATGCGATTTGTGAGCATCCCGAAATGTTTCGCATGACAATTTGGGGAGATGGGATGCCTCAGGCTCCGCAAGGCTACGTGGAAGATCCGTCGTCGCTGCGTTTTGAGGATCATCACATGGCGCTGCGCGGAGCGAAGTTTAAGCTGCACGCCCGTCCGGGAGGAAACGTTGAGCTCTACGATATTGCAAATGACATCGGCGAGACGAAAGAGATCAGCCGCAGGTTTCCTGAGGTGACCGAGCGCATGCTGGCCGAGTGCCGCCGCCGCTGGGAGTACGCGATTGATGAGGGAAAAGCGTTTCGCATGGCGCGGATCGTTGTCGGCGATCCATCCACCTGGAAATACGGCGACGGCACCTTCTGGGGCTATGCGTCGAAAGTGCAGGAGACTGAAGGAAGTGTACGTGTCGGGGCATTGACCCGCGGTTTTTCAAAAGCGGGGGATCGTGCAGTTTACAAACTGGATGTTGTCAAAGCCGGAGGCTACAGCCTTTGCCTGAAAGGAAAAGGCATGGCGGGTGCGAATCACCTTTCAGTGCAGGTGGCGGGGCAGACACTTGCTGCTCAGAAAACAGCGGATGATTCCATCGAATTCGGAACGATGAACCTGCCGGTTGGCGAAATGAATCTGGAGATTGTGGCCGGCAGGCCGGACGGGAAAACAGAGCCGGTACAGATTGAGCGGATTTTGTTCAAGGGGCAGTTATGAAACGGATTTTTGTTGTTTGGGTGGCGATGTGTGTTTCGACTCAGGCGGAACTGTGGTTGCCTTCGATCTTTGGCGACGGCATGGTCCTGCAGTGCGACAAGCCGGTGCCGGTTTGGGGCGAGGCCGACTCCGGCGCCGAGGTGACTGTTGAATTCGCCGGTCAGACGAAGTCTGGAGTGACAAGTGACAGTGGCAAGTGGCAGGTGATTTTTGATCCAATGCCCGCATCTTCCAAACCTCGGAAACTTTCTGTTCACTCGTCACTCGACACCAGCCACTTGACATTCTCCAACGTACTCGTCGGCGAGGTCTGGATCTTGGCGGGACAGTCGAACATGGGCTGGCCGCTCAAAAACTGTGACGGTGGTCCCGAGGCCGCGGCGACGGCGGATTACCCATGGCTGAAAATTTTCAAGCAGTGGCCGAACCATGGTGCGTGCGACGAACCGGCGCGCGATGTGACCGGCGGGCAATGGGTGAGCTGCAATCCGCAGCAGGCCGCGCAGCTTTCCGGCGTCGGTTTCTTTTTTGCGCGCGAACTTCAAAAATCGCTGCCGGAAGGTACGCCGCTGGCGGTCATTAACACACAGATGGGCGGCACTTACGCCGAATGCTGGATTGATTTCCAAACCTTGGAAAACACCCCGTCCGCCACGCCGTTTCTCGATAAGGCCGCCAAAGAAATCGAGCCCGGTGTATCCGACCCCAAAGGGTACTGGGGCGAAAACAACTTCCGTCGTCCGGGTGCGTTGTTTAACGGCAAGGTGGCACCGCTGCAGCCGATGGCCGCGCGCGGCGTGATTTGGTATCAGGGCGAGGGCAACTCGCAGAAGTGGCTGGCCCCCGGCTATGCCGGAACGCTCACCGCTCTCATCAACAGTTGGCGGGCAGGGTTTGAAGATTTGGCGCTGCCGTTTCTGGTGGTGCAGCTTCCGCATTATAATTACGGGGCGGGCAGCGACTGGCCGGCCATTCGCACTGCGCAGGCGCAGGTTGCTGAAGCGATGGACGGCGTCGAAATGATCGTGACCATCGATTGCGGACGCGACGATCAGATCCATCCGCCGGATAAAAAGCCGGTCGGCGAGCGGCTGGCGAAGACGGCGCTGCAGACCGTGTATAAAAAGGACTGATATGAAAGCTGGTTTAATGGTTCTCCTGCTGTTCGCGGCCGGTCTGGTATCGGCGGCGTATGTTGATTTCATCGGGCAGGACGGAGTGCCGACTGTCGGTGCGATTGATGCCGTGACCAATTGGCCGGGAGGAGTGCTTCCGTCCGGAAGTGTGACGGGCAGGATTGCTCAGGCGAACAATGTCTGGGTCGGCATTATGCAGGATCTTTCCGTGCGGCTGGAGGCCGGACAGATCGATGCGATCAGCAGCGGGTTGCATCAGCGGGGAAACACGGTTCTGGAAATCGACACCACAGATTGGGCTACAGTCACGAATCTGGATGTCAGCGGAAAAACACTCACCTTGTGGTCGCAAAACGGCGGAACCAATGTGCTGAGCATTCTGAACGGCCGTGTGGATGCCGGCTCGCTGAATATGGCGACTCCCGGCAAGGGAACGATCCATATGGGCAACGGTGTGCTGGGTGTCAGCTATTGGGAAACGTGCAAAGGTGCCGTCAATATGCTGGTCGGCGGAGCGGGTGCCATCGAGGTGGCCACGGTAAATTCCAACGAGGGCTT
Organism: Tichowtungia aerotolerans; assembly: GCF_009905215.1. Taxonomy (GTDB): domain Bacteria; phylum Verrucomicrobiota; class Kiritimatiellia; order Kiritimatiellales; family Tichowtungiaceae; genus Tichowtungia; species Tichowtungia aerotolerans. The sequence continues at coordinate 1,174,927 of NZ_CP047593.1, read as the reverse complement.
CCTTGCCGACTGTTTGTTCAATTTTGAAAGCGGCAGTGCGGGAAGCATTACGCTGGGTGAAATCGAGGGCGGCACATCGGCCGCCGGAACCTGGGAGGGACTGATTGCTTCCGGCAACGTTTCCATCGATGGCGTACCGACAACGGATGCGGCTTCTTTCAGTATCACCAACAGCGGCACCAGCACGATGATCCAACTTGCCGGAGTGGTGGAGGTTGCCGACTTGTGGATGCCGTCGGTGTTCAGCAGTGGCATGGTGCTTCAAAGTGGGCAGGCGGTTCCGGTGTGGGGCGAAGCGGAACCCGGAGCCACAGTGACTGTTGAGTTCGCCGGGCAGGTGAAAACCGCAGTCGCCGATTCTTCCAACCATTGGAAAATCACACTCGATCCCATGGCGGTTTCTTCCGCGCCCCGGAACCTGATTGTTTCCACAACGCTGAACTCTCAACTTCAAACTCTGAACTTCTCCAACGTATTCGTTGGAGAGGTCTGGCTGCTGTCGGGCCAGTCGAATATGGGGATACCGCTGTTGGAAAGCACCGGAGGGGCGGAGGCTGCGGCTGCCGCCGATTATCCATGGCTGCGTGTTTTCACCCAATGGCCGAATCAGGGCGCGGCGGATGAGCCGGCGCGCGATGTGACGGGCGGCCGGTGGTTCACCTGCACGCCGGACAATGCCGGGACGCTCTCCGGGGTTGGTTTCTTTTTTGCCCGCGCGCTGCAAGCTTCGCTTCCGACCAATACCCCGATCGCGCTGATCAACACCCAGATGGGCGGAACTTATGCCGAGTGCTGGATCGATTTCCAAACCTTGGAAAACACCCCGTCCGCCGCTCCGTTTCTGGAAAAGGCGGCGGACGAAGTGGTGCCCGGCGGAACGGATCCCGACGGCTTCTGGGGGACTGATTATTATCGCCGGCCGTCGGCTTTGTACAACGGCAAGGTGGCACCGCTCCAGCCGTTCAGCATTCGGGGTGTGATCTGGTATCAGGGCGAAGCCAATTCGCAGGGTTGGCTGGCACCCGGCTATGCCGAAACGCTGACGGCGCTGGTTAACAGTTGGCGGCAACAGTGGGAGCGGGCGGAGCTTCCATTTTTAATTGTTCAGCTCCCGCGATACGGTGTCGGGGAGTGGAACGACTGGCCCGCAGTGCGCGCCGCGCAGACGCAGGTTGCCAATAATCTTTCCGGTGTTGAACTGGCCGTGACAATTGATTTGGGCGAGGAAAACGAAATCCATCCGGCGGACAAAGAGCCCGTCGGCGAGCGGCTGGCTCTGCTGGCCCGTGCGAATGTGTACGGGGAAACGATCGATTGTTCCGGTCCGTTTTTCCAAACCTTGGAAATCAATGGCGGCGATGTGTTGGTGGAATGGACTTCTTCGGAAGGGCTGTTTTTTGAGAACGGTGTTGCGCAGGGGTTTGAGGTGTGCGGCTCAGACGGTGTGTTTGTTTCGGCAGATGCGGAAATTCTTTCGGACGGATGGATTCGGGTTTTCAGTTTGGGTGTGCCGGAGCCGTTGGGTGCCCGGTACGGTTGGTTTAACTGGGGAGATGTGAGTTTGTTTAATTCTCAAGGGTTGCCGGCAGCGCCGTTTCGGTATCAGTTGCCGGTTCGCCTGAAGCCGGACAACACCGGTAATTTGTATGATGCGGCTAACTGGGTTGGCGATGTATTGCCCGTGGAGACCGACGGACAGGTCGGCCTGGTCGACGGTTCTGAAATGCCGTCGGGCGGAACATTTTGGGTACCGTCAATTGTTTATGATATTTCCCTGCAGCAGGAGGGCGGGGTTTGCGTGGCCGTCGGCGATTTGAACCTGCGCGGCGGTGCGACAAATGAAGCGGTTTCTGTTCCGGGTAAGACCGTTTGGACGATTGACGATTCCGTGAACGAGCCAGGTTCGTATACCAATCTTTTTGTGCCAGGGAACCTGATTGTCTGGTCGCATATGGGGGGCGGGATTGAACTGAATCTTTTGCGCGGGCGGATCGAAGCGGGCGATGCGTTTCGAATGGTTGCCAACGGAAAAGGAATTTTAAATATTCGGGACGGAGTTTTTCGTTCGCAGTATTTCAAGGCCGCCGGCGGTATTGTGAATCTGCTTTCGGGCGGAACTGCGGATGTGAACTTCGGGCAGATGGAGACTGCCGATCGTAATGTGGTGTTTAATTTTGAGTCGGGATTCAAAGGTGCTGTCACCATTTCCAAAACGGAGAGTGGTGCGGTGTTCACGACGTCTGACTGGCAGCAGCTGGCTGATGCAGGCAAGCTGACCATTGACGGTGTGCCGGCCGGACTGGAACGTTTCGGGGTGAGCAACGGCGGCACGACCCTTCAGCATTTCGGGGCATTGCCCGGTTTGGCCGTGGTGGATGGAGTTCTTTACAAAGAGGGCATTCCGTATAAGGGCGTTGGCGTAAACTATTGCGACCTTTTTCAGGCGATGATCAATTTCCCCGAGCATACAGGACAGACCGAGTTTCGCACGATCGAGGGCCTGCGGTTTTTGGGAGAGCTTGGGATTCCTTTTGCGCGTTTCTGGGCCTGCGGTTTCTGGCCCAGCGACTGGGATCTGTATTTTTCGGACAAGGAGGAATGGTTTTCCCGTCTGGACCTTATCGTGGCCACTGCCGAGGAGGTCGGCGTGGGGCTGATTCCCAGTGTGTTTTGGAGAATGAGCACCTATCCGGAACTGATCGGCGAAACGCGCGACCAACTGGCCAATCCGAATAGTGACACATGGCAGTTTATGTCGAACTATATTCATGAAGTGGTCGGCCGTTATAAAGATTCTCCGGCAATCTGGGGATGGGAATACGGCAACGAATTCAATAATATGTGCGATCTGCCCAACTGGACGACTGGACTCGGAACCGTTATTCCGCAGCTGGGTGTGGTCGGTCCGGCGACGGAGGTGAATGAAAGCAACAAATTCACTTATGCGATTGCTGAAGCCGCGTTTGGGCTGTTTACACAGGAGGTGCGCAAATTCGATACGCATCGCTTTATTACAACCGGCAACTCGCGCCCCCGGCCAAGCGCATGGCACAACCGGATGGAAGGCAGCTGGACGGCCGACAGCTATAGTCAGGCCAAAGAAGCCCACAGTTGGATGGCTCCCACATCCTCTATCGATATGGCCTCGTTTCACGTCTATCCTTACAGCATGGAGGATTCGAACGGCGACATCGATTATGCCGGAGCAAGCGGCGTATCCGATATTCTTCAGATCTATCGCGAGTTTTGTGACGATCAGAATCAGGCCATGTTCGTGGGTGAATATTCCAGCTTTTACGACGGGCAGGGGGCGCTGCCGGAGAATGAACAGGTTGAAGAAACAGCCCTGCTCGAGGCCATTGTCGAGAGTGGTGCGGACCTCGCTGCCTATTGGGTGTTTGATCGCGGTATTAACCGTGCAGAAGAAGGCACGATTTATCCGGATACCGGTGCGTATATGGGTGTACTGGACCTGATTCTTGAGTACGACGCAAAGATGCGCGGCGAGGAACCTCGTTCGCGGTCCGGCATTCCGGTTGAGTGGTTCCGTCAGGCCGGCGTGACTCCGACAAACTGGCAGACCTGGGCGGAGATAGAAGCGCAGGATCTTAACGGCAACGGCATGACTATACGGCAGGAATACATCGCCGGTTTTCAACCTTTGGAAAACGGAGCCGCTTTTGCCATCACCGATTTCCAATGGTTGGAAAATTCCGTGCCCAGCCTGTCGTGGCGCGGAGGAACCAATGGCCTGATGACGCCTTATGTGATTCAGAGCACCACCAATTTGCTGGATTCAGAATCCTGGACAACGGTTGGAACCAAAGCGCGTGAACAGGGCTCCAATACATGGACCGGTCCGGCGACGGATGATCCTTCCCGCTGTTATCGTGTGTTGGCTGTGCCGGAAAACGATTAAGAGAGAAATAATATGAGAGTAGCGAAGAGTGTTATGGTGGCGGGTTTATTAACGCAAGGTGTCATGGGCGCTCCGAATGTGTTGTTCATTGCAGTGGATGATTTGAATACGGAAGTCGGATTTTTGGGCGATGCGCATGCGAAGACGCCGAACATGGATCGGCTGGCGGAACAGTCGGTCGTGTTCCGCCGGGCGTATTGCCAGTCGCCGATCTGTGGTCCGTCGCGCAACAGCCTGTTGACCGGTCGTTATCCGCATCATACCGGACTTTACAGCCTGGACCCAATGTTCCGCGACGTGGAAGCGTTGGAGGATGTCGTTTCGCTTCCCCAGCACTTTCGAAAGAACGGCTACTGGTCGGCGACGGTCGGTAAGATTTATCACAGCAAACCGGATCCTGAATCATTCGATACAAATCATGGATGGATGGGGGCGTTTGGACCGTTTCCTGAAAAGACCATTCATCTCGATTCGGAACTTCCGGTGCATCCCTATTATGACTGGGGCGCGTTTTTGGAAGACGAAGAAACGGCCGACTATAAAGTGGCGCAGTCAGCCTGCGGGTTTATCGAAAAGGCGGCGAAAACCGATCAGCCGTTTTTTATTTCGGTCGGTTTTTTCCGGCCGCACTGTCCGATGTATGCGCCGCAGAAATGGTTCGACCTGCATCCGCTGGAGGACATTGTTCCGCTGCCGGATCAGTCGGCCGACCTCAAGGATATTCCGGCCTACGGAAAAAAACTGATCAGGTATTTCGGCCGGCAGGATTACAACCGGTTTCTGCGCGAAAACAACCGGGCGGCTTCGTTTCTTCAGGCGTATCGTGCCTGTGTCAGCTTTACCGATCACTGCATCGGGCAGGTGCTCGACGCACTGGAAAAATCGGGGCAGGCCGACAATACCATTGTGGTTTTGTTCGGTGACCACGGCGTGCAGAACGGGAAGAAAAACCTTTGGTACAAACGGACTTTATGGGAAGCCTCCACGCAGGTTCCGCTGCTGATTAAACCGGCTGGGAATTCCGTCCTGCAGACTGTGCAGACGCCGGTCGGATTAATCGATATTTATCCGACATTATGCGAGCTGGCCGGACTGGAGCAGCCGGCCGGGTTGGAGGGAACCTCGCTCGCCGGATTGATGCGCGGAGAAAAACAGGTGCGAGCCCCGGTGCTGTCGGTGTTCGGTCCGGATAATTTTGCGCTGCGCAGCGACCGCTGGCGCTATATCCGATATGCGGATGGTGCGGAAGAGCTTTATGATCACCGGAACGATCCGGATGAAAGAACCAATCTGGCACTCAACCCGGAAAACGCATCGGTTTTGGATGAATTTCGACCGCAGGTTCCGAAGCATTCTGAACCGTTTGCTCCCGGAAGTAGTGGGCTCGGCAGCGGTGCGTTTCCCGGAAAATAATCAGAGGAATAATGATGAAATGGAATGTGTTATTGGCGGCAGTCGGAGCGGCGGCTGGGATGGCGGCAGAGCGGCCGAATATCGTGATTATTCTTACTGACGATTCGGGCTATTCTGATCTCGGCTGTTATGGCGGCGAAATCGATACTCCGAATATTGACCGCATGGCGAGAAGCGGTCTGCGTTTCCGAAATTTTTACAACAACGGTCGCTGCAGTCCGACACGGGCATCGCTGATGACCGGCCGCGATTCGGCGTTTGCCGGATTTGCCGCCGGTACGCTCGGCGGCTGGAACCGCGAGATGAAACAGCCCGCTTATCGCGCGCGCCTTCCGTATGATCTGCCCACGATCGCCGAAGTCATGAAGGCGGCTGGGTACCGGACGATGATGACCGGCAAGTGGCATCTCGGCGGCAGCCTGATGAAAGGTCAACCGGCGCGACAGGCCTGGTGGAAACAGACGCACCCCGGCTGGGAGCTGACGGATGCTGAAATTGAGGCCGACTTTAATGCCTTGCCGCCGCAGCGCGGGTTTGACGAATTTTTCGGGCTGGTTGAAGGCGAGACCCATCAGTTTTTCACGGCCGCCGACAAGCATGAATATCTCGAAGGCAACGAGCATGCGAGGTTGAAGATCGATCGTGAATACAACATGAACTGTTTCTACAAAAAGAAAGACCGCTATCCCTACACGCCGAATCACGGGAAGACTGCCAAGGCGTTCTATGGCACCGACGGCATGACCGACCGTGCAATTGAAATGATCGAAGAGGCCGCTGCGCAGCCGGAGCCGTTCTTTATGTACATAGCATATCGCGCGCCTCACCTTCCGCTGCAGGCGCCGCAGGAGCTGGTGGATAAATATCTGTCGCGTTATGCGGATCTTCCGAAAGTGGAAATGGATCGAGTTGCCGGTTTAGTGCGCGAAGGGTTGTGGACGGCCGAAACGTCGTTTAGGAAATATTTTATTCCGGCCCGCAAGATGCCGGAGGAAAAGAAAAAGGAATACCAGCTGCGGGCGGCCATTCATGCGGCGATGGTGGAGAAGGTTGATGAGAACGTCGGGAAAGTTTTCCAAACCTTGGAAAAAACCGGCGAGCTGGACAATACGCTGGTGATTTATCTGTCTGACAACGGCGCGGCTTCGCATCTCGGCGACCTGATGAATGTGCCGTACTACGGATGCAAAGCGCTGATGTGGGAGGGCGGCACAAAGACACATTGTATTGCCCAGTGGCCGAAGGTTATCAAGCCCGGAACGATTTCGGATAGTGTCGGCTGGGTTGGAGATTTCCTTCCGACCTGCCTGGAGCTCGCGGGCGGAACCTATCCGTCTGAATTTCGCGGCAGCAAAACGGCGCCGCTGGACGGGCGCAGTCTGCTGCCGGTGCTGAAAGGTGAAACCCTGGCGCCGCCGGAATATCTGTTCAGTAACGATAAGGGCCAGCAGGGCGTCATTTATAAAGGGCGCTGGAAACTGCTGATCGAGCCGGGCTGGTATGTGCTGACCAGTAAAAAGCCGGGCATTGAGTATGAATTATATGATCTGAAAACCGATCCAGCGGAAAAAACAAACCTCGCCAAACAGAAACCGGAACTGGTTCAGCAGCTGGCAGAAGCATGCCGCAACTGGCAGAAACGATGCGGAATTGAAGACTATGGGGAGATGCTGAAGATTCGTTCGGATTTCTCAAAATGAAAAAAACGGTTTTAGCGAGTTTCGCGATCGCTGCTTCCTGCAGTGCGGCTCCTTGGTGGGATGATTTCCCGCGCATCGTCAGCGATTCGACGTCTCAGCAGATTCATGTGACCACGAATCATCACGGCAATGTGAACATGAATGCCAACGGACAGGATCCGTCGTGGGGCACCTTTTTTCAGGCGGACGGAATCGTGCGCAAAACATCCTGGATTGAGAAGTTTCAGGGAGCCGGGCTTAAACAGATCGGCTATTTTGAAACCTACGGACAAAGTTACTGCCTGGTTGCAGAACTCGAGGCCTGGGACCAGACCAATCTTACGCCGATTCTTCATCATCACTGGAGCTGGAAAAGCTACAGCGGCGGAACCATCCGCTGGCTTGGCGCGAAGGATTTTTTTGACGATGAAGAGTTCGCGAGGCCTTATACGCGCACCCATCCGCGTTACGGCGGCCCGGCAATGACTTATCCAGACGGCACGCTTGCAACCGGTTATGACGGGCCCCATACCGATCCGCGCAACAGCCGTGTTTATGATGCCGCCTGTTCCAAAAACGTGCTTGGTGAACTTTCGATTGACGACTACCGCTCTATTGACGGCGCTCCGACCAATGGCTTGGTCTATGTCGAGGAGTCGGATAGCTACGCCGGGCTGATTATGTTTAAAAAGGACTCTGCCTGTCCGTTCTGGAACGACTATACCTATGCCTCAACCCTGCAGGCAGCCGATGCGGGAATCGATGGGATGTGGACCGATAACTACGGCCCGTGGGATTCGCTGGGTTCCACGCCGGTCAAGCGTGGATTCGGCGACTGGTCAGTTGCCCGGTTCCGGGATCATCTTGCGAACTCATTCAGTTCGGTTGACTTGTTATCCATGGGTATTGCGGATGTTTCAACATTTGATATCCGAGAATACCTGCGGGCTGAAGCATCAGCATTCGGCTGGGATGGCAGCAATCTCAACAGTTCTGTCTGGAAAGATTCACGGTGGCTGGATGATCCGCTTTGGCGCGCCTATCTGATCTTTAAGCGGCAGGTCGGCACAGAGGCATTGTCCGGTTATTATGCCGCCGTTAAGTCTGCGGCGGCTGCGGCGGGCAATGACGAGTTTCTTGTGGCGGGCAACGACATCCCCGGGTTCAGCCTCGGCTGGTCTCGTGGTGATTTGGATATGGTCAGCACGGAGATGTCTCTTGGTTACAAGACCAGCAGTGGCCCCGATGGCTTTACGCTGCCGCCGGTCGGGCGTTATGCGCCGTTTTACAAGCTGGCTCGTGAGCATGCTCAAAGCCGTTTCGTCAATGTCTGGCTCTATAATGACAGTTATGAAGCGGAGCTCGCACATCCGGAACTGTGCCATGCGCTCTATTATGAAATGCTCGCTACACACACATTTCCGAAGTTTGATCCGGCCAGCTCCCGCATCCCCGGTGATGAGCAGACCAATACCGGCTTCTTTGAATTCGTCGAATTCGTTGCCCCGATTTACGGCGACCGCATTCCCGTTGAGAAGGTCGGACTTTATTATTCCTCGTCTTCAATTCTGCGGCAGATGACGCCGGGCGGGTTTGTCGACTTCAACGGCCAGCCGCACCAGTTTTCGTTCTGGGGCTGGGCGACAGCGCTGACTGAGTTGCATATTCCGTACCGTGTACTGCCGGAATGGAAACTTAATGCCGAGGAGCTGGCCGGCTTGGATCTGCTGATTCTGCCCAATGTCGATGTGCTGGACCCGGCGGATGTGTCCGGTGTGCTGGAGCTGTGGCTCAACGCCGGCGGGCGGCTGGTTATTGCCGGCGACTGCGGCATTTATTTGGGAGAGTCCGGTAACTTTGCTCTTAATACCAACGGACTTTCTGTGGCTTCTATAATGAATCATGCGAACGTCACGGTGCTGCCCGGCAATCTGGGGATGGACTATTATCTCGCGTATGAAAACCGCAGTGCGGCGCAGCGTGCACAGTTTGACGCCGCACTCAACGATCTGGCGCCGCGGGTCGAGACAACGGCTTCACATAAAACGGGAATCACGCTTTATGCCGACGAGGGGGCCGGGCGCTTTTTTATGGATGTCAATAATGTGGATATCGACATCAACAGCTATACGGTAACCGGAACCGGTTCGGTTGAAATCGAGGCGGAGCTGCCGGCGTGGCTGTGCGGAAAGGATTTGCAGGTGAAGGTGGTTTCGCCGGATGATGCGATGATCAACCTGATTGATGCAGCCGACACCAACCATGTGAAAATCGCGCTCAGTTCGATCGATCGGTATGTCGGGGTGATCATTGAGGAGGCTGTGCATTGGGCCGATCCGGGACACAGCGGCAGCTGGAATGTTGCGACGAATTGGATCCCGTCTGCGCCTGCCGCCGACAACGGGGTGGTCTGGAATTATGCCCCCGGCAATCCATCCATTACCATTAATGAGCCGGCGGAAGCGGGCTGGTTCAAAGCGTCCCGTTCCAATTCGGCTTCCAATTATTGGAATACCGCCGGTTTGCGGATTGTGAATGACGGTTTGAGTACAGGGCGTTTTGCGGTCGGCGACGGAACGGGTTCGATCGATATGTTCGACAATGTCTGGTTCGGTGCGCGGCTGGCGGTGGTCAATGGCGATGAGAATGCCGCGGCGGATATTGTCGATGCCGGGGGAATCGCCGTGCGGAATTTTCTGCTGGATACAGTGGGCCTTTCGTCAAATATCTCGTACTACACGCATGAAGCGGGGGCGCTCACGGTTCAGACACAGATTGAACTGGGTGGCGTATCAAAATCAGGCGATGCGACCGTGTTTCGCCAGACGGCTGGAACTGTAACCGTCAACCATTGGGATTACGGTTTGAGACTCGGCCAGAATTTGACGCGGGGAAAATACATTCTCGACGGCGGCACCGCTTCGGTTTCCACCGTTACATTTGCAAATCCGGATTCGGTGTTTGAATTCAACAGCGGCGTATTCGCCCCCGGCGCGCGCGATGCACTTGTGAAAACTGCTGCGGGCGGGAGTGTCCAGCTGGCGGGCACAGGCACACGCGAGTTTCGGATCGAATCCGGATATTCGATGCAGCTGGAACCGGGGGTGACGATTGCAGACAAACCGGGAGAAAGCGGAACGCTGCGCAAGACCGGCGGCGGAACGCTGGAACTGGACGATGCGTCCGGAATTTCCGGAATGATTGATGTGCGGGAGGGGATGCTTTCAGCAACGACATTGCATCCGGATCTTTATCTGCTGATCGGCGCCGCCGTCGTTTCGCTTTCGGAAAATATTGCGGTGCGTGCTTTGTCGTTTGACGGCGGACAGAGCTGGGCCTCCGCCGGTTCCTGGGGCGCGCCGGGGTCGGGTGCTGATTACGACAGTTTCCGGCTGGGCGGCAGCGGAATGCTTCAGGTCGTTTCGGATGCAATACCGCCGGAAGCGTGGACTGCGTTGCAGTTTTCTCCGGCGCAGATCGCGGTGGGGCTGTCCAAAGACAACGCCGATCCGGACGGCGACGGTTTCGACAACTGGCATGAATATGTCGCCGGGACCGATCCGACGAATGCCGAGTCAGTCCTTCAGTTGTCCGGAGAATTCCCGGATCTGTGGTTTGCCACTCAAACCGGACGGCTCTATGCGGTTTTTGTTTCCACCAACCTGCAGTCCAGACAGTGGTCTGTGCTGACAAATTCCGAGGGAAACGGGGCGGGCTTTTCGATTATCGACACCAATCGTTTCATGCAGGGTTATTACAAAGTGGATGTTCTGCTGCCCTGAAATTTTCTTATTCAGCCAGAAGAAAACCGTCTTCGGATTCGGCTCGGCCTTTGTTTTGCTGGGAGCAGCCTCCGGTTGCTTGAGTTCGCGGCGTCTTCCCTTTCAGGGAGAGAGGATGAGGATGACATTGTCCGAATGAAATTCGAGATGAAGGCTGTAGGTTTTTTCCAGCCATTGAAAAGTCTGTGTTGAGAAAAAGCAGACATGGGTGTCATCGTTTTTGTAGTGCCAGCGCTCGAACGGAACGGGGGCGTGGTCGTGCAGCTGGGTCATGATGCCGATCCAGCCGCCGGGCTTCACCAGCGTTAGAAACCGCTTGAATTCTTCGCGCGGGCGATACATATGCTCCATGGTTTCCGAGCAGGTGAGAAAGTCATACTGCCTCTCGAAGACAGACGGGTCGTTGGCGTAATGCAGATCGTAGATAGCGCAAGGATAACCGGCTTCTTCAAACATCAGCGACAGCGTGGGGCCGGGACCGCAGCCGAAGTCCAGACCGCCCGCGCCGGGTGACAGCTTTTTTTCCAAGGGTTGAAAAAGACGATTCATAAACTTCCGATATCCGGAATCCGCGGAATCGTTCTGATGCAGGTCGTAGCGCGCTTTTTCAGCCTCCATCGAAAGGCGCAGCTTCGGCGGAACAAAAATCAGGTCGCAGCACGGGCAGCGCAGGTATTCCCGCGTGCGGTCGGCGCAGAATGGATCGCTGAGCGCGTTGCACAGCGGACAGTTTGATGTGTTTTCCTGTTTCGTCATAAAGCGAAGAAGCCTAGCATATTTTTCTATGAAAAAAGCTGTTTCTACTCTGGAAGGTCTGGTGGTGCCGGTGCCGACGCCTTTTGGCGATGATGATGCGATTGATTTCGGGGCGTTTCTTTCGCATCTCGACTGGCTGGCGGAATGCGGTGTTCGCAATCTGCTGGTGAACGGTACGACGGGCGAGTTTTTTTCTCTGACGCCGGAAGAACAGATGAAGCTGCTGCGCGTCAGCCGCGAGGCGTGGAAGGGCTCGCTGATTTTTCATTTGGCATCTCCGGCACTTTTCCAATGTTTGGAAACGGCGCACCATGCGCAGGAGGCAGGAGCGGACTTTATTGCCACGCTGCCTCCCTATTACTTCGCAAACGCACCGGTGGACGGTTTGGTGGAATGGTTCTGTCGCCTGTCACTCGGAAGTGATCTCCCGCTGATTCTCTATAATTTCCCGAAGCACGTCGGCAATACACTGACTCCTGAGCTGCTGAAAGATATTCCGCACTGGGGCGTAAAAGATTCCTCTGCTGACCTGTCGCTGATTCCGGCGACCCCGAATTATTTTGTCGGTGGAGACCGTAGAATTTCGGAGGCATACGCGGCGGGAGCAAAGGGATTTGTCAGCGCATCGGCCAGTATTGATCCGCTGCCGTATCTGCGGATCGAAAAATCGCAGGCTCCCGAGCTCCAGTCGTTGGTTGATGCAGTAAACGCCCGCGCCTCCGGACCGTTTGCCATTGCAAAAATTAAGCAGGCGTTGTCTGAAATCCTGCCGGGTTATCCTGCCGCGGTCCGACCGCCGCTTACGTCTGCTCCGGTCGGGTGAATACGGGCGCGGATGCGGTTGAAAGATCCGGTGCGTATTCATAGCCATCGAGGTTGAACGCCGGCAGGGCTTCCGGTTTCGAAATCCGGTTTTGGATGATGAAGCGCGCCATCGTCCCGCGCGCTTTTTTGGCGTAGAAGCTGATGATTTTCAGTTTTCCGTTCTTTTCGTCTTTAAACACCGGGCTGATGATCTGTTTGTTGAGCGCTTTTCGATCGATGGCTTTAAAGTATTCCTGTGAAGCCAGATTCACCAGCAGATCGCCGGGAATTTGGTTGAGTTCTTCGGTGATAGTGGCGCGCCAGAATTCGTAAAGACTGGATGCTCCATCGGTTTGAAGCGGCCGCCCCATTTCGAGGCGGTAGGGTTGAATCAGGTCGAGCGGGCGGAGCACCCCGTAAAGGCCGGAGAGAATGCGCAGGTGCTTTTGCGCAAAGGTCAGGTCGGCCTTTTCCAGTGAAGGCGCATTGAGCCCGTCGTATACATCGCCGGTAAAGGCCAGGATGGCCTGTTTGGCATTGTCCAGGGAGAAGGGCTGTTTCCAGTCCATGAACCGCTGCCGATTCAGTTCCGCCAGCTTTTCACTGATGGCCATAAAGTCCATAAGTTCACTGGTTGAAAAGTTCCGAAGTTTGGAAATCAGCTGTTCGGACCGGTCCAGAAATCCGGGGTGCGAAAAGCCGGAATCCGCAACCGGATTCATGTCCATGCTTTTAGAGGGTGATAAAACAATAATCATCGGCTAAACCTGAGTTGTACACTACTGTTTTGGGTTTAAAAATCAACGTTTCATTATTGAAGTCGGCGGGTTTGGCTTGTTTCCCGAATCCGAATCGCTACATTCCAACGCCTTATGGCACTCATCAGCTTACAGAATATTCAAATCGCATTCGGCGGACCGAAACTTCTCGACGGAGTTACGCTTCAGATTGAGTCGGGCGAACGCATCTGTCTGATCGGCCGCAACGGCGAGGGAAAGTCCACGCTGTTGAAGATTGTCGACGGCACGCTCGAGCCCGATGACGGCACTGTGATCCGGAGCGGAGTGCGGGTTGCCCGACTGCAGCAGACGGTTCCGCAGGATATTGAGGGCACGGTGTTCGATCTGGTTTCCAGGGATTGGAACCACGAGCACGCGCTGGATCATCCGGTGGAAAAAGTGATTTCGCTGATGAACCTGGAACCGAATCAGCCGTTTGCGGAGCTCTCCGGCGGCATGCGCCGCCGCGCGCTGCTGGCGAAGGCGCTGGTGAACGAGCCGGATATTCTGGTTCTCGACGAGCCGACCAACCATCTCGACATTGATTCCATCCAATGGTTGGAGAACTTTCTGGCGCGCTGGCGCGGCACGGTGCTGTTTGTGACTCACGACCGTGTTTTTCTGCAGAAACTGGCGACCCGTATTGTGGAACTTGATCGCGGGCAGCTGACGAGCTGGGAGTGCGATTATGAAACCTACCTCAAGCGGCGGCAGGCACTGCTCGACGCAGAGGAAGGGCAGTGGGCGGAATTTGACCGCAAGCTGGCGCAGGAGGAGGTTTGGATCCGCAAGGGAATCAAGGCGCGCCGTACACGCAACGAGGGGCGCGTGCGCGAACTCGAAAAAATGCGCGCGGAACGTTCGCAGCGCCGTGAGCGGTCGGGGACGGTGAAGCTTCAGCTGCACGAGGCGGAGCAGTCCGGACGTAAAGTGATTACGGTGGACCATATTTCCTGCAGCTATGAGGGCGAGGATCTGATTTCAGGGTTTTCAACGGAAATTCTGCGCGGTGACCGCATCGGGATTATCGGGCCGAACGGTTGCGGGAAAACAACGCTGATTAATACGATGCTTGGGACGCTGGCGCCGACAGCCGGCGAGGTGCGCAACGGGACGCGGCTGGAGGTGGCCTATTTCGATCAGCACCGCCAGAAGCTGGATGAAAACAAAAGTGTGAAGTGGAATCTTTGCGCAGATAATGAATATGTTCAGACTCCGTCCGGGCGGCAGCACGTGATGGGCTATCTGCGCAATTTCCTTTTTTCGCCGGCCGACGCGGACCAGCCGGTTGGTTCGCTCTCCGGCGGAGAGCGCAACCGCCTGATGCTCGCCAAGCTGTTTGCCCAGCCGTCCAACGTGCTGGTGCTTGACGAGCCAACGAACGATCTGGATGTTGAAACGCTCGATATGCTCGAAGAAATGCTTGCGGAGTATCAGGGGACGGTTCTGCTGGTCAGCCATGACCGCGCCTTTTTGAATAATGTGGTGACCTCCACAATTGTTTTCGAAGAAAACGGCCTTGGCGAATATGCCGGCGGTTACGATGACTGGGTCCAGCAGTCTTCTTATCGCAAAGAATCCGCGGAGATGGTTCAGAAAACGACGGAACCGCAGAAAACGCGGACGCGAAAACTGACCAATAAGGAGCGGTACGAGCTGAAGGAGCTTCCCAAAACGATTGAAGCGCTCGAAGCAGAACTCGAAACACTTACCGCTACGCTTAACGATCCTGATTTTTACCGGCGCGATCCCGAAGAAATCCGGAAGACCACCGAGCGTGCCGAAGCCGTTCCGAAGGAACTCGAAGCCGCGTATGAGCGCTGGGCCGAGTTAGAGGAACACTCCTGATGCTGTGGATTGCGCTCGGGCTGATTTCTTCGGTACTGCTCGGATTTTACGATGTATGTAAAAAGCATGCACTCAATCATAACGCGGTGCTTCCGGTCCTTTTCTTTTCAACATTGGCCTCGTTTCTTCCGATGCTGGCAGTGCTGGGCGGTATGCATTGGGCTCCGGAAATGATGGAGCAGAGCTGCTTCTATCTGCCGGAGGCAACACCGGCTCAGCACCTGCACCTGTTCGCGAAATCATTCATCATTTTCATTTCCTGGACGCTGGCCTATTTCGCGATGAAGCACCTGCCGATTTCGATCGTCTCGCCGGTTCGAGCCTCCGGGCCGGTCTGGACGCTGATCGGCGCATTGCTGCTGTTTCATGAACGTCCTGAGCCGATGCAGTGGGCCGGAATGGCCGTGGTGTTTCTGTCCTATTTTGCGTTTTCGCTGATTGGTCGCAAAGAAGGCGTTGACTTTCACCGCAGTCGCTGGATCCTGTTTATTTTCCTGGCTACGCTGGTCGGCACGCTCAGCGCGCTGTACGACAAATATCTGCTCCAGCAGCAGGGCTATGCCCCGATGCTGGTGCAGTTCTGGTTTGCGTTCTACAATATGATCCTGTTTGGCTTGACAGTTCTGCTCTTCTGGCTGCCGAACCGCAGCAAAACCACGCCTTTTAAATGGCGCTGGAGCATTCCGCTCATCGGTCTGCTGCTGACCTCCGCCGACCTGATTTATTTTCACGCAGTCCGCAACCCCGCCTCGCTGATCGTGGTGCTTTCCATTCTGCGCCGCAGCAGCGTTGTTGTTTCTTTTACGGTCGGTTCTCTTCTGTTCGGTGATGTCAACCGCCGGATGAAAGCCTGGGCGCTGGCCGGTGTATTGATCGGCGTAGTCCTTATTATCCTCTCATGACCTGTCGCTTGCATTTCTTTTCATCCCGGCGTAAGATTCTGTTTCTAACAGCAACAGGAGGGAAATCATGGGAAGTCGTGGAATTGAAATCGTCGGCATGGACGTCAATGAACTGCTGACACTGTTGAACAAAGCTCTTGCTGACGAATGGCTGGCTCACTACCAGTACTGGATTGGCACCAAAGTCGTTGCCGGGCCGATGAAAGATGCGGTTATCGCTGAACTGCTTCAGCATGCCACCGAAGAAATGCAGCATGCCGAACTCGTCTCGGATCGCATCGTGCAGCTCGGCGGCACGCCGATCCTCACGCCGGCCGACTGGTTCACACTCACCAACTGCGAATACGAGCCGCCGACCGACCCCTTTGTACAGGCCGTGCTCGAACAGAATATCCGCGGCGAACAGTGCGCCATCAGCGTCTATAACGACTTGATGAAAAAGACGCGCGACACCGATCAGATCACCTATAATATCGCGCTGCAGATTATTGAACAGGAGATCGAGCATGAACAGGACCTGCAGGATCTGCTCGAAGACCTCAACCTGATGGTGCAGCATTACGGCCTGAAGAAATAAGCCGATGATTCATCCGGCGCGCATTCATAAACTGAACGACAAACCCGTCCGGCAATCCGGCGGGTTTGTTCTCTACTGGATGCAGCAGAGCCAGCGCGCCGAATGGAACCATGCGCTCGAATACGCGATTGAGCGCGCCAATCAATGGACCCTTCCTGTGGCTGTCGTTTTCGGTCTGATGGACGACTACCCCGAAGCCAACGAGCGCCACTACGCCTTCATGCTTCAGGGGCTCGAAGAAGTTTTCCAAACTTTGGAAAAACGCGGCATCGGCGCGTTTATCGGTCGCGGTCATCCGGCAGACGTTGCCATTGAAGCCGGCAAAGAGGCCGCGCTGATTGTGTGCGATATGGGCTATCTGCGCCATCAGGCTGAGTGGCGCGCGCGGGTCGCCGACGAATCGGACTGTGAGGTCGTCGAAGTTGAGAGCGACGTTGTGGTGCCGGTCGAAACCGCCTCCGACAAACCCGAATACATGGCCCGCACCCTTCGCCCCAAAATCCATCGAAACCTCAACGAATTTCTTCAGCCATTGGCAAGCAACTGCGTTGCGGCACGGGAATGGTTTCAAGGGCTGGAAAAACTGAGCCGACAAGTTCCAACCATTGGAAACCTGAAACTCGATCGAAGCGTCGGCGCGGTTAAGTCGTTTAAAGGCGGAACGGCAGAGGCAAAACGGCGGCTTAAACAGTTCATCAAAAACAGTCTGGCGGTGTACAGCGATCACAGCAACCAGCCGCAGACCGATGATGTATCGATGATGAGTCCATATTTGCACTTTGGGCAGATTTCTCCGCTAACCATCGCGCTGGAGGTTTTGAAAAGCGACGCGGCTAAAGAGGCGCAGGATGCGTTCATCGAGCAGCTGATTGTTCGGCGCGAGCTGGCGATGAATTTTGTCTGGTTCACTCCGGACTACGATCAGTTTTCCTGTCTTCCGAACTGGGCGAAGCAGACGCTCAAAAATCACGCGAAGGATGAGCGCGAGTATCTCTATACGCGCGAGCAGTTCGAGCAGTCGCAGACGCATGATCCATACTGGAACGCGGCAATGACAGAGATGCGCGTGACCGGTTTTATGCACAACTACATGCGCATGTATTGGGGCAAAAAAGTGCTCGAGTGGAGCCCGTCGCCGGAGGAAGCGTTTGAAACGTTGCTGGCGATCAATAACAAATATTTTATCGACGGGCGCGACCCTAATTCATACGCCGGAGTTGCCTGGGTTTTCGGCAAACACGACACGGCCTGGGCGGCGCGCCCGGTTTTTGGGAAAACGCGTTATATGAACGCCGCGGGTCTCAAACGCAAATGCGACATTAATGCCTATGTCGAAAAGGTGGAGCGGTTGTGAGCGGCTTTGCGTATGCTGTTTGGCTGGTGCCGTGTGAAGAACAGCGTGAACCCTTGCAGCAAATCATTGATTCACTGGCAGCAGAGTTTAAGACGCCGACGTTTGTTCCGCACGCCACGCTTTGTTCCGGAGTTTGGAAAAATTCGGAGTCGGAACTGATCAAGCAGGTTAGAAAACTTCCGGTCGAGTTTCCGCTGGAGCTGCAGAGCGCCGGAATTGACTGGACCGAACATTGGTCGACCTATTTCGTTTTGCGATTGGGGGGAAAGACTGATCTTTTCAAGAAATCTGCCGCGCAACTGCCCGGTTCGCATGCTCCGAAAATCGGCCCGCATCTGAGTCTGCTTTACGGCTTCAACGCCTCGCGCGTTGACCGAAACGCATTGCGGGCGACACTCAATGTGCCGCCCGCTGTCTGCTTTAACTCCCTGATGCTCGTGCGCCCGGAAACCGGGCGCTGGGAGGATGTGGATTTTTGGGAAGAGTTAGGATTGTAAACGCAATCCGATCAATCAGTCATAGATTTCGTTATACGCATAGTGGCTGTGGCGGAACGATTTTGGTTTTACTTCTTTTGCGCTACTGTTGACGATCTCTTCCATGCTATCCACTTTGTCGTAATCCACGGCAATCGGAATAAACTGTCCGTTTCTAATAAACCCAAATTCGATTGCCGATGCGGTCAGTTTAGGCTTTTTCATATCCCCGAAAGGAATTTTCAATTCCCATTTTGTATGGTCTGCGTAGAAATCATCAGGGGGTAATTCACTTGGAACGGCAGTTGCCTCTGCGTAGACAACCTGATCGGTTTTTTTGTCGGTCAGTTGTATAGCGGCATGCATTTCGTAGTTTAGGTGGCGATCGCGAACATCTTGGCGCGACTCAAACTTTAAGAGAAAGTATTCTCTACCGCTGGAGCTTTCCTCCTCATCATCTTCGACGGCCCAAATCTTCATGTGTCCTTTATACTCATCCTGAAGTTTTGCCATTTCTTCGGAAACTTCGGCGGCGGTGGAGTAGAGGCCGAGGGCCAGGAATGCAAGTATGAGACGTACGGTTTGCATGAGGGAGTCCTTTCTAATTGAAGCTAACATTTGAAGATCATAATGAATTTAAAGGTTTCTTTTCAAGCTATCTGTTTCTTTTCTTTGATGATGGAAGGGGACTTTGTTTTCCGGAAGCCGTAATCTTTGAGGCAGGCGTGTTCCGCGCTTGAACAATTTGATCAGCGGTGTAGGCTTTGCGAACTATGGCTGCTAAAAAAAGTTCTAAAGAAGGTGGCGTCAGTCTTGACGCTGTGCTGGCTGACATCAAGAAACAGTACGGAGACGGAGCGATTGTTCGCCTGGGCGATCAGGAGGCTCCCAAAACAATTTCCCATATTTCCACGGGAGCTTTGACGCTTGACCTCGCGCTCGGAATCGGTGGAATTCCCAGAGGTCGCGTAGTTGAAATTTACGGTCCGGAATCCTCCGGAAAAACCACGCTGTGCTCGCACATTATTGCGAATGTCCAGAAGGGCGGCGGTACTGCAGCGTTTATTGACACCGAGCACGCGCTCGATCCATCCTACGCCAAAAAAATCGGCGTCGATGTGGATAACCTGCTGGTTTCTCAGCCCGACTCCGGCGAAGAAGCGCTCAACATTTGCGAAACGCTGGTGAAGAGCGGGTCCATTGATCTGGTCGTGGTCGACTCCGTCGCCGCGCTCGCGCCGCAGGCCGAGCTTGACGGCGAAATGGGGCAGTCACACGTTGGTCTGCAGGCACGTCTGATGAGCCAGGCGCTTCGCAAGCTGACGTCGGCCATCAACCGCACTAACTGTTCCTGCATTTTCACGAACCAGATTCGCGAAAAAGTCGGTGTGATGTTCGGCAGCCCGGAAACCACACCCGGCGGCCGCGCGCTCAAGTTTTACTCGTCCGTTCGCTTGGACATTCGCCGGATCGGTCAGCTCAAGGACACCTCGGGCTCAGTATACGGCAACCGCACCAAAGTGAAGGTGGTCAAAAACAAGGTGGCGCCGCCGTTTACGCTGGCGGAGTTCGATATCCTGTATGCAGAAGGCATTTCCTACACGGGCTCCATCATTGATGCCGGCGTTGAATATGGTCTGATCGACAAAAAAGGTTCCTGGCTTTCCTGTGACGGCCAGCAGCTCGGGCAGGGCCGCGAAGGCGCCCGCAAAGCGCTGCTCGAAGACCCGAAACTCTGCGACGAACTGGTTCAGAAAATTACCGAAGCCGCCCATGCAAAAACAGCATAGGGCGCGGATGCCCCTATCATTGCGAGTCTGCTCATGAAATTTCCAGCCCGTGGAAAAGGCAATCGATGCTCCCATGCTATGGGTTCCAAATATTGGAAAATTGGACTAACGGTTTTCCAATGTTTGGAACTTTTGGTTATAGCCGGCTGTTCTCCAGCGGGATCATCCGGATTTGATGGCGCAAAGGCATTTGCTGAAACGGAAGAGTTGGTTGCCATTCGCCCGCGCGATGCGGGAACGGGTGGCGCGCGGCGCGCGGCGGTTCACTTGGAGCGGAAGCTTAAGGAGTTTGGACTTAAGACCAAAATCGACACCTTTACGGAGGAAACTCCGGACGGGAAGCGGATTTTCAATAATGTGCTGGGACGGCTCCCCGGTAAAACACCGCGCCTGATTGTGCTGGGATCTCATTTTGATACTAAATCCGGGATTTCGCCGGATTTTGAAGGTGCGAATGATTCCGGATCGAGCTCCGGGGTTTTGCTGGAGCTGGCGCGGGTGTTGTCTGAAAAAGGGCCGTATGAAACAGAGTTTCTGGTCGCCTTTTTTGATGGGGAGGAGTGCAGTCGTGAGTATGCGCCCAACGATGGCCTGCACGGCAGTCGACGGCTGGCGCAGCAGATTGCCGAAGGCGGCGGGGTGCCGCATGTGGAGGCTGTGATTGTGCTCGATATGATCGGGGATGCGGATCTGAATGTCACCGTGCCGCGCAACAGTTCCCAGACGCTGATTAAAGAGCTGTTCTTTGCTGCTCATGAAGTCGGCACACGGTCCGTGTTCAGTTTAGGCAAAGGATCCATTCTGGATGACCATGTGCCGTTTTTGCTGGCGGGCATGCCGGCCATTGACGTGATTGATTTTGAGTTCGGGTCGGCTCCGGGACTCAATGATTATTGGCACACGACCGAAGATTCGATGGATAAGCTGTCGGCCGGGAGTATGCAGACCATTGGGGACACGGTACTTCGGATGATTGAGAACCTGCAGTAGTTTACTGCGGAGGCAGAACGCCTTCCTGAACCAGTTGCGCATCCATTTCAGGGGTCAGAGGCATGGGCAACGGAGGTTTGCCGGTCCGGATGGCATCCATCTGCACCTCTTCAAGATGTTTGCGAAGCGCTTCGCCGGTCAGTTGCGGCTGTTTGGGTTCTTCTTCTTTGCGGCGCTCTTCTATTTTCTTCAGCAGGGCGCGGCGGCGTTCGGCATAGGAGCTTTGACGCGACTGCTGCTGCTGTTTTGAGACCGGCTCCGGAGCGCCTTCTTCCAGTTTGAACAGGGCAACCTCATTGCCTTTTTTCAACATGGCCTCGGATTTATTGATGTCAGCCTCGATCAGTTCAATGCCGTTCTGGATCTCGCCGATATTGAGAATGTAGTTTTTCTTTTCCGCCTTATCGATAATTCCGACGCGCACATCTCCGTTTGGGCCTTCAAAAAGCATGGAAAGACGAAGGTTTTTGGCAAAGGACTGGCCGGGAGCAACCTGAACAGTGTCTGCCTCAGGGGGATCTTCTCCGAAGGGATGCTTGTCGATGATAATCTTGTAGCGCTCAAATCCCTCTCCGGTTGCCGCGGCGGTCCACGTGCATACCAGCAGAATAAAAATAGAAATCATCAATTTCACGGTAGCGAGTATCTGTCCTTGTCTGCTTTTCGTCAAGGGAGTAGCCTCGCGGTCATGAAATTCAAACAGATTCTTTGTTTTGTTTTATTGGCCGTGACCGCGGTCGCCCAGATGCCCCATCAGGTTGCTGTGCTGGTGAATGAAAATTCGCAGGCGTCCAAAAAAGCGGCCAATGTATTTGCCGGCCTGCACGGAATTCCGAGAGAAAACTTCATCTACCTCGACCTGCCGGAATCCATGTTTTCCGGACGCTTTGAGTGTACACCGGAGGAATTTAAGTCTCGGATCTATAATCCGGCGGTCCTGACCCTTGAGGATCGCGGGCTGGATAATCAGGTTCTGGCACTGGTGTATTCCGTCGATTTTCCGATTCGCATTGTCACTTCTCCGAATGATCGGCAGCAGATGTCGATTATGGGACTGACCTTTCTGAAAGGAACGGTTCCGGATCTTGAAGCGATGGAGAAGGGGCAGATTGTGTCTCCTCTGTTTGCCGGGCCCGGGCAGGACAACGCACAGAAGCTGCCCCCGCGCTCATTGGATGTCTGGGCTGCGGGGCTGAAAGACAGAATGCCGCTGCCGGCCATGATGCTTGGCTATATCGGCGAAAACGGGAACAGCATGGAAACCGTTTTGCGCTGCATTGAAGATGGCGCGCGAGCCTGGCAGCGCAACGCTGGTCCGCGGGTTCTTTTTGTGGAAACCGATGACAGTGCGCGGTCCGGTCCGCGCGAATGGCAGTTTGATGGCGTAAAAGCCGAGATGACGGCTTATGCCGGGGTTGCGGTGGTTACCACCAATCCGGCGCCGCATCAGAAAGACCTGACCGGCGTGATGACCGGTGCCGCAACCGTAAAGCCGGCAGACTGCGGTACGTTCCTTCCCGGAGCCATGGCTGAACACCTCACCAGCTGGTCGGCCGAGTTCCAGAAGCCGCAGACCAAATGTACTGCCTGGTTGGAAGCCGGGGTCACGGTAACCGCCGGAATGGTGACCGAACCGTACAATAACTGGGTCAAGTTCCCGCATGCTCGTTTTTTCGCCCACTATGCTGCTGGTTGTTCTGCAATGGAGAGTTTCTATCAATCGATTGCCAGCCCGATGCAGGTACTGCTTCTCGGCGACCCGCTGTCCCTGATTGGCGCTCTTCCAGTGCAGATCAAGCCGGTCGGCCTCAGCAAAGAAATCACCAGCGATCTTGATGCCGCGTTTGTGGTTGATGCCACATTTCCCGTCAAGACCGCCCAGCCGGTCTACAGTGCGCTGCTCAATGGAAGAGAAATCAAGCATGGCGAGGGCAACTCTCTGGTTGAACTGCCGTTTGCCGAAATGAGTGACGGCTATCATAACGTCCGCCTGATTGTGCAGGCTCTGGTTCCGGGGCGGCAGGTTTTGCCGAGTGGATTTAAAGATGTTCCCGTTTTCATCAATAAAAAAGGGCGCTCTGTTGCAATTACCGGACTGAATGATGACCTCCCGTCCAGGATTACGGTTACCGCGGAAACCAAAGGCGGAGAAATCCCGCAGTCGCTGTATCTGCTGGGAAGCGGCCGCAAGCTGGCCGAAGCGGCTCCCGGCGAGGCGCTGATCTTTGATGAAAAGATCATTGGCGAAGGCCCGCAGCACATACAGGCGGTCGCCGTTTATGCTGACGGCATGGAAGTTCGCAGCGAACCGGCGTCTTTTGCCATTGAATTTAATCCGGCAGATCAATAAAACCTTCGTCTCATATGAACGAATGGATTTCCAGCAGCCCTTCCAATACTTGGAAAATCGCCGCCGAATTTTTCCAAACCCTGGAACTTCCGGCGGTTATTGCCCTGCACGGGAACCTTGGTGCGGGCAAAACCTGTTTCACGCAGGGACTGGCGCAGGCCGCCGGCGTGAAAGAGCCGGTCTGCAGTCCCACCTATACGCTGATCAGTGAATATCAGGGAGCCGTTCCGTTTCATCATATTGACCTCTACCGCCTTGGGGGGCCTGAAGAAGCATACGACCTCGGCCTCGACGAATACCTTGAAACCGACGGCATCACGGTCATCGAGTGGGCCGAGCGGGCTGCCGAGCTCATTCCTCCCGATGCGGTCCACGTACGTCTTCAGCGCGGTGACGACGAACAGATTCGTACAATTCAGATTATCGAGAACCCCTTATGATTACTCTTGGCATAGAATGCTCCTCACGGCAGGGCTCTCTCGCCCTGCTCAGAGACGGTGATGTGATTGGCGAAAAAAGCTGGATTGCCGACCGCGTTCGTCACAACACCATTTTCCAAACGTTGGAAACCCTGATCCAGGAGGCCGAACTGTCGTATCGTGATATATCGCGGTTTGCGGTTGGCCGGGGACCGGGATCATTTTCCGGCATGCGCATGAGTTTGGCGATTGCGCAGGCATTGGCGCTGCCCGATAAAAAAGAAGTGCGGGCCGTCAGCAGCGGCGCGGCACTGGCTCTAGCTATTGCCCGCGAAGGCGCCAAAGAAATCGCCGTGGTCGGCGATGCCCGCCGCGGGCAGGTCTGGATCGGACTTTTCCAAGCATTGGAAGACGGCGGTATCAAACTTTCAAAAGATTGGGAATTAATCCCCTACGAAGAGGTTTCTGTGTCTGCTGAAGCCGTTATCGTCAGCCCCGAGGCCGAACGGCTGACAAAAATCTTTCCAAATATTGGATGCGCACACTTTCCGCATGCCAAAGAGGTGGCTGATCTGGCGCAGACCCGTCCCGAGGACCTTGAGCCGCTCTACATGCACCCGCCGGTATTTATTGAGCCGAAATTTAGTTGAGGACGATATCGATGAAGCTGATACGGACAGCTGGATGGATTTCATATTTTTCAGCAATTCTGTTTATCAGCATTCTGGTTCTCGGCAGTTTTTTCAGAGTCGGAATGACTGGTAATCCGCCGACGATGTTTCGCGATATGGTGGATGGAACGGCCAGTCGGCCTTTTGTTTATCGGGTACTGGCGCCTACAGTAATTCGTTCTCTGGAAAATGCGCTGCCGGATGTATTGAACGAGAAGATCTGTACTGCTGTTGCCGCGAGGCCGGTTTCAGAACTTTTTGAACGGTATGAGTGGGAATTGGAATATGCTTCAGCATATCTGATTGCTGTTGCAGTTTTGTTCGTTTCTCTTCTTCTGTTCGTTCATGCATTCGGGGTACTGGCGCGATCGCAGTATGAAATGAATCCAGTTTTTTTGCGAGTATTGTCGCTGGTAGCACTGGCTGGGCTGCCTTGTTTCTTCCGTTACTACAGCTATCTTTACGACTTTCCTCATCTGGTCCTGTTCTGTTATGCGCTGGCTATGATGAGTCTGCGGCGCTGGAAGGTGTATATCCTGTTGTTTGTTTTGGCTTGTCTGTCCAAGGAAACAACAGTTCTCTTGATTGCGGTCTTTATTATTCATTTTTGGAAGAAACGGCAAACGCTACCGTTTTTTGCCTTGGCGGTAGTTCAGGTGGTTATTTTTGTCACGATCAAGTGTGGCCTGAACATTCTGTTCCAAAAGAACCCGGGAGCATCTGTAGAGTTCCATTTGGGACACAACTTAATGCTGATCCCGTATAATTTTGCACAGGCTGGAATGTTTGCCGCTATTGCGGTCCTGTGTGCCCGGGATTGGGCACATAAGCCGTCTTTTCTGAAAAGTGCGGTGTGGATGCTGCCGCCACTGGTTGGATTGACCTTTCTCTTTGGGCTTCTGGATGAATATCGTGACTACTATGAAATCTATCCGGTTATACTGCTTCTGGCCGCACCAGCAGTTGCAGAATATCTTCGCATTACTCCCTGTAAGCTCAGCAACGTGGAATATAATCCTGCTTTTGCAAAATAACGATTCTTGAAAGACGATGGCTGATATGAACGCGCCGGGTTTGACCTTTTTTATGGTGTTGCTTGCGATTTGGCAGTGTTGTTTGACGGCATCGGCTGTAATCATTGCTGGTACGGACGGGGCTGGGAATACCAATGCTCCCGCCGATGATCCGGGCTTTAACCGCATCGGCGTATTTCAAAATGATCGCAGTTCGGTGTATGTGGGGAATTCCTGGTTCTTGACGGCGAACCATAATGGCGCCCCGACTATGGTTTTGATGGACGGCACAAATTATACCTACATGTCCGGCACCTGGACACAGCTTACAAATAATGTCGGAGATACAATTGACCTTGCCATGTTTAAGGTGGCGGGCAACACCCCTTCGGAAATGATGTCGATTCGTTCTGTGACTCCGCTTCCTTTGCAGGACATTATAATGATCGGAAACGGAAGAGACCGAACTTCCGGGCTTACGAAATGGGATTCTGAGTGGAATGTCGTGACTGTTGGCTCTTATTCATATTCGGGATATACCTATGATTCCTCTTTTCCTTACGCGACTTCGTTGCGATGGGGGGACAATGCAGTACAGTCAATAGGGCTTGTGTCGGAGGGAATGACATTCTTTTCCACTGATTTTGATAATGCCGTAGGTGAAGCCCAGGGTGCGCCGGGAGATTCCGGCGGCGGGGCTTTTATCAAAAATGGTCTTACGTGGGAACTGGCGGGAACAATTTTATATATAGGCGAATATACGAACCAGCCATCCGCTAAGGTGGCTGCTTTTGGCAATCTGACTTATATGGCGGATCTCTCGGTTTACCGGAGTCAGATTATGGGCCAGCGGGCGGTGACAGACGTTGATGACGACGGGATCCCGGATGGTTGGGAATATGAGAAGAGCGGCAGTGCGGTCAATGTGAGCGCCGTGTCTGATCAGGATGGCGATGGGTTTACCGGTGAAGAGGAATATATTGCTGACACGGATCCGACGGATAGCAATTCGTTCTGGCAGGTCGAGGGGGCGATTACATCGGCAAACCAAACCTTCACGTTTGAAGGCAGTGCCGCGCGGCAGTATCAGTTGCTTTACACCACGAACGGTTTGGCGACTCCCGACCTGATATGGATCACCAACGGCGCACCCATTTGGGGAGAGGGACCCGGTACCGAAATTGTTCTTACCAATACCGAAAAGATGGTGTTCTACCGCATGCAGGCGATTCTGCCCTGAAAAAGAAAGGTTGAACCCTTGCGAGCCTTTGAGTAGCGTCCGAAGGCTATGACACACGACGTAACAGTAGACCTTGGCGACCGCTCTTATCCAATTCGCATCGGCTCAGACATTCTCGACAGTCTCGGAGCGGATTGCAAAGCTGCCGGGCTGACCGGCCGCTGCCTGATCGTTTCCGACGAAAACGTCGCGCCTCTCTACGCAGAGAACGTGTTCAAATCCCTGGAAAAAGCCGGTTTCTGCCCGGTTTCCGAGGTGCTTCCGGCGGGCGAACCGACCAAATGCCATGAACAGTTGCTGAATCTTTACGCCAAAGCCGCCGAAAACCGTCTTGACCGCAAATGTTTTATGGTTGCGCTCGGCGGCGGCGTCATCGGCGACCTGACCGGCTTCGCCGCCGCCAGCTGGCTGCGCGGCATCAAATTTGTACAGGTTCCGACGTCGCTGCTGGCGATGGTCGACAGCTCTGTCGGCGGCAAGACCGGCATCAACATCCCGGCCGGAAAAAACCTCGTCGGTGCCTTTCACCAGCCGGAGCTGGTGATGATCGACCTCGATACGCTCAAAACGCTGCCGGAGCGCGAATTTGCCGCCGGCATGAGCGAGGTTGCCAAATACGGCGTCATCTGGGACTCCCGCCTTTTCCAAACCTTGGAAAAATCACCGAACGATTTTCCAAACCTTGGAAAAATTATTTCCCGCTGCTGCGAGATCAAAGCCGAGGTGGTACGTCAGGACGAGCGCGAAGGCGGCCTGCGCGGTATTCTTAATTTCGGGCACACGCTGGCACATGCGATTGAGAATGTGGCCGGCTACGGACAATTTCTCCACGGCGAGGCCGTTGCAATCGGCATGGTGTATGCCGCACGCCTCTCGGTGGCTTTAAAGGGACTTTCGGTTGAAGAATCGGAACGCATCGAAAAACTGCTGGCTGCGCTGAAGCTGCCGGTCACCGCGCCGGGGCTGGTGTGGAGCGACCTGCGCAAGGCGATGGCGGTCGACAAGAAGACGGTCGGCGGCCTGCCGAAGTTTGTGCTGACGGACCGGATCGGCCATGTCGATTTCGGCTGTGAGCTTCCTGAAGAGCTGATGGAGGAGGTATGGGATGGCATCGGTCAATGAGTGGATCGTCCGGGAATATTTTGAAACTCTGGGGTTTTTTGTAATCCAGCCGAATAAGCATCAGGTGGTTGCCCGCCACAAACATGACGTCGAAGAAATCGACCTGCTGATTACCCGACCCGGTCAGGCGGGCGTGTTCAACTCCCCGAAAGAGGTCGTGTGGAACTCTGGAAATCTGGCGGATGTGCAGCGCGCGGTGGTCAGCATTCGCGGCTGGCATACCGACCGCTTCAGTCCTGCAACGCTCAGACAGAATCCGGAAATTTTCCGGTTTACGGAGCTTTCGGTGATTCAGGAAGCGCGTAAAATTCTCGGCCCGGGTTCGATTGTCAGAATCCTGTGCGTGTCCGATCTGACTGCCACGGCGGATCTGTATGATGAAACACTGGCGATGATGCGGAAAAACGGCGTAGATGGCGTTCTGTCGTTCCGAACGATGCTGCTGGAGCTGATCGATCATCTCGACACGGTCAAAAACTACGAAAAATCAGATTTGCTTCAGATTCTGCGCATTCTGAAAACCTACGATCTCCTGAAGGATTCGCAAATGGAACTGTTTGAGGGAAGAAAGAAATAAGATGACGGATCGTGAAGCGTATATTGCTCTGAACATGATGGAGGGGCTCGGGCCGATCAAGGTGCGGGCCCTGATCGATTTTCTGGGGTCGCCGCAGACGGTGTTTTCTGTCGATGGCGATGAGCTTCAGAAAGTTCGCGGAATCGGGGAAAAGCTGCGCTGTTCCATCCTTGAGCAGCGTACACAGATCGATCCGGCCGCCGAAGAGGAGCAGGCAGACGCGCTGGGCGTGCGCATTATTACGCCGCTCGACCGCGAATATCCGGAGGCCTTGAAAACGATTCATGACCCGCCGCTTGCGCTGTATGTTCGTGGGGCATTTTTGCCGGAAGATGATCATGCGCTTGGAGTTGTCGGCTCCCGCAAGGCGACTCACTACGGGCTGAATGTTGCTGACCGAATGGCATATCAGCTGGCGCAGACCGGCTTTACGGTGGTGAGCGGGCTGGCGCGCGGAATTGATACGGCGGCGCATACGGGCGCGCTGAAGGCGAAAGGGCGCACAATTGCCGTGCTCGGGGCGGCGATCGACCAGCTGTATCCGCCGGAAAATGCGGAACTGGCGGATGCCATAGCCGGAAGCGGCGGGGTGGTCAGTGAATATCCGCTGGGGCGGCAGGCGGATCGCCAGACGTTTCCATATCGCAATCGGATTATCAGCGGCCTTTCAATGGGCGTTTTAGTGGTGGAGGCAGGAGCCAAAAGCGGGTCGCTGCATACGGCCGATGCAGCACTCGAACAGGGACGGAGCGTTTTTGCGGTGCCGGGCCGAATCGACCATCCGGCAGCCAGGGGAACCAACCGTTTAATAAAAAACGGTGCGAAATTGGTGGACAATGTCGGCGATATATTAGAAGAGTTCGAACTTTTAATTCCTCCGGGAGTTTTGGGTGAGCAGGCAAAACAGCCCGCTGCGCGGCCGGAAATTCCGTTGTCGGAAGGAGAAAAAAAGCTGGTAGAGACCCTTTGGCAGGGCGCCCTGGATGTGGATTCACTGGCGCGCTGTTCCGGAATGACCAGCGCAGAGACCAGCGGGGTGCTCCTTGGGCTCGAAATGAAGCGCGTAGTGAACATTTTACCGGGTCGCAGGGTCGAACTGGCAGAAGATTTAAGAGAGTAGAGAAGATTCAAAGCGCAGACAGCACTCCGCTGCGCGCTTTGCTGAGTGGAATTTTAAGGAATAGACATGGCAAAAAAACTGGTCATTGTTGAGTCGCCGGCCAAGGCGAAGACAATTAATAAATATCTGGGCGACGATTATATTGTAAAAGCATCCATGGGGCATGTGCGCGACCTGCCACCGAAAAAACTCGGTGTGGATGTGGACAACCGGTTTACTCCGGAATATGTGAACACCACCGGCCGCGCCAAGGTGATTACGGAGCTCAAGGCCGCGGCAAAGAAATGTGACCATGTGTATCTCGCCCCCGACCCCGACCGCGAAGGGGAAGCCATCGCATGGCATCTGTTCGAGCTGCTCAAGGAATTTGTTCCGGAAGAAAACTTCAGCCGCGTCACTTACAACGAAATCACCAAATCTGCGATCGAAGAAGCCTTTGCCAATCCGTCGGAAATGGACATGAACCGCGTTAACTCGCAGCAGGCGCGCCGGGTGCTCGACCGTTTGGTCGGTTTCAAGGTCAGCCCGCTGCTGTGGAAGCAGATCAAGGGCGGTGTCAGCGCCGGGCGCGTGCAGTCCGTTGCTCTTCGCCTGGTTTGCGAACGCGAAAAAGAAATTCAGGAATTCAAGCCGGAAGAATACTGGGTATTGGGCGCCAATGTCCGCAAGCAGGTTGAGCCGCTGGATCCGTTCGTCGTCAAACTGGCGCGAATCAACGGGGAGAAAGCTGAAATCAAAGGCGGCGAGCAGGCAGAGAAGATCAGGGCCGAGCTGGAGGCCGGCAGCCTTCATGTCGCTCGTGTGATCGAAAAAACCATTCAGCGTAAAGCCCGCGCGCCGTTCATCACCTCCACCATTCAGCAGGCGGCATCCAGCGTCTGCGGGTTTGCTCCTTCGCGCACGATGCGCATTGCGCAGAGCCTGTATGAAAACGGATTGATCACCTACATGCGTACCGACTCATTCAACATTGCGAAAAGCGCGCAGGAAGAATGCGCCGCATTTGTTGCGTCCGAATACGGAGACGAATATCTGCCGAAAAAGCCGAACGTCTACAAAAGCAAAGGCGGCGCTCAGGAGGCTCATGAAGCCATCCGCCCGACCGATGTCTCTCAGACTCCGACATCCGTCAGCGGTCTCGAGAAGGACGAAGCCAAGCTCTACAAACTGGTCTGGGAACGGTTCGTAGCCAGCCAGATGGTCCCGGCAAAAATCGCCCGTCGTACAGCCGAGGTTGAAACCGACAGCGAAAACACCTATCTGTTCCGGGCCACCGCGTCCGAAGTGGCCTTCCCCGGTTATATGCGCGCCAGCGGTATCGAAAGCGCCGCCGACAAAAAGAAAGAGGGCGAAGAGGACGATGCAGAAACCAAACTGCCGCCGCTCAGCGAAGGTGAAAACCTCGACTGCATCGAATGGACCGGCGAGCAGAAATTTACCAAGCCGCCGGCCCGCTATTCTGAGCCGTCGCTCATCCGCGCTCTTGAAGAGAACGGAGTTGGACGTCCGTCCACATACGCCCAGACGCTTTCGACCATCGAAAAACGTGAATATGTGAATAAAGAAAAGCGGCAGCTCGTGCCGACCGAATCCGGCCTTCGTGTGAACGACTTCCTCGTCAGTTCGCTCGACCCGCTTTTTAACGTCAAGTTTACCGCCGAAATGGAGGAAAAGCTCGACAGGGTGGAAGAGGGAACGGTCGAATGGACCGATATGATGAGCTCCTTCTACAACCAGTTCCTCGAATGGCTGGAAGGCGCCAAAGATATGGCCGAGCCGGAGGAAACCGATGGTGTACTCAAAGCGCTCGAGCAGGTGAAAGAATGGGACGAGCCCGTCAAACGCGGCCGTCGTACCTATGACGACTCGGAAATCGTCAAATCTGTTCGCGAAAAATTCCAGGAAGACGGCAAAATTACAGCGCGTCAGCAACAGATGATTTTCCGCATGGCCTGCAAATACATTGAGCAGATGCCGCAGGAAATCATCAATGAGCTTAAACTCGAGAAACCGGAGGCTCCGCGCACCGAAACCGGTAAAAAAGTGGCATACCTCGAAGAAGTGGAGTTCGACGAGCCGCGCAAAGTGGGTCGCCGCACCTATGATGACGGGAAATTTGTAAAATCCCTCAAGCAGCAGGTTCAGAGCGGCAAGCGCCTTTCCGACCGTCAGGTCGCCGCGCTCGACTCGCTGCTGGTGAAATATTCCAAACAGATTCCCAATTTTGAGCAGGTCAAAGAGGACATGGGCCTCAAGGTGAAAGATGACGGCGAAGTCACCGGGGAAATCTCCCGCCTGATGGAACTGTGCAAATCGATTGAAACGTGGAACCCGCCGGTCAAACGCGGCAACCGTGAATTCAACGATCAGGACTTCTACAGCTCGCTTTCATCGCAGTTCGAAGCCAAAGGAACGCTTTCGCCCCGGCAGGTTGCCGCGATGAAAAAAATGATCGGTCGCTACGCCAGTCAGATTCCGACCTACGAAGCTGTGCGTGAAAGCCTCGGACTTCCCGTGCCGAAAGCGGCGAAATAAATTTCCAGGCATTGGAAAAAATCATCGTCGGGCTTCCAGGCATTGGAATTTTTCAGGTATAAATTTCCAATGTCTGGAACTGTTTGTAACGTCTCTATCTGGAAGGAGAGCTCCACGCTTCGAGGCAGTTGGTTTTGGTGAGCTGAACGGGTCGAAATCGACCCGTTTGGAGAAAAGAGGCGATATGGCTAAAATACAAAAGATCGACGTGATGGAGAGGATGGTTGCCGTTCAGAAGCTGCATCAGGATGATTATATCAGCATAACAGATATTGCCCGGCATAGAGATCAGGAGAGGAGCGACTACATTATCCAGAACTGGATGCGTAATCGGAATACAATTGAGTTTCTCGGAATCTGGGAGCAACTGAATAACCCGGATTTTAATTCCATCGAATTCGATGGAATTAGAAATCAGGCAGGGCTTAACAGCTTTTCGTTAACTCCCAAGCGCTGGATTTCATCTACAGGTGCGATTGGTATTGTTGCAAAAACAGGCCGTTACGGAGGAACCTTCGCTCACAAGGACATTGCTTTTGAATTTGCGTCGTGGGTGTCGGTGGAGTTCAAGCTCTACCTGATTAAAGAGTTCCAGCGATTGAAGGAGGATGAGCACAAGCAGCTGGGATGGGATATCCGACGCAATCTCGCCAAGATCAACTACCGCATTCATACCGATGCGGTTCAGGCGAATCTGATTCCGCCGGAGCTGACTCCGCAGCAGATCAGTTTTGTGTATGCCAATGAAGCGGATGTGCTGAATATGGCGCTGTTTGGTATGACGGCGAAGCAGTGGCGTGAAAATCATTCGGACGATAAAGGAAACATTCGTGACCACGCCAATGCTGCGCAGCTGGTTTGTCTCGCCAATCTTGAAAGCCTG
Source organism: Tichowtungia aerotolerans (assembly GCF_009905215.1). GTDB lineage: Bacteria > Verrucomicrobiota > Kiritimatiellia > Kiritimatiellales > Tichowtungiaceae > Tichowtungia > Tichowtungia aerotolerans. The sequence goes on along the minus strand of NZ_CP047593.1, from coordinate 1,141,928 downwards.
AATGCTCTGTTTATTGCGGATGGAGTGGCGCGTGAAGAACGTTTGATGAAGCTCAACCAGACTGCCATTCAGCAAATGAAGATTCTCTTGGATGATTCGGGAGTCAAGCGGTTGAAGTAATGGATCCGTGCGTCGAACATTTTGTGAAGTATCTGGAAGGGGAACGGAATGCCTCCGGGCATACGATTTCCAACTACCTGATGGACATTAAGCAGTTCGTCGGGCTGACGTGGGGCGACGAGACGAAGCCGCCCTATAAGTGGAAAGAGGCCGACCGTTTTGCCGCCCGGAAGTTCCTGGTCTTCTTCCAGAAACTGGAAATGGCGCCGGCGACGACCGGCCGCAAACTTTCGGCGCTGCGTTCGTTCTACAAATTTCTGGTGCGCGAAGAGTATGTGGCGCTCAATCCTTTTTCCGGCCTGCAGCTTCCCAAAAAAGGAAGCTATCTGCCGGCGGTGCTTTCCATGAACGAGGTCGATCAGCTGCTGGCCGCTCCGCACGCAATGGCCAGGGGCACAGACAAGAAAAAGGTATTTGATGAATACGCTCCTGTGCGCGACACGGCCATTCTGGAAGTGCTCTACAGCACCGGCATGCGAGTCGGCGAGCTGGTCAGCATGAAAGAAGACCAGATCGATATTCTTTCCGGCATCATCAATGTTCTCGGAAAGGGCAAAAAGGAACGGCTTTGCCCGCTGGGCCGCCCGGCGGAAATCGCCATGCAGAACGCGCTGTCGATGCGTTCCGAGGTTTGGAACGAGCTGGGTCAGCAGGCGCGTTCGCGGGAGGTTGTTTTCCTGAATAAAAACGGCGGGCCGATTACCGCGCGCTCCATTGAGCGAATGGTGAAAAAATATGTGGCGTACTGCGGGCTTAAGCCGACCATCTCTCCGCACGCACTGCGCCACAGCTTTGCGACCCATCTGCTCGACAACGGCGCCGACCTGCGCAGCGTGCAGGAGCTGCTCGGCCATGCCAGCCTTTCAACAACCCAGATTTACACGCACGTTTCCATCGAAAAACTCAAGCGTGTTTACGAAGAGGCCCATCCGCGGGCATGACGGCGAACTTGAAACTTGAAAGTGGCGTCCTGAAACCCGAAACTCTCGCGTTTTTATGATCTGGTTTATTTACAATCTGGTGTTTCCTCTGGTGTTTCTGCTGATGCTGCCGAAATTCCTGACGCGCATGGCGCGGCGCGGCGGTTACAAAAAGCATTTCGAACAGCGGTTCGGTATTTATGGGCACGGAATAACCCGTCGACTGGAAGCGGGGCGCCACATCTGGATCCACGCCGTCAGCGTGGGTGAAATCAATATTGCGCTGAGTTTTATCGCGGCGTATCGCGGGCAGAATCCCGACGCACGGTTTGTGCTCAGCACCAATACATCGACGGCGCATGCCATTGGCGAGAAACGAATGGACCGCCGTGATGTGCTGATCTATTTCCCTCTGGATATGCCGTTCATCATGAAGAGAGCCTTTGGCGCTATCCATCCTCTCCAACTGATTCTGGTTGAATGTGAATTCTGGCCCAACCTGATTCGGCAGGCGCATCGGCGCGGCATTCCGGTCGCATTAATCAACGGACGTGTTTCCGATTCCTCATTTCGCGGCTATATGAAACTGCGCGGCTTCACGCGCCGGATTCTGGAACTGATCGATCCGATCTGTGTGCAGGGCAAACAGGATGCCGGGCGCATGCTTGCAATGGGGGCACGGCCCGAATCCGTTCATGCGCTCGGAACGGCCAAATATGATCTTCCGCCGCCCGCGCCGGATGCTGCGGTGCCGGCGCGCGCCGTTCTGAAACAGGCGGGTGTTCCGGATGATGCGTTCATCCTGCTCGGCGGTTCCACCTGGGACGGCGAAGAAGAGGTGCTTTGCAGAATCTATAAAACACTGCGCGAAAAATATCCGAACCTGTTTCTGGTTCTGGTTCCGCGCCACGCCGAGCGGCGCGAAAATGTGGCGGCCGCTATTGAGGGGCAGGGATTGACCTGCTCGCTTCGCTCCCGGGAAGCGTCAAAGGCCGACGTGCTGGTGATTGATACCACCGGTGAACTGATGGGCTTTTATGCCGCCGCCGATCTGGTATTTGTCGGCAAAAGCCTCACACAGCATGGAGGTCAGAACCCGATTGAACCGGCGCTGTTCGGAAAACCGATTGTGGTTGGCCCCAATATGGAAAATTTTCCGTCCGTCATGGACGACTTTCTGTCCGCCAATGCTTTGCGGCAGGTCGTGGATTTTCAAGCCTTGGAAAAAACGGTCGCAGAACTGCTGGCCGATTCCGGGGCTCGGAAAACGCTCGGCGCCTCCGCCGCCCGACTGGTCGAGTCCCGCAGGGGCGTTATGCAGGAAATGGTTCGAATGGTTGCAGGGTAAGTATTGTGATCAAGTAACTCATATATTTCTGTTTTTTTATATTGTTTGTGACCCTTAAATTCGTTTCCCTCCGTGAAGGGGGAAATGTGATGAAAATGGTCATAAAGTTTTTTTACTCGCCATGGCATCTGCCGGATACGGTCTGGCTCAGATAGGCAATACAACGTATGGAACCGGTGCCGGCAACAGTCTCTCGACCGGTGATTATGATACGCTGATTGGATATGAGGCGGGTCGTGTGCTCTCTGACGGACTCTACAATACGTTTATGGGATTTCATGCGGGACGTAACCAGACGACTTCGTCAGATAACACATTTATCGGGGCACTGGCCGGGAGGTCGAATGTCACAGGCTCAGACAATGTTTTTGTTGGTAAATGGGCCGGGCTGAATTCGACAGGAACCGACAATACATTTATTGGAACGGAGGCCGGAGCGGCCAATACCAGCGGTGGTGACAATACCTTTATTGGCGAGGAAGCCGGAACCTCGAATACGGAGGGATTTTGCAACACATTTGTTGGAGAAGATGCCGGCTATAGCAATACCATCGGCGATGATAATGTGGCGGTGGGCAAACAGGCGCTGCGCTCTTCGACAGAAGGAAAGTATAATACAGCGGTCGGGTCAGAGGCCGGCTGGGACCTTACGACTGCGATACGCAATACAATGGTTGGGAACAGCGCCGGAACGGATATCGGCGAGGGAACGGCCAACACGCTGATTGGTGACAATGCCGGTGCCGCGACGGAGAATGCAGACTTCAATACTTTTGTGGGAGTGCTTGCCGGGCATGATAACAACCGGGGGAGCAGTACAGTCAATGCCAACCGGAATACGGCGCTTGGGACATTGGCCGGTTATACCAACCGCGAAGGCGAAGACAATGTATGGATTGGCGCGTTCTCCGACTCAGGACAATGGCTTCCCGGCTATAATCACGACATGATTCTGAATGATCTGGCGGTCGGGACCCAGTGGATGCCGGCGATTTTCTCAGCCCGGGTAGGAGGCGACAGTACGATTTATCGCATCACCGTGATCGGCGGCTTTGCCAGTGCCGGCGAGGACGATTCGGTGGCCCTCGGTTACAATGCCCGGGCGGATGAGGTGAACAGTGTCGTCGTCGGCAGCGGGGCGTCCGGAACAGGACTGAATGACATCACCATCGGTACGTCTGCCTCGTCGACACACAGCGGCGCCATTACAATCGGTTATCAGGCGGTCAGTCATGGAGCAGATATTGCGGTCATCGGCAATGCGACAACTGCCGGATGGCATCCGGGCGCGGATGCTGTGACGTCTCTGGGGGCGACCAACTATCGCTTCAGTACCGTGTATTCTCAGAGTGCCGACATTCTTGCCGCGGCAGGGGCCGAGGCCGAGGTGAACCTGTGGGCAGACAACGGCGCCGTCAATGCCGATAAATGGAAAATAAGCGCCTCGGACGGCGGTCTGGAACTCGCCAGTTATGCAACCGGCGGCTATGTCTCAGGCATGTCCCTTTCAACCGATGGAAATATGATGGTTGCCGGTGACGTAACCGTTACTTCTGATCGGCGCCTCAAGCGCGATATCGAGTCCGTAGACAATGCGCTCGATATGGTTTCCCGGCTGGACGGGAAAACTTTCCGATGGAAAGAAGAATCCGGTCGGGATGAAAATCGTCATTACGGACTGATTGCGCAGGAGGTGGAGGCCGTGGTTCCGGAACTGGTCGCCCAAACGGATTCCCCGAGCGGTGAGCTGTCTGTGAACTATCAGGGAGCTGTTCCGATTCTGATCAATGCGGTGAAAGAACTCCGCGAGCAGAACCTGGAACTGGTTGCAGCGATTGATCAGCTGAAGCGGCAGATGACTGAGCTGCAGGAGAACCGCCGGTGAACATCCGCCAGGCATTTCAAATAAGCTCGCCGGCAGGCCTGTTCCTGTTTGTCGTTTTGGGAATCATCCCATGGACAGCCGACGGAGGAGTCCTGCGGGCGGCGGGCGGCACCGTGACTGTTAATGGAACGCTGACGGTCAGCAATCTTGTCGTGGAATCTGGAGCGGTCTTGATCGGGAACGGGACGGTCGATGGCGATGTGGAAGTGCAGGGCACAATCAATCCGGGCGCTTCCGGGGCGGGAAGTGTTGGTTCGCAGACCATCGTCGGTGACGTATTCTTCGCCGGAGGCAGTGTGTTCGAGGTCGATATCGCCTCAGCGACCAGTCTGGACCAGCTGAAAACCGGCGGAGCTGTCCGGGGAGTCTGCACTGTTGTTCCTGCGGCTGAGCCCGGAGTGATTCCACTTTGGCAGCCGATCTGCAACGGAGCGTTTTCCGGTGATTACAGCGGTTTCGTTCTGTCGAATCCGGCTCGCTGGGTTCTGGATGACTCCGGGACAGGGATGCTGTTTCTCACAGATGTCGTCGGAGACAGCGATTCCGATCAACTTCCGGATTATTGGGAAATGGCCTATTTTTCCGGGCGAACCAATGCGGATCCATCGGGTAATGCAGATTCAGACTCGTTGAGTAATCAGCAGGAGTACATCGCGGATACTGATCCGCTCGACGGGGGATCCTCTCTGGAGATCACCGACGTTTCTCATAACGGGAACACGGTCACCGTTGCCTGGAAAGGCGGCGTGGAATCTGTGCAGTATCTGGAAATCGCGAACGCTCTGTCCGGAACCGGGCCCATCTGGACGCGCATTTACACCAACCTGCCGCCCACGGCATCTTCTGAAAACTTCCAGCACGAAAGCGCTGCAAATCCGGTACAGTTTTATCGAATCCGGGCCGAACGCTGAGCTGGAAAAAAATCGGCAGACGGCACGGATCTCGCTAGAATCCCCAAGGAAAGACGACAGGGAAACGGGAGACTGGTGAGTATGAAAATAGTTCTGGCATTTGATTCGTTTAAAGGAAATATGACGGCACAGGACGCCTGCGAGATTGCGGCAAGAGGTATTCAATCGGTTCGGCCGGATGTTGAAACGGTGGTTCGGCCGATGGCCGATGGCGGTGAAGGCACTGCAGAGGCGCTGATGTCCGCGCTTGGTGGAGAATGGATTCCCATGACGGTGACCGGCCCGTTTCCGCATATGCGCGTTGAAGCAGGCTATGCATGGCTTCCGGAAACAAAGACCGCGGTGGTCGAAATGGCGAAGGCCAGCGGCTTGCCGCTGCTGAAGCCGGAAGTTCGCAATCCGGTTCATGCGACGACCTATGGCACCGGAGAGCTGATCAAGGCTGCGGCGGAAAAAGGTGCGCAGAAGATTCTGCTGACGGTCGGCGGCAGCGCGACTGTTGACGGTGGAATCGGCGCGGCCGAAGCGCTGGGCTGGAAAATTGTTCCAGGGGTTGGAATCACCGAGCCGCCGGCAGGGCTGAACCTGCCGGAAATGGATGTGCTGTGCGATGTGACCAATCCACTGTGCGGGCCGAACGGCGCTGCGTATGTGTATGGACCTCAGAAGGGGGCCACGCCGGAGCAGGTGAAAATGCTCGATTCAAAACTTTGGAAACTTTCGGAGACGGTTTTCCAGACCCTGGAAGTCCGAGGCGCCGAGCCGGGAGTTCCTCTGAGAGATCTGCCGGGCGCCGGCGCGGCCGGCGGGCTGGCTTTCGGTGCGGTGGCGTTTATGAACGGGAAACTGGTTCCCGGCATTGATACGGTGATGGAAACGTTGGGGCTGGCCGATGCGCTGAGAGGCGCGGACTGGGTCCTGACGGGGGAAGGCAAACTTGATATGCAGTCGGTGCAGGGTAAAGTGGTCGACGGTGTGCAGCGGCTGGCGAAGCGGGCCGGTGCAAGGACCGGTGTGATTGCCGGCTGTGTGCGGTTAACCGAGCCGGAGTGGCGCATTGCCGGCATTGACCGGGTGGCGACGCTTCAACCGGCGGGGATGAGTGTCGAGGAGTCGATTGCCCGCAGCCGGGATCTTCTGTTCGAAGAGGCGGCGACTTTTGCCGGCGGTTTGTAATTGTTGGTTGATCTTTCGTTAGTGTAGGGTTGACCTTTAATTAAGGAAACGCGCATGCCGTCAACGGACATCTATAATGTGAAGGATTCGCCCTGGGCTAACGCTCAGCAGGACAAACCGAGTCCCCGCAAACGCCGCCGCCGTCGAACCGAAAGCTTCGATGAGGTGATGAATAAAGACGTTTCCAAAACACATCGCCGGCGTCGAAGCAACAGAGGCTTTCGCCGGTTCCTTCATTTGATGAAAAAACCGGAGTTCAGTAAAAAGTTCTGGACGATTACCCTGTCTACATTCGGCGCGATTATGCTGATCCTGCTGATCTGGGACTGGTTTTTCCGTTATCCGGCCCCCGAAGCGGAATATTCCGGTGATGCCATCGAGATGGATCTGGATTAGTGGATCGCTGACAGCAGAACCGGCATATGCCGGTTTACTCCCAGTTCTTGAACAGGTCGTTGAAAAACTCGTTGGTTTTGTTTTTCCACTTTTTCCATGCGGGCTGAGCGTTGCGCGCATAGGGCGGCGGGCTGACGTGGATGTCGGCCTGCGGCTCAACGGTGAACCATTCCTGCTGCATATGCTGGGCGTAGATGGCGCGGTATTCCGCACCCGCCGCGTTGTAGATGAAAATGGCGATCAGGATCAGCATGAATTGCCCGTAGAACAATCCGAAGATGCCGAATGCAATGGCCATAAAGCGTCCGATCTTTGCCGCGAGTGCTGTGGCTCTGAGCCGTCCCATGCGCGGTGTCATGAAGGCGCGGAAGATCCGGCCTCCGTCCATCGGAAACGATGGCAGCAGGTTGAATAGGCAAAGCATCAGGTTGATGGCCGCCAGATTAAAAAAGAAGTAGCTGAAAATGCCGGTCATCATCAGCAGCCCGCAAATGAGGGACAGAATGAAGCTGGTCAAAGGGCCTGCGGCGGCCATCAGAAACTCATCCATGGGCCGTGTCGGGATGTGGCCCATTTTTGCGACGCCGCCGATCGGCAGCAGCATAATTTCGTGTACACGGCATCCTTTGCGGATAGCGACCCAGGAGTGACCGAGCTCATGCAGAGCAATACTGGCGAATACGCCGGCGGCGAGCATAATTCCGGGGAGACCGCGGGTGAATGCCACGAACAGCAGCACGATTACCAGCGTCAGGTGCATCCGGATCGGAATGCCCATCACGCGAGTTAAGTTATACGAACGTTTAATCATAAAAATCCTTTTAAGTCAGAAATAGCGGATGAATCGGCCTGCGAGTGACCGGGAATCCGAATGCCAGTCAGACGCTTCAGGGCAGAATGTGTTCAATAATCCATACCATTCGGAATTCCAATATCCCATTTCCTGACAGTCTCGGGGCTGGCGCGGGGGCTGTCAAGTTTCGCCTCGCAATGGATTGACGGGGTGAGGGGGTTTCGGTAGGGTTCGCGGAATTTTACTAAGCAAACAGCCCTCAGTCGGGGCTAACTATAAGGGAGAGAAGAATGGCTACAAAGATTGGTATTAACGGTTTTGGCCGTATCGGCCGCATGGTTTTCCGCGCGGCTGCAACCCGCGAAGACATCGAAGTTGTTGGTATTAACGACCTGCTCGACGTCGATTACCTCGCATACATGCTCAAATACGACTCCGTACACGGTCGTTTCGGCGGCACGGTTGAAGTCAAAGAAGGTGCACTCGTTGTTAACGGTAAAGAAATCCGCATCACTGCTGAGCGCGACCCGGCCAACCTGAAATGGGCTGACATCGGCGCTGAAGTGGTTGTTGAGTCCACCGGATTCTTCCTGACCGACGAAACCGCTCGCAAACACATCGAAGCCGGTGCAAAGAAAGTGGTTCTTTCCGCTCCGTCCAAAGACGCGACTCCGATGTTCGTCTGCGGTGTGAACACCGACAGCTACGCTGGCCAGGACATCGTGTCCAACGCATCCTGCACCACCAACTGCCTGGCTCCGATCGCCAAAGTCCTCAACGACAAATTCGGCATCGAAAAAGGTCTGATGACCACCGTTCACGCTGCTACCGCTACTCAGAAAACCGTTGACGGTCCTTCCATGAAAGACTGGCGCGGCGGCCGCGGTATCCTCGAGAACATCATCCCGTCCTCCACCGGTGCTGCTAAAGCGGTTGGTAAAGTGATTCCGGAACTCAACGGCAAACTGACCGGTATGGCCTTCCGCGTACCGACCTCCGACGTTTCTGTTGTTGACCTGACCGTCACCCTGAAAACAGAAACCACCTACGAAGACATCTGCGCTGCAATGAAAGCGGCTTCCGAAGGCGAACTCGCCGGCGTTCTCGGTTACACCGATGAGCCGCTCGTAGCGACTGACTTCCGCGACGAAGTCTGCACCTCCGTCTTCGACGCAGGCGCTGGAATCCAGCTCGACGGTACCTTCGTGAAAGTTGTTTCCTGGTACGACAACGAGTGGGGTTACTCCAACAAAGTGCTCGACCTGATCAAAGTGATCGTCTAATTGCTGACGAAACCTTGATTCAAAAGCCGCTCCGGTCTCGGGGCGGCTTTTTTTTGTGCGATTGTCTTTTCCGGCAAAATTCTTTTCAAATTTCCTCTTCACGTTAAAATGTAATAATGTCTAATACTATAAAAGACGTCCTGAATCGGGCACTGAAAGAGAGCGGCGGGCGTACGGCGCTTCGGTTTAAACGCAAAGGTGTTTGGTGCACGTACACCTACCGGGAGCTCCATGCGCGTGTCCGTCAGGTTTCCGAAATCTGCGCGACGGTTGGTGTGAAACCGGGTGATCGCGTGGCACTTTACCTCACGAATTCTCCGGAATGGTTCGAGATCTATTTCGGCATTGTCTGCATGGGTGCCATTGCCGTTCCGGTGGATGTGAAACTGCGTGAGCAGGAGGTTGGACACATTTTCCATGACTGTGGAGTGTCGGTTGTTTTTGCCTCCGCCGGAAGCGCGCCGGGGCTGAGTGAGCTTAAAGAATCCCTGCCCAACCTGCAGACCGCAGTGCTGCTGGACATTCCGCCCGAGTCGACTGTTTCCTCGGCCAACCTGACGGTTTTATCGTATGATGCTGCGCGCACAGGTCTTTCAGAGCTAAGTGCTTACGAGCAGCACGATCCGTTGCCGTCCGATCCCGCTTCGCTGATTTATACTTCCGGCACCACCGGCCGCCAGAAAGGAGCGGTGCTGACGCATCAGAATTTTGTCTCCAATGCCGCCAGCTGTCAGAAGGCAATTGATATTCATCCGACCGACAACTTTCTGCTGGTTCTTCCGCTGCACCACGCTTTTGCATTTACAACTTCACTGCTGATTCCCGTACTGGTCCAGTGCGAAGTCAGTCTGGTTGAACGGCTTAAAACCATCAAAGCCGATATGCGCGACACGTCGCCGACCATTCTGCTGGCGGTCCCGCTTCTTCTCGAAAAAATGCTCGCGCGCATGATGGACACAATCAGCAGAAAACCAACGGCCCGCCTGCTGTATAAGGCAGGTCTGGCCAAGCTGATCGGTCGCAGAATTCATCAGGAGCTGGGCGGCGCATTACGGCTGATTGTTTCCGGCGGTGCACCGATCGATCCTGATACGCTGCGGTCCTGGCAGAAGCTTGGCTTTGCCATTGTTGAGGGCTATGGAATCACTGAAACCGGTCCTGTGCTCTCTCTCAATCCGCCCGAAAAACCGCGGGTTGGAACCGTCGGGATTCCGCTCCCCGATGTTCAGATTCAAATCATCAATCCGGGTCCGGACGGGTCCGGAGAGATCATCATCAAAGGCCCGAATGTGATGCAGGGTTACTACAACAACCCGGAAGCCACTGCCGAAAGCCTGCGCGACGGCTGGTTCCATTCGGGCGATCTCGGCTTTTTTGATGAGGCCGGCTATCTCGTCATCAATGGCCGGCAGAAAAACCTGATTGTGAACCGTGAGGGAAAAAATATTTATCCCGAAGAGGTCGAGCAGCAGATCCATAAAAGCCCGGCTATTCTGGAGTGTCTGGTTCTGGGCTATCGGGAACCGGGCGAAAGCTCCGGCGAACGGGTGGGACTCATTGTGGTTCCCGATCAGGAATTTTTTGACACGATGGAAACAGAAACAGGCCGGCGCTTTTCCGAATCCGATATCGAACAGTTTGTGCGCGCGGAAGTGAGACAGGCCGTGCAGTCCCTTTCGGACTACAAGCGCCCGCGCTGCGTGCAGGTGCGTTTCGACGAGTTTGAAAAAACGACCACAGCGAAAATCAAACGCTATCTCTATGCGATTGATACCGTTTCGCTCTAAACTAAAAGGAAAGTTCATGATTAAGCGATGTTTGATGATGGCCGGTCTGCTGGCGGCCTCCGGTTCCGGTTTCGGTGCTGGATTCCAATTGTACACCGAAGGTTCCGCGGAGGCGCTGGGACAGGCCGGTGCAGTCAGCGGGTGCACCAACCTCACATCGCTGGCGTGGTACAACCCGGCCGCACTCGCCGGTTCAAAGAACACCCAGGTTATGGCAGGGAACACCTTCGCGCTGATCGACACTGACTTCAACAGCGCACTGAACCCGGCGCTCGACAGCGAGATGGAGCATCACTGGCGCAGTATTCCCCATTTTTACACGGTGCTGCCGGTCAGCGATAAACTGACAGGAATGCTTTCGGTAAATGCTCCGTATGGATTGGTGACGGAATGGAAGGACAGCTGGGCCGGGAGCCCCGCCGCCACCCGGACCGAACTCTCAACCATCTACACAACCCCGGCCCTGGCATTTAAATTAACCGACCGACTGTCGGTTGCCGCCGGTTTTAATGTGGTTTATGCAGAAGCCGATCTTCAGGCATACCGGGGGGCAGCGCTCGGCATGCGCAAGCTGACCGGCGACGACATTGGATATGGCGGAACCGCGTCTGCGCACTGGCAGGTCAATGACGACTGGGGCGTGGGTGCGCGTTATCAGTCCCGTGTAGAGCTGAAACTGGATGGAGATGTCGAATACGAAAACAATCCCGGCCTGGGAGGCAAGTTCGGCATGACCGGTAAAGTCACGCTTCCGTCTTCCGTGAACGTCGGCGTGGCCAACAGCTCATTTGAAAAGCTGCGCCTTGGGCTTGATGTGGTCTGGTCGGAATGGAGCACTTATGATGCGCTCGTTTATGTTTTCCCGACCAATCCCTATGAAGGTCCGGTGGAGTCCAATCCCAAACGTTGGAAAGATGTCTGGAGCGTGAGAATTGGTGGCGAGTATGACCTGACCGAAAACTGGGTATTGCGAGGCGGTTATGTCTGGGACGAATCACCGGTCGACAGCGCCACGCTTGCGCCGGAGCTTCCCGGCTCTGACCGTCACATGCTCACCACCGGAATCGGTTGGAAAGGCGAGCGTATCGGAATCGATCTGGCGTATTCATTCCTGTGGGCTGAAGATTGCTACACCGGCTCAGGAGTGGTCAGCTCTGTTCCCACATCGGCCGGCGAGTACGAAACCGAAACGCATCTCGTTGCCCTGTCCGCCAGCTACGAATTTTAAGAGGCGGATTGGCGGACAACAAGCTCCGGTTCAAGCGACAGTCTGGCCGGGGCTTTTTTCTGTACGACAGCGTCGACTGCCGCGACGGCCATAGCAGCGATCGGCTGGCGAATCGTGGTGATGCCCGGAATAAACTGGCGGGCCACAGCAATATCATCAAAGCCGGTAACGGCCGGGATGCGGTCTGTATGGCTTAGTGTATGCAGTACGCCCATTGCCACCTGGTCGGTTGCGCAGATGATTGCGTCGGTCCGTTGCGACAGTTGGTTGGCGGCATCCATCCCGGCCTGAAAGGCATCCTGTGCATCTGCCTCGATAAATTCAAAGTGCACGCCGGCCTTTTTGGCGGCCTGGGCGATGGCTTCGCGTCTCAGGCGGTGGGCAGTTAAAGCGGCTGCAATAAAGGCAAGATTTTCATGTCCACTTTGAATCAGATGAGAAACCAGCAATTCAGCGGAACGGTTTTCATCGATGGCGATGCGGACGCTGGGTTCGCTCGGCGCACCGTGTCCGATGCGCGCGACGGGCAGATGCTCAAAGTCACGGAGCCAGACAGCGTCGAGGTCGGTGCCGATCACAATCAGTCCGTCGAGGGCGTGCTTATGCAGGGGCTGCAGATCCTGTTCATCCGGCGTGCGGTTAAGAAACCCGGCCAGCATCAGGGAGTAGTCGTATTCGTGCGCCCGCATCTGGAGCTGCTCGATGATTGCGCCGAAAAAAGGATCTTTGAAATCGTAGACCACCACGCCGAAAGTGCGGGTGGATTTTCCTTTCAGGGCCAGCGCAGCCGCACTTGGCACATAGCCCATCTCCTGCGCAGTTTTGAGTACGCGTTCAATGGTTTCCGGGGCGATCCCGATTTCGGCTGCTTTTCCCGAAAGAACCCGGGAAACCAGTGCAATCGATACACCCAGTTTTTTTGCAATCTGTTTCTGACTGACGGCCATTCTTTCCTCTCAATTGTTTGAGATAAGCCTTTTCTGTCAAAAAAAGTCAAGTTTCGCCTTGAGAAAAGCATCCGAAATGTTTATCTCAAACAATTGAGATTCATTTTTGGGAGGAGCTGGCTTTGAAAAATTTCATGGATAAAAATTTTATGCTGCAGAGTGAAACGGCACAGATGCTGTATCACGACTATGCCGCGGACATGCCGATTTTTGACTATCACTGCCACCTGCCGCCGCAGGAGATCGCCGAAGACCGCAATTGGGATAATCTGGCCGAAATCTGGCTGGGCGGCGATCACTATAAATGGCGTGCCATGCGCACCAACGGCGTTAGCGAAAAGCTGGTGACCGGCGATGCCTCCTGGGAGGACAAATTTGCGGCGTGGGCGCAGACGGTTCCGTACACGATGCGCAACCCGCTCTATCACTGGACGCACCTCGAACTGCAGCGCTGTTTCGGCATCGACAAAGTCCTTTCCCCGGAAACCGCTGACGAAATTTACGGGTCCTGCTCGGCAATGCTCAAAAGGCCGGAGTTTTCCGCCCGAAGCCTGATGCAGAAAATGAAGGTCAAAGCGGTCTGCACCACCGACGACCCCGCCGACAGTCTGGAGCATCACATCAAAATCAGTGAAGACGGCTTTGACGTCAAAGTGCTGCCGACTTTCCGCCCGGACAAGGCGATGAATCTGGCTCCCGCCGGCTCCAACGCAGTTGGTTCCAATGGCTGGAAAAAATATATCCAGACCCTGGAAAAATCCGCGGGCATGGAGATTAAGGATTTTTCATCGCTGATCGAAGCGACCGACAAACGCCACGAATTTTTTCACTCTGTCGGCTGCCGCCTGTCCGACCACGGTGTTTCTTATGTGCCGGATGTGGACGCAACGCCCGCGGAGCTCGATGGCATTTTCGCCAAAGCGATGAGCGGCGCGGAAATCGCCCTCGAAGACCGCGAAAAGTTTGAGGCGGTATTCCTCTATGAAGTCGGCAAAATGAACCATGCCCGCGGGTGGGTGCAGCAGTTCCATGTCGGCGTGTTCCGCAATAACAACCGGCGCCTGTTTGCCAAGCTCGGTCCGGATACCGGATTCGATTCCGTGGCCGACTTCCGGCAGGGTCCGGGACTGGTTCGTCTGCTCGACCGCCTCGACAGCAGCGACCAGCTCGCTAAAAGTATCTTGTACAACATCAACCCCGGCGACAATGAACTGATGGCGACCCTGATCGGCTGCTATCAGGACGGCAGTTTTCCCGGCAAAATGCAGTTCGGCTCCGGCTGGTGGTTCCTTGACCAGAAAGATGGAATGGAAAAACAGATGAACGCGCTTTCCGCGCTCGGACTGCTCAGCCGTTTTGTCGGGATGCTCACCGACAGCCGTTCCTTCCTGTCCTATCCGCGCCACGAATATTTCCGGCGCATCCTCTGCAACCTGATCGGAACCGATGTTGAAAACGGCGAGCTGCCGAACGACATCCAATGGCTCGGTCAGATGGTGCAGGACATTAGCTTTAACAACGCCGAAAACTATTTCGGCATCGAACTTTAAACAACAAGGAGACTCCCATGAATGATCTGTTCAATATTCAGGATAAAGTAATCGCAATTACCGGAGCGGCCGGCGTGCTGGCCGGCGGAACCGCCAACTACCTGCAGTCGCAGGGCGCATACGTCGTTTACCTCGACCTGTTTCAGGACAAAGTGGATGCAGCTGTGGCCGAAGCCAAAAAGATTTCCGACAAGTGCTGCGGTTATGCCTGCAACGTACTCGACCAGGAAGCGCTCGACAGCGTTTACGAAAAAATCATGACCGATATCGGTCGCATCGACGTGCTCATCAACGGCGCGGGCGGCAACATGCCCGGCGCAACCATCGGCCCGGATCAGGATGTATTCGACCTTAAAATTGAAGACTACTCCAAAGTGCTGGACCTCAACCTAAAAGGTACGGTCATGCCGACCATGACCTTTGCCAAAGCCTTCAAAAAACAGGGCTTCGGCTGCGTCGTCAACTTTTCGTCCATGTCTGCCGCGCAGTGCCTGACCCGCGTGCTGGGCTACTCCAACGCAAAAGCCGCCATCGACAACTTCACCAAATGGATGGCCACCGAAATGGCCAATAAATACGGCGACAAAGTCCGCGTGGTTGCGCTGGCTCCCGGTTTCTTCGTCAGCCACCAGAACCGTGCGCTGCTGATCAACGAAGACGGCTCCTACACCGAGCGCGGACAGCAGGTGATCAATAAAACTCCGTTCAATCGTTTCGGCGAGCAGGACGAAGTGTACGGAACCATTCACTACCTGCTTTCCGACGCCGCTAAATTCGTCACCGGCGTCATTGTTCCGGTTGACGGCGGTTTCTCCGCTTTCACCGGCGTATAGTTTCCAGACATTGGAACGTTGTGCGGCCCGTTTTCCCAAGGGTTGGAAAGCGGGCCGTTTTCATCGGTTGCCCTTTTCGCATTACGTGGTATAAAGATTCGTTATGCGAAAGGGAAGTCGATTTAATATTGCGCTGGCGATGGACTACGCCAATCCGTTTGTGCGCGAGGCGGTGGCGGGCATTGCCCGCTACGGCTTCCAGCGCGGCGACTGGCGTTTTTATGCGCCGCACGGCGTTCCCGAGGTTCCGCTCGCCGATCTGAAAAGGTGGAAGGGGGACGGCGTGATCGGCATGCTCGATCGCACCGCGGTTTCCAACCTTCGGAAGCGCGGCATCGCCGCCGTGAACATTTTCGGCCGGTTTGCCGATCTGCCCGAAAGCTCGGTGGTGGTCGATAACCATGCGCTCGGCCGTATGGCCGCCGAATATCTGATCGGCAAAGGCATCCGGCGCTTTGCGATCACCGGCCGCAAAATGTTTGGTGATTCCACGCTGAAATATGAGGGCTACATCTCCGCGCTGGCCGATCAGGGTTTCCAATGTCTGGAACTCAAATCGCGGCAGGCGGTGAGCTCCATCGACGCGCAGCTTCAGAAGATTGACGGCGAGGGGCCGGTCGGCATCCTGGCCACGGAAGATCCGGTTGGACGCACCGTCATCAATGCCTGCATCGACGTGGGCCTGCGCGTTCCGGAAGACGTGGCGGTGCTCGGCATCAACAACGATTCATTTGCCTGTGAGATGCTTTTCCCTCAGATGTCGAGCATTGAGCTCGGCGCCGAGAGGATCGGCTGGGAGGCGGCGCAGAGGCTCGAGCACCTGATGGCCGGAGGCGCGGCTCCAAAGGAGCCGACCTGCATTTTCCCTGAAAAAATTGTGGAGCGCCATTCAACCGACCTGACTGCAGTAAGCGACAAAGCCGTGGCCGCCGCGCTGCGCTTTATCCGCGAGAACGCGCATCGGCCGGTGCAGGTGGACGATGTGGCCCGCGCGGCGCATGTCGGGCGGCGCACGCTCGAAAACCGTTTCCGCAATCTGCTGCAGGTTTCGGTGCACGATGCGATCCGCCGGGAGCGGATTCAGCGCGCCTGTCGGCTGCTCAAGGAGACGGACATGCTGGTGGAGGTGCTGTCTGAATCCTGCGGCTATGCAACGCGCGAGCGCTTTAATCAGGCCTTTCGCAAGGAGACCGGCACGACGCCGTCGGCCTACCGGCAGAAATTCCGGTTTGCGTAAAACAGCCGGATATATGCGTAAAACACGTATTCACAATTTTTGAATCTGCGCTACACTGTCTGACGGTTTTACACAAGGAGGACAGGTTCATGAGTGCGATTCAGGTTCGACCGGCGGACGAATGCCGTTACGATATTCTCTCTCTCGGCGAAGTGATGCTTCGTCTCGATCCCGGCGAAGGCCGGATCCGTACCGCCCGCAGCTTCCGTGCATGGGAAGGCGGCGGCGAATACAACGTGGCGCGCGGACTGCGCCGCTGCTTCGGCCAGCGCGCGGCCGTGGTGACTGCGTTTGCGAAGAACGAGGTCGGCCTGCTGATGGAGGATTTTATCCTGCAGGGCGGCGTGGATACATCGCTCATCAAATGGGCGGAAACTGATGGGATCGGCCGCACGGTTCGCAACGGTCTTAATTTTACTGAGCGCGGCTTCGGCATTCGCGGTGCCGTCGGCTGCTCCGACCGCGGCAACACCGCCGCTTCGCAGCTCAAGCCCGGCGACATCGACTGGGAGTACATCTTTGGAACACTCGGCGTGCGCTGGTTCCACACCGGCGGCATTTTTGCGGCGCTGTCTGAAACCACGGGTCCTGTGGTGATCGAGGCCGCCAGGACCGCCAAAAAATACGGAACCGTTGTTTCCTACGATCTCAATTACCGTCCGTCGCTTTGGAAAGGATTCGGCGGTCTGAAAAAATGCCGGGAAATCAACCGCGAAATCGCCAGGTATGTGGATGTGATGATCGGCAACGAAGAGGACTTCACCGCCTGTCTCGGTTTTGAAATCGAAGGCGCTGACGAAAACCTCACCGATCTCGAGGTGGCGTCTTTCCAGAAGATGATTGCGACAGCGATCAGAGAATTTCCAAACTTCAAGGCAACAGCCACCACGATGCGCGGCGTGAAAACGGCGACCGTCAACGACTGGGGCGCGATGAGCTGGTGCAATGGCGAGTTCTACACGGCAACGCACCGCCCGGATCTCGAAATCATGGATCGTGTCGGCGGCGGCGACAGCTTTGCCTCCGGTTTCATTTACGGATTGATGGAGCTGGGCGATCCACAGAAAGCCGTTGAGTACGGTGCTGCACACGGCGCGCTCGCGATGACCACCCCGGGCGACACCACCATGGCTTCGCTCGCTGAAGTGGAAAAAATCGTCGCCGGCGCCGGTGCCCGCGTTGACCGATAGAGATTAATTAGCCACGAAAGAACGCAAAAATCACAAAAGAATCTCGTCTTTGTTTTCTTTGTGTTTTTTTGTGGCGATTCAAAAATCAGGAGAATTGAGATGTTAAATGAATTGCTGAAGAGACCGGTGATTCCGGTGATTGTGATTGAAGATGCCAACGACGCCGAGCCGCTGGCAGAAGCGCTGCTCAAGGGCGGCATGGATGTGATTGAAGTGACCTGCCGCACGGCCGCCGCCCCGGAAGCGCTGGCGCGCATCAAAAAGTCCTTCCCGGGAATGCTGCTGGGGGCCGGGACGGTGGTGACGCCGGATCAGGCCAAAATGTGTATCGACACCGGTGTGAGCTTCGGCCTCGCTCCGGGATTGAATCCCGATACCGTCAAATTCTTCCAGGACCACAGCACGCTGTTTATTCCCGGCGTGATGACTCCGTCGGAAATCGAAAAGGGGCTGTCGCTTGGTCTGAAAATGCTGAAGTTTTTTCCGGCCGGTGCAGCGGGCGGTGTGAATATGCTCAAAAACCTGGCGGCTCCGTACGGCCCGCTCGGCGTCAAATTCTGCCCGACCGGCGGCGTGAACCTCGACAACATGCAGGAATGGCTGTCGCAGCCGGTCGTCAGCGCGATCGGCGGATCGTGGCTCGCCACTAAACAGCAGATCGCCGATAAGCAGTGGGATGTGATCACCGATCAGGTGAAAGCCGCCCTCGCTAAAGCTGCCGAGCTGGCAGACTGAGCCTGCACCCAGCTTTTCCAGAATCTGGAAGTCGGAAGTTCCGACGGCCCGCGACTAAAGCCGGAGTTTCCAATGTTTGGAAAACTCCGGCTTTTTTGGTTCGGGGCAGCGGTTGTTAGCTGTCGTTTTTTTCCTGGTCGGCCTGGGCTTCGGCGATGGCTTCGTCTACGTGATGTTTGGTGACAACCTGCCGGAGTTCTTTTTCGACGGCGCGTTCTACATAGAGTTCCTGCGAGAGTCCTTTGTAGAGCGCGTACACGATGAACAGCAGGACCATGGTAAAGGGGAGTCCCGTGGTGATGGCCGCGGTCTGCAGTGTTTTGAGTCCGCCGCCCATCAGCAGGACGGCCGCGACGATGCCTTCCATGACGGCCCAGAAGACGCGCTGCGGGACCGGGGAGTCGAGTTTGCCGCCTGAGGTCAGATGGTCAACCACGAGCGATCCGGAGTCCGAGGAGGTGACGAAGAAGACCACGACGAGAATGATGGCCGCAAAGGACAGGACGGGGGTCATGGGGAAGGATTTCATCATTTCGAACATGGCGGTGGCGACGTTTTCTTTGACTGCGGCGGCGAGGTCCGTTCCGCCGGACTGCAGCGACAGGGCTGACCCACCGAACACGGACATCCAGATGAATGAGAGCAGTGTGGGAACGAGCATGACGCCGAGGACGAATTCGCGCACGGTTCGTCCTTTGGATACGCGGGCAATGAACATGCCGACGAAGGGTGACCACGAGATCCACCACGCCCAGTAGAATACGGTCCAGCTGCCCTGCCAGTTGGTGTCGCGGAAGGTTTCAGTCCACAGGCTGAGTTCCGGCAGGTTTTTAAGGTAGAACCCAAGGCTCTGGGTGAATCCGCTCAGGATGTACACGGTCGGCCCGACGATCAGTACAAACAGCATGAACAGCCCGGCCAGGCCCATGTTGAGTTCGCTCAGGCGTTTGACACCGCTGTCGAGGCCCGCCACGACGGACAGGGTTGCAAAGGCAGTGATGATCGCGATGAGGATCATCTGTACCGTCGGGCTGATGCTGATGCCGAACATATAGTTGAGCCCGGCGTTGACCTGCGAGACGCCGAGGCCCAGCGAGGTGGCCAGCCCGACGAGCGTGGCCAGCACGGAGAGCACATCAATCAGGTTTCCCCAGAAGCCGTAGATGCGGTCGCCGAGCACGGGGTGAAAAATGGAGCGGATGGTCAGCGGCAGGCCGCGGTTGTAGGCAAAGAAGGCGAGGCCCAGCGCCACGATGGAATAGATGGCCCAGGGGTGCAGCCCCCAGTGGAAAAAGGTGACGGCCATGGCGGCCTGTGCGGCTTCCGGTGTCTGGCCTTCGATGCCGCTGAACATGGGCGAGGGTGACAGGTAGTGATACATCGGTTCGCCGACGCTCCAGAACATCAGGCCGATTCCCATGCCGGCGCTGAGAAGCATGGCAAACCAGGCCAGACGCGTAAATTCGGGCATGGCGTCTTTCCCGCCGATGCGAATGCTGCCCAGCGGGCCGAAGGCAAACGCCAGCGCCGCAATGATGAACACGTTGGCTCCCAGAATGAAAAACCAGCCGAAGGTGTTGGACGTCCACTCCAGTGCTGTTTCGGTCAGCTGAGCGGCCTGATCCTTGAACATGAGAGTCAGAATAATGAAAACCGCCAGAACCACGACGGAGGCAAAGGTGACGTGCGGGTGCAGGTCAAAACCGTAACCGACCCAGTTATCGTCGCCGGGTTCTTTGGTTTCCCCTTCGTCGAACAGCGACGCGGTGGGGCGGATCTGCAGGCCGAAAAAGGAGTCGCGCTCTTTGATGGCCCGTTCGCGGGCGGCGCGTTCCGCCTTTTTCAGTTTTTGAGCAAGGGTGCGTTTGGTGCGGGCCTCTTCCGGGTTGGTTTCATGACCTTTTTTCATTGGGGTCTCCATGCTCTGTATTTTTTAACGCGAAGCGGCTCGTTTAATTGGGCTGTTCCCAATAATACCGTGAAAAAAGAAACGCCGGAAGTTCCAATGTTTGGAACTTCCGACGTTCTGCGGTTTGTTTGGGTGCGACAGGTGATTTCTCAATTTTGATGCCGTTTTGGTTTTTTGTGGGGGACTTCCCCACAAAGATTTTCAAAGTGAAGGTCTTTTATACGCATTTTGGTTATGACACAATGCCAGCCATGTTTTTGGCCGCTATGGACATGTTAAAGCCGCTGATCGTGCCGCTGGGTGCGGTGGTTCTAAAGGGTGAAATATGAACGAGCTGATCAAACAGGACGGGATTGCCGGGAAGATTTATCAGATCCGGGGCGTGCAGGTGATGCTTGACCGGGACTTAGCCGAGTTGTACGAAACAGAGACTCGCACTCTGAAACAGGCTGTAAAAAGAAATGCAGACAGGTTTCCTCCCGATTTTATGTTCGAACTTGGCGATGAGGATGTCGATCTGTTGGTGTCACAATCTGTGATACCTTCCAGAAAGCATCTGGGCGGTGCTGTTCCTTACGCGTTTACAGAACAAGGCGTATCTATGCTTTCCAGCATTCTGCGCACACCTCTTGCTGTTGATATCAGCATAAAGATTATGCGGGCGTTTGTGGAAATGCGGCGGTTTATTCAGAACAATGCCGAGTTGTTCTCTCGAATCGGCTCGCTGGAGTTGCGGCAGCTCCGAACCGAGAAAAAGGTCGATCAGGTGCTGGATGCCATCGGCACGCAGGAGCTGGAGCCGAAACAGGGCGTATTTTTCAACGGGCAGATTTTTGATGCCTATTCGTTTGTTTCCAAACTGGTGCGGCGTGCGAAGGAGTCGATTGTTCTGATCGACAACTATGTGGACGATTCCGTGCTGACCATGCTTTCCAAGCGCCGGAAAGGTGTCGCCGCGAAAATTTACTGCAAACGGTTCACCAAACAGCTCCAGCTGGATCTGGAAAAACACAATGCCCAGTATGAACCGGTTGAGCTCGTTCCGTTCGATGACGCTCATGACCGCTTTATGATTCTGGACGGCACGCGGGTGTATCACATCGGAGCTTCGCTCAAGGATCTCGGCAAAAAGTGGTTTGCGTTTTCTGAGATTGAAAAGGATGCGCTCAGCATCATTGAGCGGCTGCCTGAGTGATCAAGAGCAGGGTGTGTGAAAATGAAGGATTAGACCGGATAACAGGATGAACAGGATCGGGATATGTCGTTAGCTGTTGTGGAAATGTTAAAGCCGCTGATCGTGCCGTTGGGTGCGGTGGGAGAATCCAATTAACCGCAAAAGAACGCAAGGAACGCAAAAGCATTCATTTCACTCAAGCTGAAGTTGTGAAGGATGAGTTATGAATATCAAAATCAAGAACTGCAATAATATCGATTCCGCTAATATCTCACTAAGGCGCAGAATATTGACATCACAAATTTCGAAAGCGACCTCGACAAATTTAAGACTGCATTCGGGAGGAACTACGAATTGGCGTCCAGAAAATTCCAAACGGCAATTGATGAGATCGACAAGACCATAAAACATCTCCAGAAAACAAAGGAAGCTTTGCTCGGGTCGGAAAACAACCTTCGTCTTGCCAACAACAAGGCTCAGGATGTCACGATCAAGAAGTTGACTCGGAAGAATCCAACAATGGAAGCCATGTTTGAGCAGTTAAAGGATGACGAGTCTAACGAAGGTGAATAGCTCTTGATCTACAAGAGGTCAGCAGATTTGAAATTTTCTAATTTTCGACCGTCGGAAAAAGTGAATCCGGAGTTTTCCAATGTCTGAAAAACTCCGGCTTTTTGCTGTTCTAACCCTTGGAAAAATATGTGGCTGTCGAAACTTTCGGCTTATCGACCAGGTCGATCCTGCAGGGTTTGCCGTTCAGTCGGTTGTGATGTCGTGACCTAAGCGTTCACTCTCGAGCCAGATCAGGTCATCGGCAGTTGGGGTGCGGCCGTGATGGGTCGCTTCATATTCTGCGATTATCCTGCGAAAGTCTTCTGCATAGACCTGAATCAGTTCGAGCGTGTTGCCTTGCATCCTTCGGAATGCTTCTGCTTGAGCCCGGTTTTCTGCCATTCTAGGTGACATATCCTGTCCTCCTTCATCAGAGGTATTCTTTGATGAAGCAGAGACTCTTTTCAATCGAGGGCAAGATGATTTTTACGTCATCCAAAACACGTGAGTGGGCATCAGTAAAAAACTGATAGGGGGTTGTTTTGCTATTGGGAAGCCGGGTCCCAGGCCAAGCGATTTGTTTGCTGCGTCAGAGCGGCAGAAATTAATCTACGTTGATTTCCAGCTCTTGAGTTTTGGCACCTTTTTTGGGGCAGGAGCGTTCGGCGGTGAAAACGGCTCGGCCCTCTTTTTCGTATTTCACCCGAAAGGTACTTTCGTAGACGTTGCTTTTAACGGGTTTCCACTCGGACTGCTCAAGAACCTCGACGTTTTTGGTGTCGATTTGCGTCTTTTCCGGCGGAACGGAGCAGTTGCGGTGGATCTGGATAAACTGCACGGTGATCGTGTCTTCAGATCCTTTTTGAGGATGTTCCTGTCCGGATTGAATCTTCAGAACACATGCGGACGCGACCGGTGAGAGCAGGCTGGAAAACAGGGCAGCAGTTAACAGGCGTCTAACAGTTTTTTTCATGCGAACTCCTTATTTTGAGGGTATGGCTCAAATAACGGGAGGTCTGCCTGATTTATTGTTCCAGATCCGGAATCTTTTGTTTTGCGGATTACCCGTCGGCATAACGAACGGCGGCACGGACCGCTTCAAGGAGCTTGTCGCGCAGGGCCGTGATGCGGGAATCGTCGGATTCAAACAGGGCGAGCACTTCGTTGGGATCGATTTCGTTCGGCTCCCTGGCGGCCATTGCTTCGATCTGTCTGGCGAGCTCCGGTTTTTCCAATCCCTGGAAACGGATTTCCTGAGGAAGCACGTCGATCAGCTCGCGGTAGCTTTCAACCAGGTCACCGTACTGCTCGTTGGTTTCATAGCGGGTCATGATTTTTTCAGAAACGGCGTAGTGCTCGTATTTTTTTCCGGCGAGCAGGGCAAAAAACGATGCCGCCAGCTTCTGGGTGATTCCTTCTTCGCCGCCGACGGTCCTGCGCGGGAAGAGCAGTTTGGTGTATTTTTCGACCAGTACTTTTGTCAGCTGCTCAAACTGATGCACCGTCTCGGTCTTTGGCGGTTTTCCTCCAAGCAGTCCGACGACCTCTTCCTGCACGGCTTCGAGCTCGTCCAGTTTGAGCTCGGGGTCGACGACCAGGAACGTGTCGCCGCTTTTTTTATGTTCGTAGACGCGGACTTTCGTTTTGTCTTCCCGGGTCTGAACGTCCTTTTCAACCAGGATTTTTTTGCGTTCCAGCATGACTGCGAGGATGTAGATGGCGTTGATATCATCGGCATCCTCTTTGGCGATCATTTTGCGAAGCAGGGTTTCAGCACTCTCTTTTTTGACCACTTCCTGGGGCGGGGGCGGTGCGTGATAGACGCTTTTCCAGGCGCTGACGCCGTGATCAGGATTCTGCTCTTCCCAGCAGGCGAGGGAGTAGTCTTCACGAACATATTCGCCGTTTGCAAGCAGCAGGCGGGTCATGATTTCCTCGCCGTCTCCGAAGGCAATTCCGGTTCCCGCGCAGGCATCTGCACGTTTTTTGATCTGCCAGTTTTCTTCTTTTGCTGTAGCCATAGACCGCAGAAGGTACGGTGATCGGGCGCGTTTTTCAATGTAATTGCTACGCGGGCCGTCTCCAGAGAGGCCGGTTTGGGTTTTTATTATCTTAAATACGAAAATGCGTATTCCGAATTTCGGGGCAACTGAGATGATATCTGAATGAAAAATTTTTGGATTACTGGATCGGTGGCGGGATTTGTGTTCGGAGCGCTGGTTTGCTGCGGCTATGCCGAGTTGACGCTGGACCCGCTGTTTACATCAAAAATGGTTTTGCAGCGAAACCGGCCGGTTGCTGTTTACGGCACGGCGAATGCCGGAGATACGGTGACGGTGGAGTTTGCTCCCGTGTCAGGCCCCGGGCAGGCGGGGCAGGTTAAAACGGCGGTCGCCGATTCTTCCAGACATTGGAAAGTATTCCTCGATCCCATGCCGGCATCTACCAAACCTTGGAAAATGACGATTCGTTCGTCGACAGACCCGCTGCCGCAGGAATTCGATGATGTGCTGGTTGGAGATGTGTGGCTGTGCGCCGGACAGTCCAATATGGCGTCAGTGATGAAAAACTATCCGGCGCTGAAGGATGATATTCGGGAAATGAATAATGGCCTGGTTCGTCTTTTTAAGACAAAACATGAAGGGGTCGGTTGTGCGGAGCTTTCGGATGTTGTTGTTCCCGGCGCGGCGCTGAGAGGTTCCTGGCAGGCTCTGAGTCCGGAGTTTGCGGCGGAGTTTTCCGCGACGGCCTGCTTCTTCGGCCGGGCTTTGCAGCCGCAGGCCGGGGTGCCGGTTGGGCTGCTTTATGCCAACCGCGGCGGAACGCAGGTGAACATGTGGCTGCCGCTGGATGTGATGCAGAGGAAGCCGGAGCTGTACGGACGGTTTCTGGACAGAAGCTGGCCGGAGTGGACTCCCCGCCCTCAGGGCAATCCAGGGGCTGTTCGCGCTCCGTCGTATCTTTACAACGGAACTATCCATCCGCTGATCCGTTATGCCATTCGCGGGGCCATCTGGTATCAGGGCGAATCTGATGCCATGTTCGCCGGCGATTATCCGGCAATGATTAAGGATCTGATCGGCAGCTGGCGCGAAGCGTGGGGATATGAATTCCCATTTTTATGTGTTCAACTGGCTCCATATGGAGCTGTGGTCTGGGACAACTCCGGTGAATCCTGGGCATGGCAGCGGGAAGCCCAGATGGCGGCACTGGACCTTCCGAAAACAGAACTTGCGGTCATCACAGATGCGGGGGAATTCAAGGATATTCATCCCCAGAATAAACGGCCGGTCGGGGAGCGGCTGGCACTGTTGGCAGCCTCGCTGGATGATCCATCGGTTCCCGCCCGCAGTCCGGTGATGCAATCGGTTCGTTTCCAACAAGGAAAAGCCGGCGTTACGTTTTCAAATACGGAGGACGGACTCGAAGTTCGCCGTCTTTCAATGAATCGGAATGAACGTATGCGGCCCGGGGATGATCCTGAGGCTTTTGTGGTTCCTGCTGATGTGTTGAGTGGGTTTGAGATCTGTGGAAAGGACCGGCATTTCAAAAGAGCACAGGCTGTTTTGACTGGGCCGGATACCGTCTGTGTTTGGTCGGATGAGGTTCCCTCTCCGGTCGCCGTCCGCTATGGCTGGGCGAATTTCCCGCTCTGCAACCTGTATAACAGTGTTGGACTGCCGGCGTCTCCGTTTCGGTCGGACTCGTTTGAAATGCCTGATTTTAGTGCAATGCCTGATTTCGAGGAGTCTGCTTTCGGGAGCCAATATTCGAAACAGTTGGTTGGAGATCATTTTGATGAGACATTGTCCGGTTGGCGAAAAAGCTCCCCGGATCTTCGGGTGGAACAGTTGGATGGCCGGCTTGGAATCTATCTGCCGAACGGGAAGAACGAGTCATTGCTGTCAACCGGGCAGGCTGATTCGGGAAAACGCTTCCGTGTGCAGACGGATCTGAAAGTTCTTTCGCCACGCGTTTGGGGGGGCGTGGTGTTTAATTGTACGTCACCGAATGATTACTATGTTTTTCGGTTTTGTTCCGGAACGGTTCAGGCGCAGTTTATTCATTACATCAACAAGTCTCCGCGTGTGCTGCAGAGTTTTGAGTCCTCAAAACCGTTTGCTGCGAATACGGTATATCGCATGGAGGTTCTGGCCCGGCCGAATGATCCGTATGGAGATGGCGCCTATTTATTCAAGGTGATAAACCCGGCGGCTCAGGAGACCCTGCTGCGCGGAGCGCGAATCGATTTTGGCGGCGGCATGCCGGGCGGAGCCGCCGGCTGCTATATTGGAACGCCCTCGACTCGTTCGTTCTTTACATATGATCATTTCATTTTTGATGTGGAATAAATCTTCCTGCAGGGCGGAGGTTTGTTGAGATAAAGAATTACAAGTATATGCGGAATTGTTTTTATGCAGCAGGCTGCCGGTTCGGGATTGTCTGCGGTGTCGGGTGACGTATCCACGAAGGTTTTTGAGCGGGTCCATCGCCTTATGGGTTCTGAGCGCAGAAGAACTGATTAATTGTGAGCTAATGTGATGGAGAACATGATGAATCATACAATCACGGTATTGCTGGTGGCCGCATTGTCATTCTCTGCATCGGCATACCCGCGGTTGAATGACAGGTTTTCAATTTCGGCCGGCGAAGACAGCGTTGTGTCTTTTAAGGAGTTCCGCGGATCCTTTCATTTAACCGCAAATATTGCGACTCCTGCAGACTGGACGATTCACGATGAGCGTCTCTGTCTGATTATGTGGCATGGCGGAGGCTGGCAGGGCGGCAGCATCAGTCAGTATGCCGCCGCGGCGAAGTTTTTTTCGGCCAGGGGGGCGGTGGTGATTCGTCCGGAGTATCGGATGTCTTCCACATTTTCAGGAACCACTCCGGTGGAATCAACAGAAGATGCGCTGTCCCTTGCTGCCTGGGTTCTGATGCATGCCGGACGGCTCGGTGTCGATACGAACAGGATTGTGGTTTGCGGCAGTTCTGCAGGCGGTCAGCTGGCCGCCGCTACGGTGATGTCGACCCACTGTGCCTCATTGGCTCCCGGGATTGAAAAGTTCAGGCCGGCAGCCTATCTGCTGAATTTCCCGGCGCTGGATCTTTCAAGGATCGGTTACGCGGTTAAGGTCATCAATGATGCAGAAAAACTGCACGCTGTGTCGCCGGTTGATCATATTCGTGCCGGGCTGGCTCCGATGGTTATCTATCAGGGAACAGCAGATTCCATTATTCAGATGGACTGGTGCCGTGCTTTTCAGGAACGCTATCAGGCACATGGAAACAAATGCACAATAATTTCTTTTGATGGTGCCAAACACAGCTTTTATAATTTTGAGCCGTACACGGAGCAGGTGAATCAGATGATGGCTGCGTTTCTAATGGAACAGGGGCTTTTTGCGGTGAAGTAATTCAGATTTTCATGGAGGGAATTGGATGTCCGGGAAAAACTGGCGGTCAAAAGAGCGTGTGTTGGCGGCAATCAGTCATGAACTGCCGGATCGGGTTCCGATTAACTATTTTGCCAATGCGGATATTGACCGCCGGCTGAAAGATCATTTCGGCCTGGCGCCCGATGACGACCTCGGTCTGCGCGAAACGCTGAATGTGGATATTCTGGGGGTAGCGCCGGAGTATAAGGGCCCGGCGCTGCATTCGCCGATTGAAGGACGTAAAGTCAATGAATTGGGGATTCGTACCCGCTGGGTTGAGCACGGCAGCGGCGGTTATTGGGATTACTGCGATTTTCCGCTCAAGGATGCTCCGGAGGAACTGTTCGAAACGTGGCCGCTTCCCAGTCCGGATGATTATGATTTATCGAATGTGCTGCATGTTTGCCGGGAACATTCGGATAAATTTCTGGCGTTGGGGCATCCGGGTGTGGCTGATATCATTAATCGTTCCGGCATGCTGGCCGGGATGGAGGATGTGCTGATTTATTTGGCTGAAAGGGATGATGCCTTTCTGAATTTCATCGACCGCCTGAATGCACTGCAGCTCGGCTGGATTGAGCGAACGCTGGATGCAGCGGACGGGGCCATTGATATGCTTTGGATGGGCGAGGATCTCGGCACACAGATTGCGCCGATCATCAGTCTCGACATGTATCGGGAACTGATTCGTCCGCGACATCAGAAATTTATTGATCTGGCCAGGTCCTATGATTTGAAAGTAATGGTTCACAGTTGCGGTTCCAGCAGTGGTTTTTTCAATGATTTTATTGAAATGGGCATTGATGTGGTGGACACCCTTCAGCCGGAAGCCGCTAAGATGGCGCCGGAATATCTCAAGAAAGCCTATGGTGAAAAACTGGCGTTCCATGGCTGTATTTCCACGGCAGGACCGCTGGCGTCCGGCACGGTGGAAGATGTTACAGCCGACTGTCGCCATGTGCTGGAAACCATGATGCCGGATGGTGGTTACTGCTTTGCACCGACGCATTGTATTCAGGACAATTCTCCAACGGAGAATGTGCTGGCGATGTATGATGCTGTCCTGAAATTCGGAACGTATTCATGAAACACTATCCTGATTGGCTTAATGGTGCGGTGATTTATAATATATTTCCTGCTTCGTTTTATGATTCCAACAGCGACGGAATCGGTGATCTTCCGGGAATTATTGAAAAGCTGGATTATATTCAGTCGCTGGGTGTCAACCTGGTCTGGATCAACCCGATCTATGACTCCCCGTTTCAGGACGGCGGCTATGATGTGCGCGATTATTATCAAGTGGCCGGGCGATACGGGAAAAACGGAGATGTCACCCGGCTTTGCCGTGAAGCAAAAAAGCGCGGACTGCGCATCATGCTGGATCTGATCCCCGGGCATACATCCATTGAGCATCCATGGTTCAAAGCATCTGCATCCGGGGAGAAGACCATTTATGACAATCGGTATATCTGGACTGATCATATTTTTCGTCGTGCGCCCGGAGGGTTCATTGGAGGAGATACCGAGCGGAGCGGAAAATATATGGTGAACTTTTTTTCGTTTCAGCCGGCACTCAATTATGGATATCTGAGTCCAGCCGAGCCATGGCAGCTTCCGATTGATCATCCCGATTGCGTCGCAACGCGCAATGAACTGAAGAAGATCATGGACTTCTGGTTGAAGAAAGGAGTCAGCGGATTTCGGGTGGATCTGGCCAATACGCTGGTGAAGGACGATGTAAACTGCCGAGGGCTCAAAATCATTTATTCGGATTTGCGCAGATGGATGGAGGAGCACTGGCCGGAAGCCGTCCTGCTGGCTGAATGGTCGGAGCCGAAAGACGCGATCCGCTGCGGGTTTCACATGGATTTCATGCTGCACAGTACCAAGGCCTACAGTTCCCTCTTTCGGCTGGAGCGAAGTGCGGATGTAATTCCCGATGGACGTGATGGGCACAGTTTTTTTCGTCAAGAAGGAAAGGGGAGCTGCAGTTCGTTTTTTGAGTATCTGCAGACCCAGCTGCGTGCAATAAATAAACGAGGCCTGATCGCAATGCCGACCGGTAATCACGATCTGCCGCGCATTTCGTTTGGTCGGACGCAGGCGGAGTTGAAAATTGCTTACGGGTTTATTTTCACGTTGCCTGTAATCCCCGCGCTGTATTACGGCGATGAAATCGGTATGAAGAATCTAACGGAGTCTCCGAATCGTGAAGGGGCTTATTTGCGGGCGGGATGTCGAACCCCGATGCAGTGGGATCGTTCTGAAAATACCGGCTTTTCCAAAGCACCCGTGAAGCAGCTGTATCTTCCAGTAGATCCGAAAGGTCCTGTTGTTGAAGACCAGAATACGGCGGAAAACTCATTGCTCCGATTTGTGCGGCGCCTGGTTGAATTACGAAAAACAATGCCGGCACTGCATCCGTGCGCAAAGCTGGAAGTGGTTCATGCATCTGAAAGCTGTGCGGCCTATTTACGAAAGCGCGGGCGGCAGACGCTTTTGATTGTGCTTAACCCTGCGAACAAAGAGACCTTGGTGCGCGTGCCGGCTCTGGGGCACTTGGAGGAGGTTGAAAGTGCCGGTACAATATATGTTTCAGAAAAGTCTGAAAATATATCTATCCAAATCGGCCCCGTATCTTTTTATCTCTTCAACGTAATCTGATAGATCTCTGAAGTATCTTTTTTTACGAAAATGCAGTTTAAATAGGGGTTTTTTCAGCGTTTGGAAATCATTAGCTAAAAACCGTAAATGCATATAGCGGATTTCCTCGCAAAGACTATCCTTAAATCAATCCTCGGCAATAGGATTGTTTCTTGTTCATATAATTAAGGAGGTCCAGAATGAAGAGATTCCTCGCATTCATTGTGATGTTTGGTTTAACAGTTGCATGGGTTCAGGCAGATTGGTTTGTGGATGATTTTGAGCGCGCAGATACGACGTTTACGAATGATGCCAGCGTGGCAATTGGCGATGGTTATGTGCTGATGCAGCTTGCGGGTGATCAGCAGACGATCGCAAAGATCACCTCCGGACGTGTGGAGTTTTCCCAGACAGATGGAACCGATCCTGCAAAGAATATTATTCTTTATAATTCCAACATTAAGCTGGCCAATGCGCAGCCCAATGAATCATTTACGGTTGAAGGGGATATCCAAACGATTAATGTCGCCAACGGTTCCTCGCTTCAGGGGTTGGCTTTCAATGTTCAGCCCGATGGCAGCTTTTATGCGGCTCGAATCGACACAGGTACTAATGATACAACCGTTTTGCAGTTTGTTCGTGCCAACAGCGAAGGGGGTATTGCACAGTTTACTACGGTTGCCAACTCTGTGCCGTTGGCCACAAATACAGTTTATCACCTCAAAATATCATCCTTGGAGCCCGGTGCATTCACTTATGAGCTGACCGGCCCGGATCTGGACGGCGGCCAGCTGGTTGGAGCGGCTCAGGAAACGTCGTTGAAGCTCGAAAATGGCTATGCCGGTTTCTTTGCTTCTGCATCATTCGGAACGGAAGAGTATGCGTTTGATAATCTATCCATCGAAACGACAGTCGGTGATGTCGGCTCCTTCGTGGACAGTTATACCCGGTCGCAAACCGTTTTCAGCACCAATGCTGCCGAGTCGATCGGTCCGGGATATGTGATGAAGCAGCTGGGTGGAGATAAAATCGCCACCTCCCGCATACTGAGTTACAAGATTCAGTTATCCCAGCTTTCCGGTTCTGTGAATGCAAATAATGTCTACTTTTACTATACCGGTGCGGAAATGCAGAACAGCGGTTCTAATCAGATCAGTATTGTCGAAGGGGACATTGATACGCATTCAGCTGCTGCCGGATCGCTTCTTTATGGTCTGGTGTTTAATGTTCAGCCGGATGGCAGTCACTACATTGCCCGCATCAATACAGGTACCACTACTGTTCTGCAGTTTCTTCGGGTGACCAGTGCCGGCGCCATTACATCCTTCAGTACAGCTGATAATTCCACCACATTGGCTCTCAGCAGTACCTATCATATGAAGATAGAAACGTTTTCGCCCGGTTCTTTCCGGTATACACTGACCGGTCCCGGTCTGGATGGCGGTGCGTTGTCCGGGATGGTGCAGGATACAGCACTTAAGCTGGCTGATGGCTATGCCGGATTCCATGCAAGTGGCGCAAACGTCACCCCGAGGTTTGACAGCCTGTCCGTCAAAAACATCACCGTGGGAGAAGATGCCGGTTGGGTGGATGATTTTACCAGTTCTGTGGCGTATGGAACATTTGATTCGGATGCGTCGGTCTCGATCGGCGATGGTTATGTATTAAGCAAATCATCCGGAGATATAACCCCGACTGCTCGAATTATGTTAAATGCGGTTCAGCTGAGTCAGGAGGGATCCGGTGATGCTGCTAATGATATTGTGCTGCGTTATTCAGGAGTGGAGACACTAAATGCCGCACCCGAAAAATCATTTGTCGTCGAAGGAGATCTCAATACTGTAAATGCGGTTAACTCTAGTCTTTTTAACGGGTTGGCTTTCAATGTTCAGTCGGATGGAAGCTTCTATGCGGCCCGTATTAACACAGGCACGACAAATGTACTGCAGTTCATTCGGGTGACCAGCGCAGGGGCGGTTGTTTCGTTCGGAGTCGTGCCCAATACGGTTAAGCTTTCAATTAACAGTTGGTATCACCTCAAGATTGAATCGGAGGAGGCCGGCGTCTTTAAATACCGCCTGACCGGCCCGGATCTGGATGGCGGCGTGTTGACCGGAACTGCCACGGACACAGTGCTTAGGCTCGAGGATGGAACGGCCGGATTCTATGCCTCGAAGATCAGCACGCAGTACCTGTTCGACAATCTTTCCATCGGTACCTATACAACCGAAATTCTGGCCGGCTATGACTCATGGGCTGCCGGATGGGGTGTTGATCTCGGCGCAATGACTGCTGACTACGACGGCGACAAGATCAGCAATCTTGCCGAATACGCCCTGGGTGGAGATCCGACCAATGCGCTGGACGGGGGTGAAGCTCCAAGCTTCACGTTGGATGGTTCCGGGATAACGTATGTTTATCCGCAGCGGTCCGATGACGACACGCTGACATATTTGCTGAAGATCACCGACGATCTGGTTGGCGGAGCCTGGTCCAATGCCGGATACAGCGTAATCAATACCAATATAACGGGTGGCACGCTGGACTATGTGACCAACACGGTATCGGTCACTGATCCGCAGCTCTTCATCAAACTGGAAGTACAGCAGGATTAACCTCGAGGAACTCAATCCGATCGAAACCGGAAGGGGCGGAATGTCGCCCCTTCCGGTTTTTTTTGAAGACCTGGGCGCAGTGTTTGCAACGTCCGGTTTTTCGTTGTGAAATATGTTGGGCTGCAGTCGTCCTGTGACATCCTGTTTGCGGCAGGTTAATGATGGCCGTTTTCGAAAAAACGCGCACCTATGTGCCGGTTCGTGTCGCGGCATTTTTCAATGCCCTGAAAAATCCAGCTTCTGAGCAGGCTTTTTTGAAAATATATTATATTACTTGAATTGATAGCCTCAGGGATGTACAAAATTGTACTTTGTATGCTTTTGAAAAACAAATTTGAATTTACGGTGGTGCTATGACGCAAAGTGAAAAAGAACTGGAGATTCTCTATCAGATCTCTCAGGTGGCAATGACCCGTCCCCATACGGTTTCGGAGCTGATGGTCGAGGTGCTCGACATTATGGAAACGGAAATGGGAGTGTCACGCGGAACGTTGACGCTGCGCAAGCCGGATACGGATGTGTTTATTATTGAGGCTTCGCGTGGCCTGACACCAAAAGAGGAAACTCGCGGAGAGTACCACGAGGGGGAAGGTGTTACTGGGTATGTGGCGAAAACCGGAAAATCAGCGCTGATTCCGGATATTACCAAAGATCCTCGGTTTTTAAACCGCACGAAATCCCGTGTTCCGGCGAAACAGACCGCCTTTATCTGTGTTCCGATTGTCCATCAGAAAAACATCATCGGAACGATGAGTATCGACCTGACCATCACAACGGATCCGGACGAGCTGCGCAATTATCAGCGGTTTCTGGAACTGGTCGCCAATATTCTGGCGGAGGCGGTTGCCGGTATCCGCGAGGCCATTGAAGAGCGCTCCAGCCTGATTTCAGAAAACGAACGTCTGCGCCGCCAGTTGGGTGATCGGTATCGCATGCACAATATTATTGGGAACTGCGGCGCAATGCGCTCTGTTTACGAACAAATCGTGCAGGTGGCCGACAGTTCTGCCACTGTGCTGATTCGCGGAGAAAGCGGAACCGGTAAGGAGCTCGTTGCCCGTGCCATCCATTACGGTGGCGAACGGCGCAATAATGCGTTTGTGAGCGTCAACTGCGCAGCGCTGCCGGAAAACCTGATCGAAAGCGAACTGTTTGGGCACGAGAAGGGAGCATTTACCGGCGCAACCCAGCAGCGCAAAGGCCGCTTCGAAATGGCCAATGGAGGAACGATTTTCCTCGATGAGATCGGCGATATTTCCCCGGCCGTTCAGGTGCGGCTGCTGCGCGTTTTGCAGGAACGTACGTTTGAGCGTGTCGGCAGCAATGAAAACATACCCGTTAATGTCCGGGTGCTGGCTGCAACCAGCCGCAACCTCGAAGAAGAGATCGAAAAGAACGTTTTCCGTGAAGATCTGTACTACCGCCTGAATGTTTTCCCGATCATTCTTCCGTCACTGCGTGAACGCCGCAGCGATATCATGCTTCTGGTGGATCATTTCCTTCAGAAATACAGCGAAATGTACGGCAAGAACATCAAACGCATTTCCACCTCGGCCATTAACATGATGATGGCCTATCACTGGCCGGGTAATGTCCGCGAGCTGGAAAACTGCGTGGAGCGTGCCGTGCTCACCGCGTCTGATGATGTGATTCACGGCTACAACCTGCCGCCGTCCCTGCAGACCAGTGACGAAACGCAGACCTCTATTTTCCCGCGCGATGGTGCAGACCTCAAAACCATGGTCGAGAGCTACGAAAAAGAGATCATCATCGATGCGCTCAAGAAGCACCGCGGCAACGCGGCGGCCAGTGCACGTTATCTCAACACCACCCAGCGCATTATCAACTACCGCATTCAGAAGCTGGGCGTTCGCCCGGAAGAGTACAAGTAGCGCGCCGGTTTTCTTCGGGATCATCAGGGGGCATGGCCATTGCGGTATGCGGTGGGCGCTCGACCGATCGCTTTGCGGAAAGCGCGCGAAAAGTTGTGGATATTCGTAAAGCCGAGCCGATCGGCGATTTCGGAAACGGAGAGTTCAGAATAAACCAGTGCGTCGCACGCGGCTTTCATCTTGGCTGCCTGGCGGGCTTCTCGCGGGCTGTGACCGAAGTGCTCGCGGAAGAGTTTCCGGAAATGCGTTGAGCTCAGCCCGTACTGCCGGGACAGAATTTCAAGGTTCAGCGTTTCGTTCATCTGGATCTGCTGCATGGCATTTTCGACTGCCCGGATCTGCCGGTTGCTCAAAGAGGAAGCCTGTTGCGCTTCCATGAGATGCCCGGTCAGCTGGAGAACGAGCCCGGCGATGGTCAGGCGGCTTGTCTGTGTCCGGTTGTATTCAAAAACAATTTTTCGCAGCAGTTCGGTCACGCGGGTCTGGTTGCCGGCATCCAGTTTTCCGCACCAGTTGCGCAGTATTGAATCGTCGAGCGGCGGATGAATACGGTCTTTCCACCGGCTCAGGTCAACGGTGCCGGCTGGAATGCTGGCGCTCCAGTGGCTTCGCTTCGGATCATAGATCAGATCAAAATGAATGTATTGAAGTTTTGTTCCCGGGGCATCGCCGCGCATTTCGTGCAGCGTGTTCGGCGGAATCCAGATGAGATCGCCTGTATTGATATTGAATGTCTCATCCGCAACGGTGAAGCGGCCGGTGCCTCGCAGAATGTGGACCAGCAGGAAGTCGAACAGTTTTCGTTCTTTCAGGTGCCATGTTTCCCGAAAAACCTCGTTGGCTTCCCGGACATACGGACAGAGTGCGCCGAATCGCTGCTGTCCCTTTAAATCCGGCGGGGTGTGCGGCAGTTCTCCCGGGATCTTCGCTTTTGTCGAAAATGATACATTTTTAACCATAATAGCTAAATACATGATCATTATAGCTGTTGTAAAAATTAAAAATGACAAACAGGAGATTTGAGTGAAACCGTTTGAGCCGAATTACAAACACCTTGTGGACGCCGCATATAACCGGGAAGCGGAGCGCCTGCCGCTGTATGAACACGGATTCGACCCCGGCGTGGTTGAGAGCATCATTAATGAACCGGTTGTGCCGCTGCTGTCTGGAAGTTACAGCGACAAAATCGAAGCCTTTCGCCGTGTTGCCAAAGTGGCGGTTCAGCTTGGCTACGACATGCTCCCGTTTGAAGGAGTCATTGTTGCCATCGTTCAGGGCGGGCGAGGGCTGTGCGGGCAGGGCGAGGTGCTGATCGACTCCATGGACGCTCTGCATGCGTATCCGTGGGATAAAAAACTGCAGGAATACATTCAGCATTTCAGCGAATATTTTGATGCAGTGCGCGAGGCCCTGCCGGAAGGCATGAAAGCCGTCGGCGGCGCCGGGAGCGGCATGTTCGAAACCATGCAGGACTTTGTTCCGTTTCAGGAACTGGCTTTCCTGCAGGTCGATGAACCGGAAGTGTATGAAGCATTGTGGAAACAGATCGGGGATCTCGAATTCAGAATCTGGCAATGGGTGATGGAAAATTATGCCGACTGCTTCGCCGTTTGTCGTTTTGGCGATGATCTTGGCTTCCGCTCTGCCACCCTTTTGCAGCCGGCCGACATCCGCAAGTACATCCTTCCGCAGTACAAACGAATCGTTGATCTGGTGCACTCATACAGCAAACCGTTCCTCCTGCACTCCTGTGGAAAAATCTATGAAGTGATGGATGACATCATCGATCACGTCGGCATCGATGCCAAACACTCAAACGAGGATGCCATCGATCCCTTTGATGTCTGGGTCGAAAAATACGGCGATCGCATCGGCAACTTCGGCGGTGTCGAAATGAACATTATGACGCTCAATACGCCGGAAGAAGTCCGAACCTATGTGCTGGATCTGCTGGAGCGCATTGCCACCGGCAGCGGCGGCATCGCCATCGGGACCGGCAATCAGATTTCTTCTTATACAAAACCGGAAAACTGGATTGCTATGTGCAACGCCGTGCGTGAATTCCGCGGTGACCGCTAGGGGGCATATGCGCCGCAGGCATCTCTGCCGGCCTTAAGCGGGCAGATTCCTGATATTTCCAGGGTTTGGACATTCATTGCATCGACACGCATGTTTTTCCAGCGTCTGAAATGTTGACTTTTGCGGTCGGGTATTTACCCTTTTCTTGATAGGAGAAAAAAATGAAAACAGTTGTATTCAGCACCAAACCTTATGACCGGGAATTCCTCTCGCGGGCCAACGAGTCTGTCGGGCTGGAGCTGGCATTTTTGGAATCCAGGCTTGCTCCGCAGACGGTCAAGCTCGCAGAGGGATTTGAGAGCGTCTGTGTTTTTGTGAACGATCAGCTCGATGCATCAGTGTTGATCGGCCTGAAAAAGGTTGGCGTGAAGCACGTCGCGCTGCGCTGCGCCGGGTTTAATAATGTT
This sequence comes from Tichowtungia aerotolerans, assembly GCF_009905215.1. Taxonomy (GTDB): domain Bacteria; phylum Verrucomicrobiota; class Kiritimatiellia; order Kiritimatiellales; family Tichowtungiaceae; genus Tichowtungia; species Tichowtungia aerotolerans. Next base: position 1,104,880 of record NZ_CP047593.1, on the reverse strand, counting down.
GATATCGCCAGTGCGGAAGAACTGGGGCTGACCGTTACGCGCGTGCCGGCTTATTCCCCGTACGCGATTGCTGAACATGCCGTGGCCCTGATGCTGACGCTCAACCGCCGGATCTACTGGGCGCACTCCCGCGTGCGCGATGGAAACTATTCGCTCGACGGCCTGCTCGGATTTGATCTGCACGGCAAAACCGTCGGGATTGTCGGAACCGGAAAAATCGGCCAATGCCTTACGGAAGCACTGCACGGATTCGGATGTAAGCTGCTCGGCGTCGATCAGTACGAAAACGAACGCTGTAAAAAGGTCGGCATGCAATACGTCTCCTTCGAGGAAATGCTGGCGCAGTCCGATATTATCAGCCTGCACTGCCCGCTGATGCCTGAAACCTATCACCTGATCGACAACGAAGCCGTTGCTCATATGAAACGCGGCGTGATGATCATCAATACCAGCCGCGGCGGACTCATTGACACCAAAGCTGTCATTGAAGGACTCAAATCCGGAAAAATCGGCTACATGGGACTCGACGTGTACGAAGAAGAGGAAGGACTCTTTTTCGAAGACAAAACCTTCGAGGTGCGCAAGGACGATGACTTTGCCCGGTTGACCACGTTCCCGAACGTCATCATCACCGGGCATCAGGCCTATTTCACCCGTGAGGCGCTGATTCGAATTGCTGAAACAACGCTCGCCAATCTCTCCGCTTTCGCCAGCGGCGAAGAACTCATTAATCAGGTCAAAGCGTCCTGAATGTAGAACGGGCGCCCCGCCCGTTCATGAGCGGGCGAGACGCTTACTCTACAATATAGTCGCCCGGCGCAGTGAATTCACAGATTTGTGCGCCGCGGTTTTCGATGCGGTAGCCGCGCAGTTTCAAATATTCCGGGGTATCAGCGCTTTCCATCTCTTCGGCGGTCAGTTTGACCAGTTCGAAACCGGCGTTGTCGACCTTCAGGTCTTTTACGGTCACTTTTGCGCCGGGGCAGGCTTTGACGACCAGGGCGGAGCCGTCGGTGATTTCGGCGTTTTCGAGCGTAATGTCTTTACCGTCGAGCACGAGCGTTCCCTGTCCGGCGATGCTTCCGCCGCTGATTTTTTCTTTCACTTCGGCAAGTGTCAGTGCAAAGGCCGGGCGCGCGATGACGCGCGGGCCGGGCGTCATTGGAATATCGAGAATCATTTCCGGTTCGGCTTCGGTGACGTCCATGCCGGCGGCCTGGAGTTTCATGCGGCCTGCCAGATAGAAGTCGGATTCAGCGGTGGCACCGGATTCCGGCGGGCCGCCCGCCGCCGCTTTGGAGGCGGCATCAATGATGTTGTTTTTATTGGCCGAAAAACTCCAGCGACGATCAAAGACGGAAACGCCGACTTTTTCGTCCGGGCCGAAGAGCTTCGGCAGATCCTGCATCATGGTTTCGAGGCGGGTCGGCTTTTTGAAAACCGTTTTCGCATCGTCGGCATACTTCGGGTTGACGAATTCAGAGATAATTCCCTGCGTCTCTTTTAGGATTTTTACGTAGGACGCGGCTTTAATGATCAGTACGTTGATGTTGCCGGGGAACATGGAGAAGCCCTGTTCGTTCGGAACGTCGCCGTCCGGGCTGACGGTTGCGCGCAGCAGCGGATCGAGCTGGTTGTATTCTACGTTGATCGTCATTTCGCTGCCGTTGCCAACGAGGCGGGCCAGTCCGCCGCAGGCCTCGCCGGGAATGCGGTTGACGGCGATGGAGTTGAAGTCGAAATCTTTTTCAGCGGAAACGCCGAGCGCGGCGGGCAGGGCGTTGAACACCTGGCCGTTGGTGTCCTGCACATAGACAAAGTGTTCGATGCCTTCGTCGGCGAGTTTGGTCGCCAGTCCGCTGGTGTGCAGCAGCATGTGAATATCGCCGTGGCCGTGCGGCTTGAGGATCAGCTCATACTTCTTTTTCAGCGCCAGCTTTCCGTCGTTGTCGGCGATGGCCGGGACGAGTTCCTGTTTCAGAATGTGCACCTGTTCTTTTTGGAGGCCGAAATAATCGTTGGCCGCGAGCGATGCGCGGGTTTTCGCGTCGGTGTCCTCGGAAACCATGATGATAAACGGAACCGGGCGCGGCGTTTCCATGCGCGCTTCCATGGCGAGCAGGTTGGCGGCGTAGTTGGCTAGATAGGAGGTCGTCTCGGTCACCTCCACCGGAATGTCGAGTTTGATGCCGTTGTAGCCGAGGCGTTCCCCGAGGCCGCCGGCGACGAGCACGATGGCGGTTTTGTCGAAGCGGGTTTTTCCGATTGCTTCGAAGTGGTCATAGGTTTCGTCAAACTGTGTCAGGTCCACCTTGGCTGGCTGGTGCGGCTCCAGTCCTTCGAACGGGTTGGCGCCTTTCTGTGCCTCAGCGAGGAGTTTCCGGGCGTTGGAAATGTATCCGGTCAGGCCGCCGGGGTAAGAATTGTCAACCCGTGCAAGAGTGGTCAGAAACGTTGTTTTGGCGTCATCATTGGTTCCGGGGGCGTCCCAGTCGGCAAAAAGATGTTCCTGCCCGGCATTCAGCAGTTTCTGGATCAGTTCCTGTTCCGTCGGGGTGTCAGTCAAAGTGGCAATGTCCATAATCCGTTCTCCAAGTAAAATGAAGCGCCACACTATCGGTAAATATGGCGCAAAATCAATTCGCGACGGGGAGTTTTTCAAACCCGGATGAATCTTAAACTTGCGCTTGAGCCGGATTGAGCCAATACTCCTCGACTTTCTGTTTTCGGTGCCCGGGTGGCGGAATCGGTAGACGCAAGGGACTTAAAATCCCTTGTCCTTTTGGACGTGCGGGTTCAAGTCCCGCCCCGGGCACCACTAAAAACAGGCGTTTTGATCAATGCCTACAGGCTTAACGCCTTAAATCACCCTTTTGCTGCGTGCCGTTCCGTGCCGTTCCGTGCCGTTCCGTGCCGTCCTGATATAAACGCGCTAAGTCCACCTTAAGCCACGAACGTCCCGGGGTCCACAGATACTGCCGTACAGGCCTAGCAGCAACTTGTTGAGAGAGGGGAGAGGAGGGGGCAGCAAGCCGCCAGCGATTACATATTGTCTTTCGAAAAAATATCAGAAATTTCAAAACGTATATCCATTTATGGAGCACAGGCAGATTGGGGCAATAAGGCTCCTCCGCAGTATGTTTTCAGCTTACGCATCGTCCTCTTCCGAGTTGTGCTTCCTGCCCTTTTCATTCCTCTGGCGCATGACTTCCAGAAAATCCTCAACATACATTTCGGTGCGGGTTGGATTAACTCTGATCAACTCCATCTCTCCAAGTCCGAAGCGGTTGGATTCAACCCAGCGGTGAAAAGTCGTGCGGCTGATTCCAAGTTTGCGCCGGGCCTCAGCGGTAGTAATACGACGTGGGGCTCCCTCGGCCAGCAGCAAGCGGAGAACCATTTTTTTGGAGACATCATCGACTCCCAGCTCTTCACATAGCGCAGTGATAACAATTTTTGCATGCCCCCGACCGTTTTTAGTGTGAACAGATGCCCAGTTGAGGTGATGTACCATTTCCATGACGTTCTGATTTGCCATACTGCCCTTTCTTTGAGTGTTGAGTCTTTTCCTTCCCAAAAACGTAGTCTTACTACGTGGAGCAGGCAAGGACTAAAACCGTAGCCTGACTACGTGATTAAGAAACAGCTAGGCCAGAAGATTTGCGCTCTTCGCAAAGAGAAAGGGATGACTCAGGAGGTGTTGGCGGAAGCGTCCAGCTACTCGGTTGAGTTTATCAGCTTTGTGGAGCGCGGAATTAATGCCCCATCCGTCGAAGGATGCGAGCGGCTGGCCACGGCTTTAGGTGTTACACTAAGCGAGCTGTTTGATTTTTAGTGGCACGCGCAAGACGCTATTCATGCGTGAAGCAACTTATTGATGGAAGGAGTTCGGGTTAGTTCGCGAATGACCTCCTTCGTTGCTACTTTATGCTTTTTTAGCAGAGAAACTACTGATTGCACCCCAGCTGCTCTTCCGCCCAGCATTGACCGCCGAGTATCTCTTATCTGCTCAAATGTGGGCGTCCACTTTGCTCCGTTTGCAAACAGAAGCCCCAGCGACTCGACGCAAAAACAGCCTTTATGTCTGGAATGTGAGGCGGCGATCATTCTTTCAGACAACATCTTGGTGGAATCTTCTGCGTTCATTGCGTTAATAAATCCCGCGTTAATGAGAGTTGTCAGCATGTGCGCTTTGTCGGACCGGCATGCTGCGTATAGAAAATTTGCCGCATATTCCTCTGAGGGCACGAGGGTCTTTATCTGCTTAAAAAACCAGTCCCACCCGTCTTGCAGGGCGATACCAATAGCTCTGCGGTCGTAGTCGGTGTATTCCGTGTAGTCTTCTGGCCCAATGTCGTAAGGGTCGGCTCCGGCCCAAAGCAATAGAGATGCCCATTTCTGGTTCTTTTTTTCGGTGTGATAGCGAAGAGCAATATTGATTTGGCGTTTCAGGTCGGGAACCTGCTTCTCATAGGTTTTATAAATACCAAGAACAGGCCGGATTTTTTTCTGAAATCCATAAGCGATAGGATTGAACTCATCTTCCAGATCGGCTCCGTGCTCAATACAGTACCGGATAATTTCAGGACTCCACGTGTGAAGGATCGTTTCCCACTGCACATCGCGCACATCCGCTCCGTGTTTTACCAGCAACTCGATTAGATCCATCCGCCTGTCATCAACGGCATGGTAGATCGCACGAAATGCCAGAGGGTCGTTGATGCTGGGCTCTACTACATTAGCTCCAGCGTCTAATAACACCTGCACCATGCAGTAGAACCCGGAGAGCATTGCATATTCAAGAGGCCCTTTTACTCGTGGTTTTTTAGGAGTGAATAAGGGCGGATTTACCGGCTTCCCGTCCCGTATCCAGTCCTGTACTTCAAAAAGGTGTCCAGACCAGACAAGGTTTAGGAATGGTTTGATGTCCTCGCGGCTGGCAAATCGTTTCATGCGGAAGGAATACTCTATGGGAACATGGCGCTCAAATGTTTTGCGGGGGATTGCCCCGCAATTGCAATGATGAGAAATGCTTAAAAAGGCTCTATCATTTCCTTCCCCTCCTTCGCTGGTTTTATTAAAAATAGGATGGCTCACGGCTTTACCGGTGAGTTTCAATACTATTTTAAGGACACGACATGGCGAAAAAGCAGACGGGGGCGAATATCGGCTTTGAAGAAAAGCTGTGGCTGGCGGCGGATAAACTGCGCGGCAGTATGGATGCCTCTGAGTACAAGCACATCATTCTCGGCCTGATCTTCTTAAAGTACATTTCTGACAAGTTTTGTGAGCAGCGCGATTGGCTGATTCAGGAAACCGGCGATCCCGATAGTGAATACCACACCCGGAATGAAAGAGACCAACTGGTCGTACTGGAAGACCGAGACGAATACGCGGCCAAAAATGTTTTCTGGGTGCCGTCAACTGCGCGCTGGGAAGTGATCCAGAAGGAAGCCAAGCGCCCCACCATTGGTCAGACCATCGATAACGCGATGGACCTGATCGAAAAGGAAAATAAATCTCTCAAAGGCATTTTGCCGAAAAATTATGCCAAGCCCGAAGTGGACAAGCGTCGCCTTGGCGAACTGATTGATTTGATCAGTACCATTGACATGATGGGGCATCACGAAGAGCAGGATTTGCTGGGGCGCATTTACGAATATTTTCTGGGCAAGTTTGCGGCGGCAGAAGGCAAGGGCGGTGGCGAATTCTATACTCCTGCCTGCGTGGTGCGCACACTGGTTGAAATGCTCGAACCGTATAAAGGCCGCATCTATGACCCCTGCTGCGGATCGGGCGGGATGTTTGTGCAATCCGAAAAATTTACCGAAGCTCACGGCGGGCAGAAAACCGACCTGTCAGTCTATGGACAGGAGTCCAACCCAACGACATGGCGACTGGCTCGCATGAACATGGCTTTGCGCGGAATCGAGTGCAATCTGGGCGACCAGTGGGCTGATACGTTTCATAACGACAAGCACCCCGACCTGAAGGCCGACTTCATTCTCGCCAACCCGCCCTTCAATATTTCCGACTGGGGCGGCGAAAAGCTCAAAGATGACAAACGGTGGACGCATGGAGTTCCGCCTGCGGGAAATGCCAACTTCGCATGGGTGCAGCACATGGTGCATCACCTGTCTCCCAGCGGAACGGCAGGCTTTGTTTTGGCCAACGGATCAATGAGTTCCAACACCGGCGGCGAAGGCGACATTCGCAAAGCACTGGTCGATGCTGATCTGGTCGATTGCATGGTTGCTTTGCCCGGTCAGTTGTTTTACTCAACACCGATTCCGGTTTGTCTTTGGTTTTTACGTCGCAAAAAGCGGCAAGGGTGCAAAGGTGAGGTTCTATTTATAGATGCTCGCAAGATGGGCGCTCCGGCGGACCGCACGCACATGGAGCTAACCAAAGATGAAATCAGTGTGCTTGCTCAGACATATCACTCATGGACAGGGCGCGACGAGTCTACAGCCTATTCGGATGTCACAGGGTTTTGTGCGGTTGTACCCACAGAAAACATTAGAAAGAACGATTATGTTTTAACACCGGGGCGTTATGTTGGTTCTGAGGCGCAAGAAGAGGAGTATGTTATTTTTGAAAACAAGATGAATGGCCTTTGCGCGGAACTTTCTCAGCTTATGGAGAAGTCCAAGGAGTGTGATCAGAGGGTTTGTCGCGCGTTAAAAAGGTGTGGTTTTGATGTCTAAGAAACAGATGTGGCGTAGTTGCTTGCTTGGCGACGTGATCAAGGAGTCCACAGTTCGGTGTGGCAAAGGGGCAACATCAGGAGTGCCTGTCTATGGGGTTGACCGGCAGGTTGGGTTAACACCCAATGCCAAATATTTATCGAGCAGCCTTGAGCGATACAAGCGGATTGCTCCGGGTATGTTTGCGTATAATCCAATGCGATTAAATATCGGCTCAATCGGATTTTGCTCTAAACGGCATTTGCACGGCCTCGTTAGTCCCGACTATGTGGTTTTCTCCTGTGATGAGAAGGAGATACTTCCAGAATATTTATACCTATTAACCGAATGTGCCTCTTGGAAGAGCTGGGCGGAATCAGCAGGGGTTGGTTCTGTTCGTGTCCGTATATATTATCGTGAGCTTGCGACACAGTCGGTATGTCTCCCGCCGGTTGAAGAGCAAAAAGCAATCGTGGATATTCTAGGGGCACTAGATGACAAGATTGAGCTGAACCGGAAAATGAATGAGACGCAGGAGGCGATGGCGCAGGCGCTTTTTAAATCGTGGTTTGTTGATTTTGATCCAGTTATCGACAACGCCCGTGCCGCCGGAAGTCCAATTCCTGAAGAGCTGGCCGAAAAGGCCGAGCGCCGTGCGAAACTGCGTCCAGCCCTTGGGGAAATTTTTTCCAATGTTCGGAAAAAATTCCCCGACAGTTTCCAACCCTCGGAACTCGGCCCGATTCCCAGAGGGTGGGATGTTTCGACGATTGGCAACCAAGTGACAATTAAGGGCGGAGGAACCCCGCGCACAAAGAATCCCGAGTTTTGGGATGGCGGGGTGCATCACTGGGCAACGCCGAAAGATATGTCAAAGCTCACAAATTTTATTCTGCTTGATACAGACCGAAAAATTACAGATGCAGGCGTTCAGTCAATTAGCTCCAAGCAGCTTCCCGAAGGGACAGTTTTAATGTCTTCTCGTGCTCCGGTCGGGTATTTGGCTATTTCAAAAATTCCGATTTCAATCAATCAGGGCTTTATTGCAATGGTTTGTGACAAGGCGCTGCCCAACACATATGTCTTGCAATGGGCCAACTCTATTATGGATGAGATTAAACAACGGGCCAGCGGCACAACGTTTGCCGAGATCAGCAAAAAGAATTTCCGGCCTATCCCCGTGCTTGTTCCATCGGGCGATGTGCTGGCCGAATACAATAAAACCGCAAGCGACTTGTACGACCGAATAACCCGAAACGTTGAACAAAATAGAACGCTTTCTGATTTGCGCGACACGTTGTTGCCGAAACTGCTTTCCGGAGAGTTGGAAATCCCAGAGGCTGAAAAGATGGTGGAGGGTGTGGCGTGAGCGACACTCCTCAATTTTTGACTTGGGTATTGAGTGCGTGGGACTTCCTCTCAAAAAATGCCATTGCTTTATGTGCTCTGTTTGTCGCTATACAGCAGGGCATTGCCACTCGCCGACATAATCGTCTTTCGGTATTGCCTGCTCTGGATATTCACACTGAAGAGAACTCCCGCAACAATCAGATAGAGTTAATTGTTCGTTTGCGGAATGCCGGGTTGGGACCTGCAATAATCTCTAGCTACGAAGTGCTGAGAGATGGTGAGGTGTGTGATTACAACAATGAGCTTATACGTGAACTGTTGAAAACTCATGGGAAAGTCAATTCTTGCAAAACATCGACGTTTGGTTCGGGGAAGGTAGTGCAGGTTGGGGAAGAGCATATTGTCTGTCAGGTTGTTGTAAGCCCAGTTGATGGAGGGCAGGAAAAAAGCAGTTTGATGAATCAGATTAAAGCCGCTCTGGATGAGTCGCTAAATCTGGTTGTGAACTACAAATCTTTTTATGGGCAGCGAATGCCGACTCTTGATACACGAAAACAGGACGGTAAGGGGATCACCTGATGATTGATAAAAGCAGTCTGTGTCCCAAGCTATTTTCCGGAATGTCGGAAATTTCAGAAGTTGAAAAGATGGTGGAGAAAATAATATGAGTGAAACTATAAAGACTATCGGTATTGCAATTGTTGCCATCATCGGCGCGCTAGGAACTGCGGGGCTAATTATCAAAGTTAACAGATTCAAAAACTCCTCGGATAACTCAAAGGTTATTCAAAAAGGAAATGCTGTTGGCGGTGATCAGGCAGGGCGTGATATTCATAAATAATGGCCATGGCTACTCAAGCAAAAAACCAAGTTGGTGGCGATCTGGCCGGGCGGGATATTGATAAGTCCGTGACAAATTACTATGAGGCTCCTAGCAGAACGCCTGAAGTGATGAGGCGTTTGATTGCGCAGTTTAAAGAGGAATATAAAAATAACCGACAGGTAACCGAGCTGATCGAACGGCTTGAACATTTTTCTTCTAATGTCGATGACGATGGTGTCGTGATTGGTCTGGAAACCAAATTGGTTGATGGTGGGTATTCCGCCTATATCGGCTATGCTAATTCTGTGAAGGAGGCATTCGCCAAGAAACTAATGAAGTACCAGTTTTATGAATCCGCCCAGCAAATTTATGCGTATGTGCTGGCGGATATATTCTCAAAATACCATACAAAGGTATACCCATTGATAAATGCAGGGAGCCCTCCTGAGGACGTTTTGGCAGCAGTTAGCGACTCGATTGTTGATCCGCTAATCGAACGGCTGGGAGAAAACGTCTTGTGTTTGTATGCAGATGAAATAAATGGGGCTCTGTATTTTTTAACCGGCAACTGCCATATCAAATGGGTTTGAAATAATGCTTCTATATCATCCTCTATATGATGCCTGTCACTGTGTGTTTCGTATGCTTCAACTACTGGAAGAAGCACCTGAAAACTCTTATGAGTTAGATAAGATGAGGATACTTGATTTTTACATGGTGTTCCCGTCGCTAATTAACGCCATGAAAATGCCGCAGTCTGCGCGCAAGTATCGAAAGCATTTCAAGTCCGTGACATCGTACGAGGACAAAGGGAATCCCAAATCACTATTTCAACGAGCGGAGCCATACCAGATGCTCGCCGTAAAATATTTGCAGGCGCTGGAAGTTATTGACGAGACTCAAATACAGCTGGGGGTTATATGCCGGACAAAAAAAGAACTCCCAAAAGAACTGAGGGATTCGATCTCTACTCGAACGCAAAGCATGCAAGACGTGGTGAAATTTTTAGTTGAAGAATTGGCTGGAGTTCAACTGTCGGGAGATGGCGGGTTGAAAGCAAGAACGAAACTGATGGAGTACCAGTATGACACCTGAGAGATGTTATTTCAGAGTTAATAAGCTTGTAGTGCTTGCTCATAAAGGGGTCGCACTGGATTTAGATTTCCATGAAGGAGTCAATATTATTCGCGGAGACAATGGTTCCGGAAAATCTTCTATTATGGATTTTCTATTCTTTTCTCTGGGCGGAGATTTTAAAAAATGGAAGCTGGAAGCGTCCCTTTGTGATACCGTGTATGTGGAGGTCTCTATTAATGGAACACCTGCGGTGCTGAGACGGTTCGTAACGAAAAAAAGCATGCAAAGCATGGAAATTTTTTGGGGGAGTTTTGCCGACCTAGAAAATGCTCCGGAAACAGATTGGAATGTATTTCCGTTTAAGCGATCTGAGAAAAAGCAAAGCTTTTCACAGGTTCTGTTTTCTGCAATTGGACTCCCTGAGGTATGGGGAGATCATGACAGTAACATTACCATGCATCAGTTGTTACGAGTGCTGTACATAGACCAGTTGTCGCATGTCCAGTCCCTTATTCGAGAAGAGCAATTCGACTCTCCCCTTACTCGCGAAACCATAGCAGAACTTTTGCTTGGTCTTTATGATAAGGATTTGTATGTAGACCAACTTGAGCATCGCAAAAAACAAAAAGAATTAGAGCAAGTACGCTCCCAGCTGAAAACATTTTCAGAGGTTTTTGCTGCGGTCGATCAGGCCGGTGAGAGTTATGAGTTTCTGGAAAGTCAGGTTGAAAACAGTAAACTACAACTTATTGAAGTCCAGGAGACAATAAACGCTCAAGAATGGGTGGAAGAGGATAGCTCATCCGAAATTGATAGTGCAGAACTAGTGGCGCAGAAGTCTACATATATTAAAAAACGGCAAGCGTTCGAAGATGCACAGGAGCAAATCAAAGTTTTGGAATTTCAACTGCTGGATTCATCTGACTTCTTGGCAGCATTGAGTGACCGTATTGCTGCCATAGATGATGCTTTGCTGGTCAAAAAAGTGCTGGCAGAAGATTTTCTGAAAATTTGCCCGGCATGTATGCAACCTGTTGAGACATCAGAGGGAGGCGACGAATGTTTCCTTTGCAAGCAACCCGTTGATAAAGAAAAAGCGAGATCAGACTTAATGCGTATGAGGCAAGAGTTGGTCTTTCAGCAGAAGGAGTCCGAGCGGTTATATGCTGATAAAAAAGACGAGTTAGAAAAGATTACGGCCTCAGTCAAAACCATAAAAGAGGAACTCGGTGTTGCGAAATCAAATTTGGAGGCATCGCTTAATTCGGTCAAAACAGTTAGGTCGGCTGAAAAAGATGCACTACATGAGCGGAAGGGAACCCTTGAGAGTCAAATAGAATCCCTGTTGTCACGGATGAAAGTTTTTCAGGTCCAACGCGACCTAGACAAAAAGAATGAACTTTTGACCGGCACCATTAGCGCCCTTGAGATCAGAATCAAGCGGGCACGGATGCGTCATGCAAGCAGGAGTATGGAGGTGTACGATGTTATCGCAAAGTACGCAAAGGTGCTTCTGGAAGCAGATCTTCCGCGAGAGGCTGAGTTCCAGCATGTAAATAATGTGCAAATTGATTTCCGATTGAATACGTTCGGGGTAAATCAGAAGAATAATTTTTCTGCCAGTTCTGTTTTCTATCTAAAAAACAGCATCCATTACGCATTGTTTTTTGCTGCTATGGAGTTGAGTTACATCCGCTACCCTCGATTGTTGCTTTGTGACAACATGGAGGACAAGGGAATGGAGCAGGCTCGAAGTCACAATTTCCAGAAGAAGATAGTTGATATGGCTTCAGAGTTTGGCGAGCCGCATCAAATTATCTTTTCTACTTCGATGATACATCCCGATCTTGAAGATTCCGCGCTGTGTGTTGGCCCTCATTTCACAGAAGCAAACAAGGCTCTGAAAAACGTATAACGGAATTTTGTATGGCCACCTATTTTTTTTCAGCCTCAGATAGCGCACACAAACAAATTACAGGGCTCTTTGATTTCGTGTGGCCGACAGCCACGGCTATGTGGAATCTCAGATGGCAAGTTGCGGGCTATCTCGATGCGATACCTAATGCAACAAACACACAATTAAAGGGCCGGTTCTCAGAGGGGGCAAATATTCATGGTGCAAATCTCCGTAGAGCCTGCATTGAGCACTCTTGGGAGGAGCAGAAAGAAAGTTTCTCTCGTTTAATTTTAACGAACATCATTGCCATTTATGAGGGATGGGTGGATGCCGTTCTGTCCGAGCTAAACGCAAGCTCGAAAGAGCGGTCTTTAGGCCTGCAGTTTCCACGTCGAGGCGCTGGCAAAAAAGACGTGACCACGGTGTTGCGAGAATTGACGCAACAAGAATCAATCGTGCTAAAAACAAACTTTTATAGTTCTTTGTGTGGCAAGCTGTCGTATTCAGACTCAAAACTAGAGGAAATGTTACTATGCTATCGTTTTTTCAAGGAGATTCGTAATTGTGAAATGCATAGCACTGGTGTCTGTACGCAAAGGTTGATCGATGCATACACTCGTTTCTCTGCTGTTGCTTCGGCAACTACCCTTGGCGTTAAAGAGGTTCCCAAACACTCGTCGCCAATTCTTGGTGCGCCGGTAGAGATAGACCTTCATGGCGTAGTGGGCTTATCCGGAATTGTTCTTAAAATGATAGCGACACTTGATGCCGAGTTGAGTCGGTCGCAAAAAGCAGAAATTGCTTTCTGTAAAAAATGGAGAACAACTCACCCTCATAGGAAAATGCTTTCTGCAAAAGAGCAGAGACGTAAATTCCAAATTGTATGGATGGTCAAAAACGCTCATTTTCCTAAGCCATCAAATACGGACTCGTTAGGAGAGTTCTTAAAACAAAACAGGTTGATTCAACTCTAAGAGGAAGGCTATATGAAGCTCGGACGATTACAGAAGGTTGAATTACGGGATGTGTGGAAGACGGAGGCGCAGCATTTTACTCCGTGGCTGGCAGGGGAAGAAAACCTCGCTCTTCTCGGTGACACCATCGGTCTGGATCTGGAACTGGAGGCGGTGGAAAAGGATGTTGGGCCGTTTCGCGCGGATATTCTCTGCAAGGACACCGGAACCAATGCATGGGTGCTGATTGAAAATCAGGTCGAACGCACCGACCACACTCATCTTGGCCAACTGCTGACTTATGCCGCCGGACTTAACACCGTAACCATAGTGTGGATTGCCAAACGCTTTACCGACGAGCACCGCGCAGCCTTGGATTGGCTCAACGAAATCACCGGCGATGAAATAAGTTTCTTCGGTCTGGAAATCGAATTGTGGCGGATCGGCGATTCCCCTATAGCTCCCAAGTTTAACGCGGTCTCTAAGCCCAACGAGTGGACAAAAGGTAAAGGCGGGACATCGACCGTTACTCAGAGTGAGAAACTGACCCCGGTCAAACAGTTGCAGCTCGAATATTGGAAACAGTTCCGTGAATATGTCCTTGAAAACAGCTCCGTTATGCGCCCTCAAAAACCGGCAGCTTGTCATTGGATGAATTTCAGTTGTGGAACCAGTAAGGCTTTTCCTGCGGCTTTATTGAATACGCAAGCCGGACTGATGTCCGTCTGCCTGCAAATCAACAATACAGATGATCGATTGGCGGTTTTCAATTTGTTGTATCAGGAGCAGCCCATTATTGAATCTGAACTGGGCGAAGTGCTGGAGTGGCAGGGAAAGCCCGACAAAAAGAACAGTCATATTGTTCTTCGCAATTCAGATTTTGATCCGAACGACAAACGGTGCTGGCCAACGGCGCATGAATGGATGCTCGAAAAACTGGAAGCATTCCGAAAGGTGTTTGGCGAGCGCATTAAAAATATGGATGTCGGTGACTGGCAACCGGAAGATGTGGAAGACTAGACCCCACGGAATAGGCGAAAGGGATATATGAAGGTTACATTCTGCGGTGGAATAGATCAGGTTACAGGATCGTGTACGCATTTGCACTATACTCCAAAGGATGTGCAATTTTTAGTGGATTGCGGAATGGTTCAGGGAACGCCGCACGCCGAATTTGAAAATCAAAAGCCATTTTTATTTGATCCGAAAAGTTTGAAATTTGTTTTGCTGACGCATGCTCATCTCGATCATTGCGGTTTGATTCCTAGACTCTATAAAGAGGGCTTTGTCGGAAAAGTTTATTGCACAAGGGCTACAGCCCTAATTGCCAAAGAAGTTCTAATGGACTCTGCTCGAATCACGAAGGGCGAACTTTATCGATACAATGATGTGGGGCGGGTGAAATTTCATTATTTAGATCAGCGCGCAGGGTTTAAGTGGGGACAGCAGTTCCGGCTGGATGAAGACTTGAGCGTTTATGCCCTGAGATCGGCACATATTTTGGGAGCATGTTCTTTGGGGGTTGTTTGGCGGGAAGAGCATCCAGATAATGAGAAATATCTCAAAAGTATGTTGTTCAGTGGGGACATCGGCCCGACAACGGATCACTTTAACAGCAGCTATTTATTAAAGGAGTCGCAGGGGCCGTTTAAAACTACAAACTATGTTGTTTTGGAATCAACCAAAGGTGGCACCAAGGCTACGGACCATCCCTCACGTGACCAACGGTTGGCCAATTTGAAAACTCTGGTAGAACAGGAACTGATTGTTGGCCAGCGAAACCTATTGATTCCGGCATTTTCTATCCATCGCATGCAGGAGGTTCTGTATGACCTAATCGCGGTCGCAGAACAAGGTTTTCCAAACCATCCTCCGGAATATAGGCGGCTATGGGTTAGTCTCGATACGCTGATTGCGAAGCTGGAGAGCGGGGTTCTCCCTAAAGAGTTAGTGGAGTTGCTGGAAGAATCTGAGATGTGCGAACTGGATCAACACGCAGTCCTTTCGACAATCATTCTCAAGCCCGGGAAAAAGCCTGTTATTCCCGATCTGTTACTTCAAATTCTAGACGATAAATCCATTCATAAGTATGCACTGAGGGAAATTAAAGAGTTGCTGCTGTCGTGTAAAAAAACGCGAGTGTTAGTGTCTCAAGACCAACTTTCTTTTGTGGCAGAGGAGCTCATGAAGATTAAACGTCTTGTGACCATTCCGATTCGATGTGAGTCGTATCTCGGGAATCAGGTTTCGAAAATATACCAAAAAGAACTTTTCGCCCAGCGAACTGAGGATAAAAACATGTATTATCCAGAGGATGAGCCGGAGAGGCGCGCAGAAGTTTTTCGTGCGGCTATTGATGGGAAGTCATCTGTCGAGCGTTTTACTTTTTCATCGGGAGATAAACCGACTCCATATAGAACCTTTAGCAGGTCGCCGTCTATTATTATTTCTAGCAGTGGTATGTGTGATGGTGGTGTCGTGCTTCATCATCTCGAAAACGTGCTGAAAGATAAGCAGTTTACTGTTGCTCTGACTGGGTATCAGTCTGGAGGAACGAATGGGAACAAGCTGCTTTCGCTGATGAATGATTCCGAATATGTGGAAACGTTGAATTTTGGTGAAACTATCATTCACACAAAGGATATTAAGGCCAAAATTGTGATGCTGGATGGGTATTCCGGTCATGCCTCGCCTGAGATTATCATAGACAATCATCTTGCCAGATTGTCTCCAGAAGCTACGAATGCTGTATTTCTAAATCATGGAATTAATATTTCCAGAGAAGGGTTTAAAAAAACTATTGGCTTTAGCGACAACGAAAGTGTTCGCAACCTTAATGTTGTTCTGCCCGAGCAGGGAAAAACGTACTGGCTGCATGATCCGCAAGTGACAGTTGTTGAGCCATCTACGGTAGAGGCGGATATAGATCAGGGTGGGGTAATGGAGGTGCTCAAGCAAATTAATCAGAATTTAGTGGAAATTAAGAATCTGCTAAAAGCGAAAGAGTAAGAGAGAGGGTGTTTTATCGTGCCTAAATTTTCAGAGTCGATTGTAGAAGAGGCGACCATTGATTGGTTTGTGGAGCTGGGCTACAGCTATCTGCCGGGGCCGGACATTGCGCCGGACGGAGAATACTCCGAACGAACCGGCTATGATTCTGCCGTTCTGGAAAATCGACTCTGCAATGCGTTGCTGGAGATCAATCCGACAATTCCGCGTATGTCAATTGAGGAGGCGGTGCGTGAGGTGATGCGGGCGGACGCTCCAACTCCGATTTTGAACAACCGGATGTTCCACAAAATGGTGACGGAAGGAATCGACGTTACTTTTTTCCGTGGCGAGAGGGAGTTTACAGAAAAGGTTTGGCTGTTTGATTTCCACACATTGGAAAACAACGATTGGCTGGTGGTGAACCAGTTCACGATGGTTGAAAACCATGTGAACCGCCGCCCCGACATGGTGGTGTTTGTGAACGGCCTGCCGCTGGGCGTTATTGAGCTGAAAAACGCCGCAGACGAAAGCGCCGATGTGAAGTCGGCCTATAATCAGCTCCAGACCTATAAGGCGCAAATTCCGTCTTTGTTCACGCATAATGAGGTTTTGCTGATCTCGGACGGAGCAGATGCGCGTGTGGGGGCGCTTTCTGCCGATTTTGAGCGGTTCTTGCCGTGGAGAACGATCGATGGCGAGTCGGTGGCCCCTTTGGGCATGCCAATGCTGGAAACAGCGATTAAGGGTGTATTTGAGCCGTTGGTGTTTCTCGACCTGATCCGGCATTTTGCGGTGTTCGAAGATGACAGCGGCAAGGTGATTAAAAAACTGGCGGCCTATCATCAGTTCCATGCGGTGCAAAAGGCGGTTGAGTGCACGAAGCAGGCATCGGTTGAATCCGGTGACGGACGGGTCGGCGTGGTGTGGCATACGCAAGGGTCGGGCAAAAGCCTGTCGATGCTTTTTTATGCCGGTAAGATTATTCAGGCGCTGGACAATCCTACGTTGGTTGTGATTACCGACCGCAACGATCTGGATGATCAGTTGTTCGGAACGTTTGCGTTAGGAGAAGAGCTGTTGCGGCAGTCGCCGGTTCAGGCGGAGAGCCGCAGTCACTTGCGCGAGCTGCTGCAGGTGTCGAGCGGCGGGGTGGTGTTTACGACAATGCAGAAGTTTGCGCCGCTCTCGGATGAGTCCGAATTTCCGATGCTGTCTGACCGGCGTAACATTGTGGTGATTGCGGACGAAGCGCACCGTTCACAGTATGACCTGATTGACGGGTTTGCCCGCCATCTGCGCGACGGCTTGCCCCATGCCTCATTTATCGGATTTACCGGCACGCCGGTGGAACTGGCCGACCGCAATACCCGCGCCATCTTTGGCGAGCACATCAGCGTGTATGATATTGAGCAGGCGGTGGAAGACGGCGCAACGGTTCGCATCTATTATGAGGCACGATTGGCTAAGATTGATCTGGATGCCGCTGAGCGCCCGCATATTGACCCCGAGTTTGAAGAGCTGACCGAGGGAGAGGAAATCAGCGAGCAGTCACGACTGAAACGCAAGTGGTCGCAGCTCGAAGCGATGGTTGGAACGAAGAAGCGGCTTTCGCTGGTGGCGCAGGATATTGTGGATCATTTTGAGCGGCGGGCGGAGATTATCGAAGGCAAGGCGATGGCGGTTTGCATGAGCCGCCGCATCTGCGTAGACCTGTTTGATGAGATTATTAAGCTGCGTCCCGAGTGGGACGACACGGATTTTGCCAAGGGTGCGGTTAAGGTGGTGATGACCGGTTCGGCCAGTGACCCGGAACGCTACGCCCGCCATTTGATGACCGGGCGGGTGCGCAAGGATATTGAACAGCGCTTCAAAGACCCGTCTGATCCGCTAAAACTGGTTTTGGTGCGCGATATGTGGCTGACCGGTTTCGATGTGCCGTCTCTGCACACGATGTATGTGGACAAGCCGATGCAGGGGCATGGATTGATGCAGGCGATTGCCCGCGTAAACCGTGTGTTCAAGGATAAGCCCGGCGGGCTGGTGGTCGATTATCTGGGCATTGCGGAGCAGTTAAAAAAGGCGGTGGCCAATTATACCGAGAATGGCGGACTGGGGAGCCCGACATATGATCAGGCGGAAGCCGTGGCTATTATGCTCGAAAAGTATGAGGTTGCCTGCGGGATTATGCACGGGGTTGACTGGTCGCCCTATTTTGATGGAAGTCCTGCGGAAAGGCTGAGGTGTCTTACCGAAGCGGTAGAGCATGTGCTGGCTCAGGAGGACGGCTCTAAGCGCATGCGCGGATACACGCGCCAGCTTGCACAGGCGTTTGCTCTGGCTGGTACGCATGAGCAGGCAATGGCTATTCGTGACGACATCGGGTTCTTTCAGGCGGTGTCTGCCCAGCTCGCCAAGCTCGACCCGAGAGGGGGAACCGGCGGACAGAACGAGAAGGAAAAAATTAATGAGGCCATCAAGCAGTTGGTCTCGCGTTCGGTGTCATCCGATGAGGTAGTGGACATCTTTACGGCTGCCGGTCTCAACCGCCCCGACATCTCTATTCTGGATGACAGGTTCCTCGATGAGTTCAGCCGCATGCCGCAGAAGAACCTCGCAGTGGAAATGTTGCAGAAGCTGTTGCAGGATCAAATCCGCACACGAAGCCGCACTAATCTGATCCAGTCGAAGCAGTTTTCGGAGCTGATTGAAGAGACGATCCGGCGCTACCAGAACCGCACTATTGAGGCGGCAGAAATTATTATGGAGCTGGTAGAGATCGCCAAGCAGTTCAATGCCGCCATGAAGCGCGGGGAAGAGCTGGGGCTGACTGATGACGAGGTGGCCTTTTACGATGCCTTAGAAACCAACGACAGCGCTGTTATGGAACTGGGTGACGACACGCTCAAACAGATTGCCCACGAGCTTGTGGGGGGCGTCAGGCGGAGCGTAACCATCGACTGGACAGCCAAAGAGGCCGTGAAGGCCCAAATCCGCGTTATGGTGAAACGCATCCTGCGCAAATACGGTTATCCGCCCGACCGGCAGGAAAAGGCGACGCGCACTATCCTCCAGCAGGCCGAACTGCTTTGTGGTGACTGGGTCAGCGACTCGCAGAATTAGGAAAAGGAAAGTAGGCCATGCCTTCTATTGAGCGGAACAATGATGGGGTTATCATTAATGCGGAGAAGCTGGTCTATGAACAGGTATTGCACCAGCGTGTTCTCTGCCCGATTTGTAAAGGTCATGTGTTTGAGGACTGGCCGTTTGGCTGGGATGCGCATGCCGAGCATCAATGCACTGTTGAGGGAGCCACGCCAGAAGAGCGAAAAAAAAGTTACCGGGCTGTACAGGCTCCCCTCTTCGCAGATTATGTCGTCTCTCTCGCCCCAAATGCGGCAGGGATAGATTATTCAAAGTACATCGACCAGCTTGTCTCTATGCGGATGAATACGCAGAACGGGCATACGAGCCCGCACAAGGCAATCATGATGCTGGCCGTCATCGATTTGATTGCTGGGGGCGAAACCTCGGGAAATCGTATCGAATATGGCCCGGAACTGCTGGAGCATTTTAAGCGCTATTTTGATGTGGTAAAAACCCCGGCGGATTCCTGCACCCCGCTCAACCCGTTCTGGCATTTGAAAACGGCTCCGTTCTGGCACCATTCCGTACGAGCCGGACAAGAAGCTGCGTACCGGGTAATGGATCGTCCCCGTGGCCCGAACGTAATGACCGAGATTATTGACGGGGCTTTTCTAGAAGACGGGCTATTTGCCGCGCTTCTATCAGAATCTGTAAGACAGGAAATCCGGGAGGCTATGATCCGGCGCTATTTTTCTGAGCATTTCGATGAGTTGATGGCATTGGCCGAACAGGAGGAAGGTGTGGGCCTCTATGCGAAAGCTCTTCGCGGCGAACAAAAAGCCCCCGGCGTAGTAAAAGAGGATGTTCGCGATTTAGCCTTCGCCCGGGTTGTAAAACAGGCCTACCACTTTCAATGTGCGGCATGCGGGTTGAGAATTTGGTTTGAGGGAACTTCGTTGGTAGACGCGGCGCATATTATACCGTTTTCAGAATCGCATGATGATGACCCACGCAACGGGTTAACGCTCTGCAAAAATCATCACTGGGCGATGGATCAGGAATGGATATTCCCCTGCTCAGATAACAAATGGCATGTCCGCGATGGAATTGATGATCGAGTCGATTCCCAGCGGGCCTTGATTGACTTGCATGGGAAAACCCTGATTCCGCCGCATGATTCACGGTTCAGCCCCAAAGCGGAATCTCTACGCTGGCGGGAACGACGACTCAGGGCTGTTTAACCTGATCCGACCCAAAGACCGTTTTGACCGTCGAATAGCTCCCGGATTTTTTCTCTCTCGCGCGCGCGCGAGAAATTACGGCACACGCATATTTTTCGCCGCCTTTGTACCCTCCTTCCTTCCAAATGCGTGCCGCCCATGCCGGAGGCTATGCTCATGGCATTTATGAGAGGGGAATTGAGAGTTATTGAAGGGTATTGAACTGATTGAACATATTGATAGGCTCGAACAGCTATTGCACCTTTTATTATCAGGGGTAATCCATTCGTAATGAAGTTCCATTTTGTCCTAGCAACCTGAATCTGCCATCTTCTGCTTGTCCCGGATTTGCTGTATCCATTGGTCGGCCTTTTCTGACCAGTGTCGGTGCGAGTCCTGAATTCCCTGCCACCCGTGGAGTACGTCATCAAATGCCTTGTTTGTGTTCCGGAAGCGCAGGCGGTAGATCCCGACAGCTTGTACATCATCGTCATCGGCGATAAATGAAAACTTCCCATAGAAACGGCCCGTGGAATCCGAGGCGCTAAGGCCGAAAGTGTCGGCAACACGGTTCATCTTTCCCGACAGAGATTCTTCGCCCTTGGGGGGGTGGCCATGCTTGTTAAATGTATGAAGCGGGTACAGGAGGCACATGTCGTCGTTGATTTTCACCCCGGTGAAAACGGTAAGGCATTCATAAATGAACCCGCGATCGACAAGCTTTTTGAAGGCTCTCCAAAACTCATGAATTTCCCCGTTTGCGTTTTCGTGAATATCAAGACGATCCGAACAAAATGCCATTTTGACTGACTCTGTCCCTTGAGACGTGTGG
Source organism: Tichowtungia aerotolerans (assembly GCF_009905215.1). Classification (GTDB taxonomy): domain Bacteria; phylum Verrucomicrobiota; class Kiritimatiellia; order Kiritimatiellales; family Tichowtungiaceae; genus Tichowtungia; species Tichowtungia aerotolerans. The sequence goes on along the minus strand of NZ_CP047593.1, from coordinate 1,083,967 downwards.
AAGAGCCATGGCATAGTCTGTTGGGTGTAGATGGCTTCGGTTTCATAGTCGCGATAGATGGCCGTGGTAGGGTCAATACCACCGTACGTGGGCATATCCTCATAGAGGTACAGGGTCATGAGAATTCGTGCGGCATCGGTTCCCGCCTGACGAAGTGTATGGAGCGGACTTTGCCATGATCCAAACCCTTTCACGAAGGAGGATGCAATCCAAACCTTGCGGGAATCGTCCGGAGGAAGCACCCAGCGAACGGTTGCCCGACCTTCTCGGCACGGCATGTTTTTTCTGATGTTCCCCGTGGTATTCTTTGGGTCTTTAATCAATCCTCCGGATTCCAGTTGCTTCAGAAGTTTATCGGCTTTGGGCAATCCAACTCTCAGCCGTTTCCGGATGGCCTTGGCCCCTGCCGTTGCATAAATCCCTGATGCATCTGTGGACTCAGCGAGAACGCAGAATGCCGCGATTAAACTGGCAGCATCATCATTAACGCGGATTAGGGCATTGATCTGATGTTCCGTTAGCGAGAAAACCTGTTGTCGACCCGCGTTGCTATATTTTGTGGATACCATGCTGACCACCTTTTGCCGTGTTCGGCTTTAGTGAGTTGAGCTGAGCGTTCGACAGGTACGGTTTCCCCCGGCGCAAGCGTCCGCAGACCGCGCAGGCGTTACCATATCCCGCCCGCATAAACAGAACCTTTGAGGGAGTGTTCTTTTGGCATTGGTCACATGGCTGTTTCCAATCCGGTAGTTGAAGCGGAGGCTTTTGAGTCGCCTCGTATTGTTGTTTGAACAGGTTAATAGGTTTCATGATTTTCTCCGATCTAAACGCCCGTGTTTGTCGATGGGTTATTCACTTGGGTAATGGGCAGTCTTGCTGAGTGGTTCTTCGTGAATCCTCGCTTGAGTTCGGTGTTTTTTTCCAAACCGGCCTGATTCGGAGCACGGTTGCCGATGCCCTTCCGGTTTGGATTATGACCGTCCTTAAATGGCCACAATGCGCAGTCTGTCACCCGACAGGATTGTGCCGTTTCGTCACCGGAACATTCGGCGCAATGCGCCCGGATAATCTTCAGCGGGCGGAGTCCGTCAACGCGCCTGCCCATTCGTAATAGATATGACGCGCAGTTGGAGGCTCCGCACAACCGGGTTTCCTTCGGCTGATCGAGGCAGCATGATACACAGTTCTGCCGGATTGCTCTTAATGGCGGAGGGGGCTTTTTCACATTAGCCCCGGTTTTTGAGCAGTGCATCAACTTCATTTTCACAATATCGAACGACACGGGGAGTAATTCTGACTGGGGTTAGTATCCCTCTTTGGTCGAATCTTTTTACGGAACCGGGATGGACCTGTAATCGCTCGGCAACCTGAATGCGGGTCAGCATCCGAGGTTGTTTTTTTTCAGGCGATTCATACCCGGCAAGTATGCGCTCTTTTTGTTCCGGTGTAATTGTCGGGTCTGATGCGAGTGCTGTTTCAACGATTAGTCTGCTGTTCATTGTGCTCTCTCCTGCGCTTTTGTGTGACGAACAGGGCACGGTATAACGCCCCGTTCGACCTCTTTTATATGCAGGAGATCAACTAAATATAAGGTTTAACTTTAATTATTTGGTGTACTAATTTTTGCCCCGCTAAAAGGTGAAAAATAAGGGTTTTTGGGGCGAAAAGACGAACCCTTACCTGCCTGTAATAAAAAAGGTTCATGCCCCATTTCCGGGGAAGGCTTGCCTGATTTTTAAGAAGAAGAACTCATCATCACGGTAGCCATAGGCCATTCGCTTGAGCACTTTGATCTTGTTGTTGATACCTTCGAGTAGGCTGGTGTGCAACGGCCAGCGGGCATGGGAGATGATTCCCTTGATGTATCCGGCAAGACGATTCGCGAACTTTATGAGAGGCTCGATGGAGCTTTGAACCGCCCGTTCGTACCACTGATCCCAGAACGATTGCGCCTGCCGGGTATCGCGAAAGCTCCAAAGCTCTTTCAGATCGGCCTTCATCACGTATACGGTGGCCAGATTCCGATTGGCTTCCAGTAATTCATCCAGACGTACCTGATCACTTGGCTTGGTAATGTTGTCTCGATTGCGCAACAGTAACCAGCGCGATCCTTTTACGACCCTGCGCGCGCGCTTGTCATCGCGTAGGCGGTTGGCTTCATCCACCCGTACCCGGTCGATAACCTCGCGTCCATACTTCGCGACAACATGGAACAGGTCATAGACGATATCTGCGTCCGGGCAGTGCTCCCAAACTTCCTGCTCATACGAGCTGTTCATGTCCATGGCGACGGCCTTGATCTGTTTGCAGCCGTCTTCGCCAAGCAACTTGAAGAATGGATGGATTGCTGCACGAGTACGGCCCCGACCGATCCAGAGCACCCTCTTGCAGGTCGGATCGACGATGACCGTGGCATAGCGATGTCCTTTCTGGATCGCAAACTCATCCATGGCCAACAGCTCGACTCCCGCGAGATTGATCGGCCCCAGTTCACGCTGCAGATAGCGCTTTTCAATATTTTTAACCGTCTTGCGGTTAATCCCATACTCAGCGGCAACATGCTTGTGTGTTGCGACTTTGCATAACCGAGCCACGGACTCTTCAAAGCGCCGGGTAAAGCGCGAATAAGGGTCCAGCCAAGTGAGCGCTTCCAGCTTGGGGCCACATGCGGGGCAAAGCATTCGCCGTCGTGTAATCATCAGCCATGTTGTCTTCCCGAAGACCGGAAGTTCACGTATCCACCGGATGGTTGAGTCATGGACCGTGTGAGATAGCGACCCGCAACCACTGCAACGGCCAGAGCCATTTTCTGCTGTCAACTCGATCCACACTTCGGACGGATCCCCTGGGGCCGGCCCCACTGTGCCGACACGGAACCCTTCCCATTCACCGAGAATTTTGAGTATCTTTTGAGCGGTCATAACGGAATCTCCTTTTGGTAGTTGTTTCTCGCAAAAGCAAGATACCAAAAATTCCGTTATGACTCCTCGTCCCCCGAAAATGGGTCATGAACCATAAAAAAGCCCCGCTTTAACCGGGGCACTTTTTTCTACAGGTTGTTTTGAAAGTTAATGTGCCGAATTATTCAGCAACGCGGTCCGGACCTGCTTCCAATTCTTGGAATTGAGCTTCTTTGCAACCTCAACCGCCCATGGCGGTAATGGAGTTCGTTCCGGGATGGCAGAGAGGGCGTTCAGCGTCAACGCTCCGGCTGCACGGCGGGCGGCTTCTTCTCCTACATGGGTATAATGCGCGGTCATTGCGGGGTTTGCGTGCCCAACGTTGGCCTGAATCATGGCTTGCGGTGTTCCGGCTTCGGCATGCAGGGTAACGTAGCTGTGTCTCAAAGAGTGGAATCCAACTTCTACCACGGCGCGTTTGCGGCTCGGCTTTGTGCCTTTTTTGCCGTTGGTTTCCCATTTTTTCAGGGCGGTTTTATAGGCTTCTTTTCCGGTTCCCTCTTTGAGGGTCTGAATATTACAGGCGGTAAGGTGTGCCTGAATCTCCCGCGAAAGTTGCGGCTGTTTGTCCGGTCGGCCGGTTGCGCCGCGTGATGTGTAGAGCTCAGCAATGCGCGGCAACACGTAGCCCTTGCGCCTGCTTTGCGGTGCTTCGGAAAGCTTGGCGTACAGGGCGGCTGGAATGCCGATCAAAACGGGCTTCACGTTTTCATTGTGTGCAATTTTATTCGGCACCCGGCGAATTAGTCCGCGATCTAAATCGATTTCACCCCATTTAAGCGTACAGCAATCCCCAAGGCGCAATCCAGTGAAGGTGCCAAGGTAAAGCAGGGTTTGCAGGTCGCCCGTTGCGCGGGAAAGAATCTCTTTGAGTTCGGCTATGGTCAGTTCCCGGCGGACGTTGGTTTTAAGCTTCTTTCTGCGGATGGGTGCAAAGGGGTTTTCTGCTAGGCAGGCAGGTTTTTCCAGAACTCTGAACAGTAGCTTTAGAAACGTTATGTGCTTATTGTAGGTGTTGGGGCTTGTCTTGTTTCCGCTCAGGCTTTTGGCGTAATCGTGGGCGATTTCCGGGGAGATATCGCGCAGCGCTTGGGCGTCTTCGCGGTTTTCTTTTAGCCAACGAGCAAAGGCGTTCCAGTAGCCTTGATAGTCGATTAGGGTATCTGTTCCGCTGTCTGGGCGGTCTGGGCTTTGAAGATAGGCATCCCATGCTTTGACAATCGGCAGAACCGGCGCGGCGTTCTCTGCGGCCTGCTCCTGTTGGCCTTCAGCCTGCGTAAGGGCAGCGGTTAACGCCTGAAGCTGTTCAACCTGTTTCCCCGCGCGAAGCGGTGCGGTAAGGCGTTTGCGCTCGGCCTCCGCTTCCTCTAGTTTTGTGATCGGCTTGCCGTCTTTCCCGGTCAGGCATCGGCGGATTCGTTTCCCATTCAGTGTGTATTGAATCCAAAACACTCCCGGGTTTTTCTTTGTCGGAGGATACTCTTTGCCGTCTTTGGTTCGTTTGTAAAGTCGCCCTGTCCCCCTAGCGGCTCTGGTCTTTTTCTCGGCCTTCTTTGCTTCCGTTGCCATGATGAGCCCCCTTGCTTGTCTACGTTCCGAAACGTGCCCGAAAGAGGGAGAATAGGCAAGTTAAATCCACATTAAGCCACGAGATAAATTGCTATATGCCTATTAATAAAGGATGAAATGCTTATTTGTAGCGGACTTAAAATCCCTTGTCCTTTTGGGCGTGCGGGTTCGAGTCCCGCCCCGGGCACCAGCTCGTCTATCATGCCGCTCTTATTTCCACTCATGTTTGGGATATCGGCCTTTGAGCTCTTTTTTCAGCATTGGGTAGGAGTTGGCCCAGAAGGATTTCATGTCGGTGGTTTTCTGCTGCGGGCGCCGGTTGGGCGCGAGCGCTTCGACGACGACGGGGATCTGTCCGAAACCGATGCGCGGACTTTCTTCGAGCCCGTAAAGCTTCTGGATGGTGGCGGAAATAATGGGCGGCTGATTTGGTTCGTAACGCACACGGCAGCCGAAGCCGCTTGGCAGGGTGATTTTTTCCGGGGCCTGTTTGTCGATCATATCGCGCTGAGCGGGTGTCAGCCATGATTTGACGACTTTTTTGACCGGTCGCTCTTTGAGGTCCTTGCGGCAGACCGCGCCAAGGCAGATTTCCTGAACCATCGTCTCGCGCGCTTCATCATCGATTTCCGGAATACCGTAGTCCGGGCAGTTCTGAGCAAGACAGTTAACGCGGGTGATCCACCGCTCAATCTGTTCGTCCCATTTGGGGATGTCGAGCCGCCCGGCGATCACTTCGGCGGCGATGATTTCCGCGGCTTCCTGTTCGTCGACTTCCTGCGAAAAAATGGCATCGAGTTCCAATCCCCGGAACTCGGTCCAGCGTTTGGTGACCACCCGCTTGAGCATCGGGTTGAAGATGGTCTTTTTATGCGCGTCCATGTCGTCGGGGAACAGCTCTTCGAGCCATTCTTCTTCGATGGCGGTGCAGAGGTTGAGGCGCACATTCAGTTCGCGGCTTCCTTCAATCTCCGCAATCTCGGCGGCAACGAACAGCTCTGCATCGCGCACCATCGAGTCGCGGTCGAGGTCGCCCGAGCGGCCGTGAACAACTTCGCAGTGCAGCGTGCCCTGATCGCGTCGTTTCGCGACCTGATCGGAAAAGGCGGTCAGGATGCACTTCTGCAAATCCTCGTCCTCTGGCGGGCGGGTATTGATGGTGAGGCCTTCGCTTTTGGCGATTTTCAGGAAGCGTTCGTAGAGCGGTTTGACCTGCCGCGCGGCGCCGCCGTGGATGCCGAGCTTGCGGCAGGCATCGGCGCGGAATCCGTTTTTATCAGCGAAAACCCATGCGCGCATGAGGCGTTTGAAGTCGGAGACATCATCTTCGCCGAGCAGGTCGTCGCGCTGTCCCCTCGTCTGTTTGCCTTTGTTGCGTTCTAAAATGCCGCGGCCCTGCGTGAGCGCGGCGATCAGGCAGGCCTGCCGAACGCATTCATAGTCTTGTCCGGCCAGCAGCATGCGCGCATAGCGCGGGTGCATCGGAAATCTGACCATTTTTTGTCCGACTTCGGTCAGGTTGCCATCGTGGTCGAGTGCGCCAAGATCGGTGAGCAACGTGAGCGTTCGTTCCAGTGAAAGCGGATCCGGTTTTTCCAACCATTGGAAATTTTCGATGTCGGTTATGCCACCGGCTTTTAATGTGAGGACAACCTCGGCCAAATCGTGCCGCAGGATTTCCGGCAGTTCCTGTGCAGGACGGGCGGCGTGCTCTTTTTCGGTCCAGAGGCGCATACAGACCCCGGGGGCGGTGCGTCCGCCGCGGCCGGCGCGCTGCGCGGCCGAGGCCTGCGAGATGCGCTCGACGAGCAGGGTGTCAATGCCGCGGCGCGGATCGTAACGCGCGATACGCGCGAGGCCGGAGTCGATGACAACGCGGATGCCGTCGATGGTGATCGATGTTTCGGCAACATTGGTGGCGACGACGCATTTGCGCTGTCCGCAGTCGCCGACGGCGGCATCCTGTTCGTTGGCGCGCAGTTCGCCGTGCAGCGGAAGCACCGCAAATTCGCGGGCGCATTTTCTGCCGCGGATGGCTTCGACAGTGCGGGCGATTTCGTAGGCGCCGGGCATGAATACGAGGACGTCGCCTTCCGCGCCGCCTTCGATGGCTGTTTCAAAGGCATCGGCGGCGGCTTCCCAGACGGGGTGGTGTTTAAAGTCGATGCGTTTGGGCGAGTATTCGATTTCGACCGGATACATGCGGCCTTCACTTTTGAGTTCGCGGCAGGGGGCGAGGTAGTCGCGCAGCGGCCCGGCGTCGAGCGTGGCGGACATGACGATGACTTTTAGGTCGGGGCGCGTCTGCTGCAGGAGCAGGGCGCGGGCCAGGGTGATGTCGCCGTAGATGTGGCGCTCGTGAAATTCGTCGAAGATGATGGTCGAGACGCCCTTCAGCTTCGGATCGGAGAGGAACTGCCGAAGAAGAATCCCTTCGGTAACGTAGCGGATCATGGTTTTGTCGGAGACGTGGCGCTCCATGCGGACCTGATAGCCGACTTCGCCGCCGAGCTCGACACTGCGCTCGAACGCGACGCGGCGCGCGAGCAGGCGCGCGGCCAGCCGACGCGGCTGCAGAACAACGACTTCGCCGGGGCCGGCCGTTCCGCCGTCGAGCACTATCTGCGGGATCTGGGTGGATTTGCCCGAGCCGGTCGGCGCTTCGATCAGCAGGCGGTTTTCGGTGCGCAGCGCTTCGGTCAGCTCGTCGCGCAGTTCATAAATTGGGAGTTCTCTGGGATTCATAGACGGGGAGGTTGTATCATAAGGACTTCGCCGGACGAGGACAGATTTAAAAAAAGGCGGAACCCGAAAGGGCTCCGCCGGGGCAGAGAGCGCACGGTTGACGAATCAGCCGGCCATAAAAGTGGTGCAGGCTGCACCGCCTCGATCTGAGCCGACCATGATTTCCCCTGCCTGACACTCCAGGTCAGTATTGTATTTGCAGTTGGCGACTTTGCAGGCTCCAACGCCTGCCGTGTGGTTTGATCCGCAATGCGAGCCACAGTTGAAGAATGTGTCGCATCCGGGATGGATCCCGTCGCCGATTGTGATCGCGCGGGCATGACAGCCGTGGTCATGGTTGTAGGCGCATTCGGTCATCGAACAGCTCCGAATGCTGGGCATTTCTACGGTCATTTTCATATGTGCTCCCCTTGGGATTAAACCCATTGAATTCCGTGCGCCGCTTTGCCCCTTGAGGCGACCGCGAGATTACTCTTGGCAAGGGGAATGTCAAAACCTCTCTCGACAGGAATTCGGGTGCAGATTCAGCCTGCGTCCAAGCCTTGAAAGATTTCTTTCCAATGTCTGGAAGCCTCGGCGAGGGCGTTGGCGCGGTGGGAGATTTTGTTTTTTACGTCGGCAGGGAGTTCGGCGAAGGTCTGGTCGTAGCCGTCGGGGACGAAGATCGGGTCGTAGCCGAAGCCGTTGGTTCCGCGCGGGACGTCGATGATGACGCCTTCGCATTTCCCGTCGACGGTGAGCGGTTCTTTGCCGGGGCGGCAGAGGGCAATGACGGTGCGGAAGCGGGCGCGTCGGTTTTTCTTGTCAGCGAGTTCGCGCAGGAGTTTTTCGTTGTTGGCGGTATAGTCGCACGGTTCGCCGGCGTAGCGGGCGGAGTAGACACCGGGGGCTCCGTCGAGGGCGTCGACTTCGAGGCCGGAGTCGTCGGCGATCGCCATGAGGCCGGTGGCGTCGCACAGTTCCTGGGCTTTTTTGATGGCGTTGCCTTCAAAAGTATCGCGGTCTTCGAGGGTGTCCGGGAGGTCCGGGAAGTCGAGTGCAGAGCAGATTTCCAGGTCCTGGAAGTCAAAGATGGCGTGAATTTCTTCGAGCTTGTGGGCATTTCGGGTGGCAAGGGCAATTTTCATGCGCGGGAGTGTGTGGATTGCCGGATGAAAGTGCAAGGTTTCTTGCGGCGGAAGCCGCTTTCACGTTGACCCTGCGGCGGGGCGAGGCTAAGCTCCTTCTCCATTTTTTGTGTAAACGGAAGAGGTTTTGTTATGGCGATGATGATCAGTAAATTTCATAAGATGATCCAGTCTAAGGTGGTCTGGTACATTGTGCTGGGCGTGATTGTGATTTCGTTTGTGGGCTTTTTCACTCCGACGATGGGATCCCGGGATGAAGCGCGGAAGGCCCGGAGCATGGCGACGCTGTTTGGCAAGGACGTGACTCAGGAGGAATATCGCTCGGCGCTTCAGAATACACATGTTTGGTACATCCTTTCCAGCGGGCGGATGCCGGGAACGGATCAGGAAACTGCGAATGCCATGCGGCAGCAGGCATGGACACGGCTGGCGATGCTGCGCAAGGCAGCGGATGAAAAGCTGATTGTGAGTGATCTGGAAGTGATTAACCAGATCCAGCAGATGCCGCTTTTCCGTGGACAGAACGGCGCTTTTGATAAATCCGCTTATCAGGGCATTCTGAGCCAGATTGGTATTTCTCCGAATCTGGTCGAGAATGTGGTGCGCGAGCAGGTGGCCATCAGCAAGCTGATGTTCAGTCCGGTGCAGGCAGCGCTGATTGCGCCGGACGAGCTGGAGCGTGCGTATCACATGTATACAGACCGCCTGGTCTTCGAATATGCGGTTCTTCCGCGTGAGCAGGTGGCTAAAGATGTTTCGGTGACTCGCGAAGAGGCCGAGGCGTTTTTCAACGAAAACAAGGAGATGTTCCGGATGCCCGCCAAGGTGCGTGTGTCTTATGTTGAATATCCGGTTGCTGATTTTGTCGCGCAGGCCGAGGTGCCCGAAGGAGCGGCCCTGCAGGTTTATAACCAGAATATCGAGCGCTACCGGATTGAAACAACCAATGAAACGGCCGAGGTCGAGTATAAACCTTTTGAAGCGGTTGAAGCGGAAATCACTGATGTCCTGAAAGAGAATGCGGCACGCCGGCTGGCGATCGAACAGGCGACGGCTCTGGTGGCGGATATTGCACCGAAGAGTCAGAATGAAAACCCGGATTTCAAAGGCGCAGTTGCGGCTGCCGGGCTGAAGGCGAAAACACTGCCGGCATTCGGACCAAACGATGATCTGCCGGGAATTGACCCCACGGCTCCGTTTAAACGTGCGGCACTCGGACTGCAGGACGACGTGTACAGCTCCTTCAGCGATGCTGTGCCCGGCAAAGATAAGGTGTACGTAATTTCTCTGGAACAGCGCTATGCATCGTTCCTTCCGGATTTTGAAACGGTTGAAAGCCAGGTTATGGAAGCAGCCAGTTCAAAAGCGGTGACGGAGACGCTTGCAGAACGTTCGCTGGAAATCAGCGATACGCTGAGTGCTGTTTTGGAAAGCGGAAAAAGCTTCAAGGATGCGGTGGTTCCGCTTGGGCTGCCGGTCAAAGCAACTCAGGAATTTGACCTGTCCACCCAACTGGACAACGAATATGCCGACGAGCTGGTTTCTGCCGGTATCAATGCTAAGCAGGGCGAGCTCTGCCGGCCGGTGCCGGTGGACAGCGGTGTTCTGTTCGCCTATGTTGCGCAGCGCACCTCTACAGATCCTGAAATCGGCATGGCGGCTGTTCGCGATGAGCTGATTAACGGTCTCTCCGGCGTCCGCGCTCAGCGACTGGCTGCCGGATGGCAGGCCGCGCTGATGGAAGAGGCTGATCTTCAGCTGAACCAGCAGTAAGGTCTTGTATGGAAGATCGGCTGACACGACTGGAAGAGCTGTATTCCAACCAGACGCATACGATCGAGCAGATGAGCCTCGAAATGTTTCAGCAGCAGCGGGAAATCGCTGCGCTGAAGCAGCAGATCGAAGCGCTCGAAGAAAAGCTCGAAAATTCCGGAACCGAAATCGGCGGGCACGAGCGCCCGCCGCATTATTGATCGCGCTTTGCGGGTGATTTTTCCCGGAATCAATCAAAAATAAGGGGCGACGGATCTTTCATGGATTCTGCAGCGTCGCTCTGAATATGACAACGAGGTGGTCGGTTAAAGCCTCGTCTTTCATTGCTCCCGGGATAGGGATCCTGTTGCCGGGAATCTGCCTGTAGTCTTCTGCGGGGTTTGTCTTGCGGATAAACCCTTACTTTTTCAGGGGGTATCTCTTTTTATGCCCTGATGGATATCCTGGTGAATTAAATTTCTTACCTTCACTGGAGGCAAAGACCGCCCGGATTCTTCTGTTCGAGGCTTTCTCAATGTGTTTTCGGGCCGTTCGGTACGTATCCAAACGTCGATCGGGAATCTTTTATTTTGATAGAAACCTCTTTACACCGCAGGAATCTATGGATAAATTTTAAGGTATATTATTAACATAAATACCAATTTTTGTAGGGGTTAGGATGCAGCATCAGATTCGTGCAGTTTTATTTGATTTGGATGGAGTGGTTGTCTTTACGGACAAATATCACTATCTCGGCTGGAAAAAGCTGGCCGACGAAAAGGGGTGGGCTTTTGATGAAGAGGTCAATCATGGGTGTCGCGGAGTTCCGCGGCTGGCATCGCTTCAGGTGATTCTGGATCACAACAAGGTGGATTTGCCGCAGGATGAGAAGGAGCGGCTGGCGGATATCAAGAATGAGTACTACAAAGAGCTGCTGAAGCAGATCAACGAAGACGATATTTATCCCGGAGTTGTTCCGTTCCTTGAAAAACTGAAGGAAGAGGGCGTTCGCATGGCGATCTGCTCTTCCAGTAAGAATGCCATGCCGGTGCTCGATGCTCTTGGCCTGGCAAAGTATTTCGATGCGGTGATTACCGGCAACGACATTGAAAACCCGAAACCCGACCCGGAGATTTTCCTCAAAGGCGCGGCGGCGGTCAATATGCACCCGTTCCACTGTCTGGTTTTTGAGGATGCGGAGTCGGGTGTGGACGCCGCGCATGCCGCACACATGAAATGCATTGGGGTTGGCGAGCCGCAGCGACTGCCGAATGCCCACGAGTGTGTGACTGATTATGCACAGATTGATATTCAGGCACTGCTGGATGCCGGTCGGGTAAAGACGATTCCGAAAGAGCCGTGGAACGTCACGGAGACCGATCTGAAGAAAAACCGCTTCCATTACTGGGAAACGGCGTTTGCCCTTTCGAACGGTGTATTCGGGGTGCGCGGTACCTTTGAGGAGAGCGACCCCGGTTACGATGAATACCCGGCGACGTTGGTCAACGGAATCTGCGGTTATGAGCCGTATCAGCATATCTGGAAAATGCCGGGCTATCCGGAAGATCGTCATGCGATTCTGAATATGGCCGACTGGGCCAATGTCGACCTGTCCGTAGACGGAGAAACTTTCAGTATTGCGACGGCAAAGATGAGTTCACACCGCCGGTCGCTCGATTTGAAACGCGGAATTCTGGAACGCGAATTTGTCTGGGAAACGACATCGGGGAAAACCGTTTTGGTGAAAACGGAGCGTCTGGTTTCGATGGTGCGCCGCCAGATCGGAGCGTTGCGCTATGCGGTAACCGCGCCGGACGGCTGCGAGGTGTCGCTGCGCAGCCGTACGCGGCTGGTGGTGCCGAGCGCGGTGATGCCCGGAGAACAGGTGCGCGTCACTAAAATGGACGAGAGTTTTGCTCTGCAGGAGCTCACCACCGCGGATGACCGCGTGGCGGTTGCTCAGGCGTACTCGCTGGACGGCGATAAAAGCTGTGACGGAACCGACTGGCTTTTCGTCTGCAATGCATCTGGAAAGATCACGCTCGATAAGTTTTTTGCGGTCGCATCCACGATGGATGGCGATGGGTTTGAAGCGCTGGCACAAGATGAACTCGAAGCGGCGCGTGAGGTTGGGTTTGATAAACTGTGCGCGGAACAGTCCGCCTTCTGGGCGCAGTACTGGAACGACGGTGACATTGAAATCGATGGCGATCTACAGGACCAGCAGGGCGTTCGTTTCAGCTTGTTCCATCTTCGGCAGGGCAACCCCGAACGGGACAACCGTTCGATCAGCGCCAACGGTCTGACCGGTGACGGCTACAGCGGCCACGTGTTCTGGGATACCGAGATGTACATGCTTCCGCCGTACATCTACACGCAGCCGGAAACGGTTCGTCCGCTGCTTGAATACCGCTACAGCATTCTCGACAAAGCGCGCGAGCGCGCCGTGCAGATGCAGGGCAAAGGAGCTCTCTTTTCCTGGAATTCAGTGAAGGGCGAAGAGTGTGGGCATGTGCATGAAGCGTCGACCGCCGAATACCATCTTCTGTCCGACATTGCTTATGCGATCGAACTCTATGATCGCATGACCGGCGACGACAAGTTCACGCTTGGTAAGGGCGCGGAAATTCTCTTTGAAATGTGCCGCTTCCTTGAAGATCGCGGCTGTTATGTGGACGGAAAAGGGTTCTGTCTCAACGTGGTTTGCGGGCCGGACGAATACGGCTGCGGCGTCAACAACAACGCCTACACCAATGTGATGGCGCGCGCGATGTTTAACTACTCTGTCGCAGTCTACGATCGAGTCGTTGCTGCGGGCGTCGTACCGATTGTCAGTGCCGAGGAAGTTGCTGCATGGAAAAAAGCGGCGGACGAAATGTTCGTGCCGTATGACGAGAAAACCGGGCTGACTCCTCAGGATGACAGTTTCCTCGACATGGATCCTGTGGATATGGATCTGATCCCGAAGAACACCGACATTCGTCCGATGGTTCACCCGCTGAATCTGTGGCGCATGCAGGTGGTCAAGCAGGCGGATGTCGTCCTGCTGATGTACGTGCACGGAGAACTTTTCACCAAGGAGCAGAAAGAGAAAAACTATCTCTACTACGAACCGAAAACCAATCACGGTTCGTCTCTTTCGCCCTGCATGCACAGCATTCTCGCTTCCGAGCTCGGGTACAAAGAGGACGCATATCGCTTCTTCCGGCAGACCGCGCTGATGGATATCAACGATTTTAAAAACAACACCGGCGGCGGTGTGCACTCGGCCTGCCTCGGCGGATGCTGGATGACGGTGGTCAACGGATTCGCGGGTATGCGCGATTACCCGGACGGCCTGCAGTTTAATCCTGTTCTTCCGGAAGCATGGACACGCTACAGCTTTCCGATTGTTTACAAAGGCTCGCGTTTCCGTGTGACGGTGACCGCAGACGGCGCGGACTTTAAACTGGAAAGCGGCGAACCGTTGCAGATCAAAGTAAATGGAGAAGACGTTCGTGTCAGCTGAACAGACATTTCAGATTTTGACGGCACCCGGTTCCATTGAGCCGGACAGCCACTTCTATTTTCGTGGACGGTTTTCGCTGGCGGAGCCGGGAGCTGTGCGGATAAAACTGCTTGCAGCGAACTGGTTTGAAGCGTGGCTCGATAAAGCCTGGCTGGCGGAAGGCCCTTCCCGTTTCGATCTGGCCCATCCCGAGTTCCGATATTTGGAAAAAGAACTTCCGGCAGGCGAGCATCTCCTGGCATTTCATGTGCATTATCAGGGCGTCGAAACCCGGCTGATGCCGCTCGAGACGCCGATGTTTGTTTTCGCTGAAATCGAAGGCGTGGAAATCGACTGGTCATTTCTTCCGCTCGATGAGGCCTATCGCAAAACCGGTCGACGGCTCGACTGTATTCTCGGCTGGACCGAATGGTGCCGCACCGACAAGCTGCCCGCGGGGTGGCGCGAACGTTCCTTTGACGATTCCGCCTGGCAGCAGCCCGTTGCCAGAGCCTGGACAAAACCGATTGAAAATTTCCAATGTCTGGAAATCGGGGAGATCCGGCATGTTGACCTCCGCCCGGAACAGATCGGCGAGGGCGTGCTGGTTAATATGAGCATGTTTACGCACGACCCGACCGCCGGGTTTATGGCGCGCCACCTCGATGATAAGAGTCTGCCCCCGCAGGGTAAATGGTTTCGTTTTGATTTGGGAAAGGTGCGGCTGGGCCGCCCTTCCGTTACCGTTACCGCTCCATCCGGAAGCGTGGTGCAGATGGCCTATGCCGAGAGCCTGACGCATGGGCGGGTCAGTCCCTACATCAGCTCCAGTGCCGGGGATCTTCAGACCTGCAATCTTGACCATTTTGTGCTGCGCGGCGGCACGCAGACCGTGAAACCGTTGCACCCCAAAGGCGGCCGGTTTGTTGAGGTGCATATTTTTGGCGATGAGATCGCGGATGTGGATGTTGTTTTTGAAGAGCGGGTCTACTATCCGGATCCGCCGGAAGGCTCGTTTTCGTGCAGCGATGAATTGCTCAACCGCATCTGGACCGTCGGTGTGGAAACACTGCGCAGCTGTTCGGAGGATGCCATTACAGACAATCCGACCCGCGAGCGCGGGCAGTGGCTCGGTGATGCGGTCGGTGCGGGGATGGATATTCTGGCCTGCAGCTATTCCGACATGCGCCCGTTGAAGCGTGGGCTGATTCAGGCTGCGCAGTGCGCTGCCGACGACGGGCTGATTCCCGCCGTTTTCCCGGGAACGCTGTCGTTCCTGCCGTCTTTCTCCGTGCAGTGGGTTGCCGCGGTACCGCACTATGTGGAATTGTCCGGTGATTTCCAAACCTTGGAAAAACTCTATCCGGCTGCGGTTGCCAACATTCGATCATTCGATTCAGATCTCAGCGATGACGGCCTCTGCATGAATCCGACCCGCTGGAATTTTATCGATTGGGGCTATCGCGGTTCTTCGACCGGTTTTACCGATGAGGATGAACACTACGTCGAAATGGACCCTGCGCTGAGCCTCTTTTATCTGAAGGCGCTGCAGGCGCTCATTCGCTGGGCAGAGCTGCTTGGAAATCCGGATGATGTAGCGCAATGGAAGGATGAAGAGCAGGCGTTTCGTTTGAAAGTGGACCGGTTTTTAAAAACGGTTGATGGGAATCCTGCCGATTGGGAAAAGATCGGGTACCATGCGGCGGCACTGGCTCTCGGCAGCGGCTTGCTTGCAGAGCCTGAACGTCGGGCCGCCTGCGTGAATTATATCAAGCAGCACATCCTGAGCTGTTTCCCCAACCGACCTGATGCGCCGCGGCTTTATGATACGACCGTGGAGGCGTCGCAGCTGATTACGCCGTTTTTTGCACATCATGTTTTTCCACCACTGATTGAAGCCGGGGAGATGGAATTTGCTTTGGAGCAGTTTCGTGTCTGTTGGGGATACTGGCTGGATGCAGGGTTAACGACCTGGCCGGAGGTGTTCGATCTGCGCTGGAGTCATTGTCATCAGTGGTCCGGCTGCCCGACATGGATTCTGTCCCGATACGTACTCGGCCTGCATCCGCGGTATGATCTGGGGAACGATCATTACGATCTGCGCCTTGAACCAGGCGGACTCGACCGCGCCTCCGGAACCATTCCGGTTCCCTACAGCGATAAAACGGTTTCTGTTTCATGGAAGAGAACCGATGCCGGAATTGACTACGGTCTGACTGCTTCTTCACCGATTGTACTTCATTGCCCTGATGGAAAGATGATTCAGGTTGCTTCGGAATATCAGAGCTTGATCTGAATGGATCAGATGCCTGTGCAAAAATTGCATAAAGGGTTTGTTCGGTCTGCCTGTCGGAACTATAACAGGTGCCAACGATTGGATATTCTGAGCAATGAAGGTGAAGTTAAAAGATTTGGCGCAAATGTGCGGAGTGGATGCCTCGACGGTATCCCGGGCGATTAAAAACGATCCGCGTATCAGCAAGGAAACCACGGAGCGGGTACAGGAAGTGGCTCGCAAGATGGGCTATCAGCCCAATCTGGCAGCCCGTCTTTTAAAGCAGGGGCACTCTCACATTTTCTGGTTTGTGGTGCCGGCGCTGGGAACTTCCATTGACTGGAAGATCGCTGAACGCGCCAGTATTGCTGCTGCCCAGAAGGGCTATGACACTGCCATTGCTGTTCATCATGGACGGCAGCAGGACTTTGACCGGCTGATCGATAACATGGGGTCAGGTCTGGCTGCCGGGGCGGTGATTAATCGTCGCGACATCAAAGATGTTTCTTCTGTTCGACGGTTGCTGGAGATGAACTTTCCCGTGGTGTTTATTGATGTGCCGGTGACATCGGTGGATGTGACAGTGATTTCTTCAGATAACATGGCGGCGGCCTCGGGGCTGGTAGAGCGTTGTCTGAAAGAGGGCGTGGAAGAGTTTATTGTGCTTTTTGCTCGCGATAAGAATCCGGTTGAATTGCAGCGTTACAATGGCGTGGTGCAGGCGGCGACTGCTGCGGGGATTCCGGTGGTCGATGCGTCGCCGGGGGGCGAGGGCTGGAAAAAGCTGATGGATGGACAGACTCGAATTGGAGTGCTGGCATCTTCGCAGGATGTGGTTCAGGATTTTCTCGCCGAAAACCTGCAGCTGTTCAATGACAAACAGCTGGTATCGGGGTGTTTTGATGATTGGCAGGGCGAGCCCTCTCCGTCGGAGAAAGTGATTGTGGCGGTTCAGGATTATGACGGCATGGCCGATGCCGCCCTTGATCATCTTTTTGCCGCGCTGGATGGCAGTGCATCCCGCCCGGAGCCGATCTTGCCGATTGCGGAGTATCAGGTTCTCAACGGACGGTTTTGAGGTTTTTCAATTAAAGGATTGTGTTTTGGCCCGCCCTTTTGTACAAACGTTGGCATTAGCTGTTTTTTGTACTTGGAATGCGACCTGATGAAACGACTGTTCACGTTGAAAATAACGGCGATTCTGTGTTTTGCCGCTGGTATTGCTGTTGCAGGGCATCCCAATGTGGTGCTGATTGTGGCAGATGATCTGGGGTATGGCGATTTGAGCTGCTATGGCGGTGAGGGGCGCATTGAAACGCCGAACTGTGATCGATTGGCGGAGGAGGGCTGCCGCTTCACGCAGGCCTATACGGCGGCATCGGTCTGTACTCCGGCGCGCTACAGTTTGCTGACCGGCCGCTATCCGTGGCGGACCTGGCTCAAAAAAGGTGTGGTCGGCAATACGCCCGCGCTGATTGATCCGGATGATTTTACGATTGCGGACCTTTTTAAAACGGCCGGTTATAAAACGGCAGCCATCGGTAAGTGGCATATCGGCTTCGGCGACCGCGGGCAGAAAGATCTCGACTGGAATGCAGACATTCCGAAGGGGCCGTGTGAAATCGGATTCGACACCTTTTTCGGGATGCCGGTCAGTCATTTTTATCCACCGTATGTCTATATTGAAAATAGGCACGTTTACAACCTCGACCCCGCCGACCCGCTTTCTCTTGAATGGCCGAAGGGCGGCGGCATGCCGGTTCAGCACGGCGGCACAGCGGCCTCCTACAAGCAGGAAGAAGCCGGCCGTGAACTCGCGCAGAGAGCTTGTGACTTTATTGTCGAAAACTGCCACCCCCAAACTGCCAACCCCAAACCTTTTTTCCTTTATTATGCAGCGATTGAGCCGCACACGCCGTTCTCGCCGCATCCGGATTATCACGGCAAATCCGACGCCGGACTCTACGGCGATTTTGTGATGCAGTTTGACGACGGTGTCGGCCGCATTTTCCACACCTTGGAAAAACAGGGCATCGCCGAAAATACAATTGTAATTTTGACCAGCGACAATGGCGGAATTTCTGTAAACAACGGACATTTCAAGAATAACAATATTTATTATAACCCCAACGTGCCGCTGCGCGGCGATAAAGGCGATGCTCTGGAGGGCGGTTTGCGCATTCCATTCCTGATTTGCTGGCCGGGAACCGTGAAACCGGGGATGGTGTCGGATGAGGTGATCTGCCAAACCGATCTGCTGGCGGCGTTTGCCGATCTATTGGATACTCCTGTGCCCGAAGGCGCGGCGGAAGACAGTCGCAATATTCTGGATGCGCTCAAAGGCGGGAAGGCTCCTGACGAGCCGATTGTGCTGCAGAGCCGCGCCGGCTTCCATGCGCTTCGTCAGGGTGAATGGATCTACCTGGATGTCGAACACGAAGGCGACTACACCAGCACGGGAAAGGGCGGAACGCCGGGGCAGCTTTACAAACTTTCCGACGACCTGCATCAGGACGACAACCTGTATGCTCGGCACCCCGAACGGGTTCGTTCCATGCTGCGTCAGTTAAACCAGATCCGCGAACGCTCTTCTTATTGACAGATGGCAAGCATTCTCTACACAAGCGTTGGTATTATAGTAAAGACAGGAAGGCTTGCCGTGAAAGAGCTGGTCGGCCAATGAAAAACAGGGATTCAATGAGCAGATTTTCAGTCAGCGTGTTGTTGTTAACCGCCGGTTTGAGCCTTTGGGCACAGGACTGGAATCCGCCGGTCGATCTTGTTTATGAAGAGGGTGACGGCATTTATATGCTCATGTACGGCACTTCCCGTGAGGAGCCGGCCTTTACTGATAAAATGAATGCGGCGCTGGCTCTCCCGTACATTAAAGGGATTGCCTATTACCAGCAGTGGAACGAACTGGAGACGGGTCAGGATCAGTTTGAATGGCGGCAGTTGGACAACGCCTTTAATGCGGTCAAACAGCACGGGAAGAAGATCATTATCGGCATGCAGGCCGGGGTGATGTCGCCGCAGTGGCTGATTGACCGTGCGGATGTGGAATGCATTGATTTTGTCCACGGTAATGTCGGATGGAGCGAGTGGTCCACCATGATGTGGGAGGTGCCAGTCGGCTCTGATACCTATAAAGTCAGCCGCATGCCGCTTCCGTGGGGCGCGGTTTACAATGCGCGGCTCGACAATGCCCTCTTGAAGATTGCGTTGCGTTATGGCGACGAATCGTGCATTGCGTTTGTGAACGTGTGCGGTCCGTCGGTCAGCGGCGGAGTGGAGGTGAATTTTAATGTGAACTGGAATGCCTCCCGGGCGGTGGATTTCAATTTCGATTCCAATCTGGCGTATACTTCCACGAAATATATTGATGCCTGGAAGCGCAGCATTGATGCGCACCTGCAGATTTTCAGCAATGCAACGGTCGGGGTTGGGCTGCACAATGCTACCGGATCGCAGGGCTATGAAAACGGTACGGTTGTTTCGTACAGTTCGGAACAGCAGATGGATGCGGCGGAAGAAATCCGGGACTATTTCCTGCAGCGGCATGTTGCTGAAAAAGGTGTGTGGGGTGTGGTGCGTAACTGCGGTTTAAGCGACAGTGTCAGCCTGTGGGGTGATCCGGACCGGATCGACGATAAGCCTTCGAGCAATTTTACTGCGTTGCAGTGGGACGTGCGTGATTCCGCTTTTGTCGGATATGAAAGTGGGACGGTCAGTTCGCTCAACGGTACGGACGGCGTGCCGCGCACGGCGGAAGAGTTTGAAACGCTGATCCGCAACGGCATCACCGGGTACGGCCGTCATCTTGAAATCAAAGTGCCGGATATCGTTAACAATCCGTACCCCCACACTGCGTATGTTCCTTATCAGCCGGTGCTGGAAGAGGCGGCGCGGATCCTGAGCAATACACGCATCGACCGGGCGGTGATCAATTCCGCTGTGACCGGCAATGCGGACTGGAATTCAGAAATCTGGGGTGATCCAACCAATGCCCCGTTTGCCGGTAACGATTATATTCATGATGATTCTTCGAGTGCCAACCTCTTGGGGCTGGGCGATTACGGACCGTTTGCCGGTGATTCTCTTCAACTCGATTCCGGCGCGGTGCTGTATAACAAAGGCAGCGGCGATCTGGGCGGAACCTTGATTCTGAATGGCGGACGCTGGGATACGCGGACGTATGGGACGGCCGTTGTAGGCGGAGACATTGAGGTGACCGCGAACTCGACGGTCCTGCTGGTGGACGGAAGTCTGCAGTGGACCGGCGGCTTATCCAGCGCATCGAATGTTGTGCTGACGCTTCAGAACTTTAAATATGCCGGGAACCGGATGATTGTCGGTGCTTCGGACGACGGATTCCTCGGAACTTTTTATGTCCCCGACAGCGGGCAGCTTGAGCCTTGGACCATTCAGTTCAACTCCAGCTTTACGAATGCTGTGTTGGCGTTGCCGGGGCAGAAAAACGATGCGGCGCTGGCGGCGGTTTATTGTTTGACCAATCACATCGCATTTAGACAGGTGCAGATGCCGGACGGGCAGGGCGGTCTGGTGGACCTGGCGCCGGGAACGTATGACGCCATTGCGCTTGAGGTGGCCGGGGTTTCAACGAATTATTTTGTCGATCAGGGAGGATGCGTTACGGTGGCAGGAATCACGTCGCCCGAGCCGTACAGCTACGCCAGTTGGGCAGTCAGCCTCGGGCTGGGCGCAGATTCCGCAAATGAAGATTCCGACGGCGACGGTGTCGTCAATCTGGTTGAGTATGCGCTGGGCGACGACTTCGCCGCACTGCCTGCCATCGGGTCGGACGGGGGGACAGTAACCTTTTCGCACCTCCGGCGCACCAATGATGCCTGGCTGAAATATAATGTGCAGACCACAACCAATCTTGTTACGGGCGACTGGACCAACGCCTTTGTTTCCGTCATTGCAACCAATCCGGCGGCCGGGGATTTTGAATCGATCGTCTATTCAATTTCGACGGGCGGGCCTGCCCGGTTTGTGCGGCTGGTGATTGACGCCGACGGGCAGCAGGCGGTTGTGGTTCCAACTGATTATGACCTGAATTCAGTCACCGCGTACGGTGCGCAGGGCAATGGTGTAAGCGATGATACCGTCGCCATCCAGTCGGCCATCAATGCCAGGACCGCCAAGGGCGGCGGCCTCGTCTGGTTCCCGGCAGGCACCTACAATATTTCATCGCCGCTTACGGTAACCAGGCGCATCAGCCTGCTGGGAGAGCCGGGCAGCAGGATTGTCGCGCAGTCGAGTATGTCCGGTATGGTGCAGACGCCGGATAATGAAGGCGGCGTGGTAACGATCGAAAATCTGGTGTTCGACGGCGGGGCCGATCAGGGCGTTACGATAGATTGTGCTTTGGACCTGCAGGATTTCCTGTCGGGACGCATAGCCCATGTAACCATCACGAACGCAACAGGTGACGGCATTTATTCGCGCTGGACCGGAACGTTCGAAGAGTCATGGGTCAACTGGTTCGTCAACCTGGATATTGCCGTGCAGGGCTATGCGCTGCGGCTGGGCTCGAGCGATTCCTATATTGATGGGGTTCATGTGAACGGCGGTCTGGGCATTCGCGAAGAGCTTTATTCGGGCAACCTCTACCGCAACTGCGTGATCGAAAACTGCACCACCGGCCTGAGTGTTTCAAACGTCCTGGGGTCGGCTCTTTCCCTTGCGGTAACCGACTGTTCGTTCCTGAACAACACGGAATATGGCGTGGCGTTTGAGCACGACACCGCCTTCGATTCCTTTGCGTCGCTTGATCGCTGCCGGTTTGACGGAAACGGGGCGGCGGATGTTCTGCTTGTAAACTGCAACAGAGTTGCTTTCCGGGATAATGATTTCAGGACACCTTCGCCGGTTTCCGGTCAGCATATCGAGACGCAGGGATCGACGGATTATCTTGCCCTCACGGATAACCGGTTTGCCGCTGGAACCCAGGCTGCTCCCGGGACTTCTTCGCAGTCGGTCAGTAATCTCTTCGGTGTAACTGCGTGGCCGGATGATGCCGGCGCGGGGGCGCGAACGGATTCAATCCAGATGCCGGAGGTCGGTGACGTTCTGGATGTTAAGGCGTATGGAGCCGTCGGGAATGGATCGGCCGATGATACCGCCGCGCTACAGGCCGCGCTCGATGCCGCCCGGCCGGGCGACACGGTCTATTTGCCGATCGGCGGCTATAAAATCATCGAACCGCTTCGGCTGGAAAACAGCGGGATCACCTTGCTGGGAGTTGGATTCGGCAATGTCGGTTCAAAAATTGTTGCGGGAACCAACCTGACTGCAATGCTGGTGACCCCGGTGCCGGTATCCGGTGTCCGAATGGCAAAACTTCTTTTTGTCGGTCGGTCGGACCTTGGGTATTCAGTTGATCACGCCGTTTATCTTTCCCGGATGACCGACAGCGTATTCGATCGGGTACGGTTTGATCTGGTCTCCGGAAATGCGCTGGTGATGGGGTTCGATTCTGCGCGCAATATTGTGCGGAACTGCAACGTCCACCACCCGGGCGGCTGGGCGGCCGTTTTGCAGGGACGCGACTGCGTCATCGACAGCAGTTATATGAGCGGCGGCCTCGGCGTCAGTATTTCCGGAGCGGGCGGGCATCAGATTCTGAATACGCACATCGATCATGCGGACGTTGCCGGGCTGGCATTCACCGATCCGACGCGCAGCAGCACCGATGTGCTGGTTCGGAACTGCTATTTCGACCTGAATGAAAAAGCGGTTTCTTTCGATTACGACGCTGTGCACGCCGCGGCTGTGCGAATTGAAAACTCGCTGTTCAGGGTTAATTACACCGATTTGTATCTGCGCAATGGTTCCGATGTATCGCTTGAAAGTTCGGCCTGCCGGGTACGCACGGAAACGGTTCACCTGCAGTCTGCCGGAACCGTTGACGGATTGCGGATTATCGGGAATGTATTTGAGAGAAGTGTTTCGGTTCCGGGGGCAGGCTCACTGGTTTATGGAAACATCGTTCCGTAATTGGAATTTGCAGGCGCCCGGGCTGTAATGCCCGCGAAGGTCTGCGGCACGCCGCAGTCAATCGCGGCATTAAGCGCCGCCTGATCCGTCCCTGTCTGACCGCCTGAAACTATTTTTACAATTCTCACAACGCGTCCAGAGGGCTCTGGACGGCGTTGATGTCCTTGTCCATCACATGCGTGTAGATTTCGGTCGTTTTGACGTCTTTGTGTCCCATCAGCTCCTGTACCGCGCGAATGTTGGTGCCGTTTTCCAGCAGATGGGTTGCATCGCTGTGTAAAACTACTTCAAGTCCTCCAGCGGACTCACAACACCACTGCCGCCCTGCTGCAGCACATGCGTATAAATCATCGTGGTCTGCACATCCTTGTGCCCCAGCAGTGACTGAATCGTGCGAATATCCGTACCGCGCTGGAGCAAATGCGTTGCAAACGAATGGCGCAGCGTGTGCGCACTCACCCGCTTGTTGATCCCCGCCGTCCGCACGGCCACCGAAATCGCATGGTTCACCGGACTCGGCATCAGGTGGTGTCGGCGAACGTTGTCGGAACGCGGATCTTTCGAGCGGCTTTTTGCAGGAAAAACATACTGCCATTTCCACTCGCTCGGAGCATTTTGATATTTTCTCGCCAGCGCATGCGGCAGATACACCTCGCCGAACCCGTCCGCCAAATCCCTCTCATGAAGCTGTTTGACCCGCCGCAGGTGAACTTGCAGGGGCTCTTTTAAACTGGGCGGAAAGGTTGTCACCCGATCTTTGTCGCCTTTGCCGCTGCGAACCGTCAACGCTTTCATCTCAAAATCAATATCCAGAACCCGCAGGCGCAGACACTCCGAGATTCGCAGTCCGCATCCATAGAGCAGTTTCGAGATCAGCAGGTGCGTGCCGGACAGGCCATCGAGCAGTCTCGCAACCTCTTCCCGCGTTAACACAACGGGCACTTTAATTCTGGGCGCAGATCGCTCGGCATTGATCGTATCGTCCATGGGTTGTTTCAGGACGTGTTTGTAGAAAAAGACAAGTGCATTAAGAGCCTGATTTTGGGTGGATGGTGCCACATGTTCTTCCCGGGCCAAATGAGTTAAAAATTCTTCAACTTTACGTTCCCCTTCTAGGAGATCGTCGCGCGACTGCATGTTGAAATGCTTGATGTAGCGCTTGATCCATCCGATGTAGCTTTTCTCCGTGTGGATTGAATAGCGTCGCCGGCGCATCACATCCCGGGACTCTTCAAGAATTTTACTTGCCATAACACCCCTACGCAATCATTCTTGCTTTTTGCAAGAAAAAGAGTACGAATATCAAATCTTAAAAACAACTAATTTTGATCGAAAATCGCTCCAATATCCGGTTGTCGGCCAAATTTAGTTAATAATCATATGTTAGAAGGACCGACGGGGTTAAACCTCTGGTGGGGAACCAGTAATGATTGTTAAGGGGCGCACAAGTTGAGTAAAAGTTGTTTGAGTGGTAATCTTAAAATCCCGGCGGCATAACGGAGTTGATGGCGACCGGGATTTTAAGATTACCGCAACGTTGAAAGGTACTAATTGAATTTTTTTGTGCGGGGCGACTGGAACAGCGTCACGTAGAAACTGTGCGATGCGGGGAAGCACACAATGGAGTCGAACTTGAAGCGCCCCCGTCGCTCCAAGTTCTAACAATGGCATGCAGCTGACCGGGTTGACATTGGATTGATTCAGGCGAAGCTGGCCGCCCGGCAGCTGATGCCTGTTACGTTCGCATTAAAAGGATAAAAAAATGATGAATAAAACCTCATGCCTCACCTGCCTAATAAGCTTAATTTGCTACCTTGCATTCGAGTCCCAAGCCGCATTAACGATGAATATAGACACAAATAATGCAGAGTTTTATTTTACAGGAAGTGACACTGGGTATCCTGACGATGGAAACTTGTCATGGAGTACTGCGGGATGGATTGACGGGGAAGACATCGGAGGTGAAATTGAAAACATAATGACCCTTTTTGATTTTTCAGATAACGCAACCACGTATTTTGATGAGCTAGAGGTCGTGGATAGCGGAATTGAGATTGCTTTTTTTATGTCATCTGGAGGGAATCAACTTACAGTAACTGGCAAAGGCTCTCTTGTTCGACTTAGTTACGCCACCTTAACCGATTCCGAAAAACATATTTTTGAAAACCAGACACTCATTCCTGTTGAAGATGGAAGTGGATTTTCTTCGATAGTGGTTCTGAAAGTGACCGGCGCCGATAGTCCTGACAGTGATAACGATGGATTGAGTGATCTTGAAGAATCAGCTCGCGGTACAAACCCAAATAACCCTGACACAGATGGAGATGGCTTCCCAGACGGATTTGAGGTCGATAACGGATACTCTCCAATCTCCTCAGATTCAATTCTGACAGATTACATCAGAGAGCATGGTGAAGATTTCAACTTATATTCATCTAACATTGTTTTAAATGTTGCCGTTGGTGAATTGCTTGTTTCCTGTTCAAACCAAACGGCACAGCTTAAAATTCAACTTGAGCAATCGGAAGACCTTCAAGCATGGACAAATGCCGCTGATGCGGTTCAATGGTCATTGTCGGTAGATGCCGACAAGAAGTTCTTCAAAGTAAAAGCGCAAAAATAAATGCGAACAATCGGCTTCACTCTATCGCCGACTCCGCCGGCTCAGAGTGATGCTTGTCGTTCGCTATGAAAATGGATATAAACAAGGCAAAAAAGACAATTGCTTTCCTCAGAAGCAAACGAATGAGTTGGAAAACAGAAAGTGATCTAATCATTGCTGTTCAGGCGACCCATTCTTTGACAATCCTGACGTGGCAAATGATGTTTTACTCGGTCATGGTAATCATGACTCCCCTGTACGAAATTTCAGGACTTTGGCAATCGTTAATTGTGGTCATGATGACAGTAGGAGTCGCTGCATCGATCATTGCGAGAAAAACGATTAAAATACGTGATTTGATGTTAAGAGAAAGAGCGTTCAGCTTAAAACAAATCGAAGCGAACCAGAAAGTTGAACTTACGGAAAACCCCGGTGATGATTTTTAAAATCAAAAGTTCGCACGGAGCGGAAGTCGGCACGGCCATTTCCGAAGCTCACTTTTGACGTTCGCTGAAAAAAATAACATGATTAGAAATTTCATATTTTTCCCGACAATTATGCTTCTAAACAAGTTCATGGTTTCGTGTGTAAAGGCATGGGGAGCATTCTCAAAGAACAGTCGTGGGACTGAATTTCACGTGCCCGAGCAATACCGAGAGATGGTTAGTAAATCAATGGAAGAGGTGTCACACTTTTTCGGCAGTGATTGGACCCAGTACAGAGGATTGATAAAATCGGTCGTAATTAATGACCAGCTAGATTCGAACTTTTTTGCCAGTCATGGGTTTGTGATCATTAATGAATCGGACCAAGGCAAACTCGCATCACCAACACATCTCGCCAGCTGGCTGATTTCCTACTTCAGAATGATAAAGGTGCACAAGGAAAACCACTTTGGCCCAATTTTTTGGAAAAATCACATATACGATCTTGCCCAAACAGAGGGGAATGCCCTCCGGAGAGAATACTTAAAAACCAGATAAACAGCGAACAAGCGAAGTCAGCTTATTGGCCACTCCGTGCCCAAACGCTGCTTCGAGACGTTGGAATGGCATGAAAAAAATAAAGAACATCATTATTTCAGCAATCCTTATCACAGTTGGGTTTTCTATCAGCTGTTTGATTCAACCTGTACTTATTGTAAATGGACATGACTTTTGCATGAGCGGCGGAAATCCTGATTATTCCTTGTCGGAAGTCCAAAATATAAATTCAAAAATCAAAGAGTTGGGAATCCAGGATGCCTATGCTGTTCCTTATGGAGAAAAAGATATGAAAATCATTGTTTATGAATTTTGTCCATGGGGGAAAAACCGAATCGACGAGAAATACAATCAGATAAAGAAGTTTCTCAAACCGGTGGGGCCTGGAAACGAGGAATTCCAACCAGTCAAGTGAGCCTACGTGTCCGCCGCCGCTCAATTAAGTTAAAGCACAGGGCACGAGGCTCCTCTCAAACGTTAGGAATCACAAAATATGAAAAAAATCATCATTGCCATCTTAAGCGCAATTATTCCCATCATGGCTATTGCTGAATTTGGAGAAAAGCAGATGTCCAGTCATTGTAAAATGGCTGAGAAAGAACTCAAGCTGGCACCGTATATTCAACAAATCAAAAGCGGAGAAATATCTGCAGAAAAAATATCCATTCTCTACACCATTCTTCAGAACACACATGAGGTGTGCATACACCAGCAAAATGGCGCAAAGGATAATACTGTTTACCTCTCCCCTGACGGACATAAGGAGGCGGTTACAAATAAACAACATCGAACCAGAAAGTTGAACTTACGGAAAACCCCGGTGGTGATTTTTTAAACCAAAAGTTCGCACGGGGCGGAAGTCGGAACGGCCTTTTCCGAAGCTCACTTTTGACGTTCGGTAACAAAAAATGAAAATGGAAAAGCATCTGCATAGATTAGGAACTGTATATATCGCATTCGGTTGGATTGGAATTGCGGCGGCCCTTCTTTTCATTCCCCTTACGATAAAAGATATACAGCGCCTATTGAGCGGAACAGGACAACCTGATCTGCAATCGATCGTTTTTATGTTCATTGGTGCATCACTTTTGATCTTAGTGCAGGCAATATTTCATATATTTTTTGGAAAAGCTGTCCGCATGAACCGCAAATGGGCAACGCGAGTTGTTGGATTCATCATTGGTGTTCTGCTGCTTTTTCAATTCCCGATCGGAACAGTCATTGGTGGGTACACATTGTGGGTGCTAGCAAAACTTGATCAATCAATATTAATGGAGCCGAACAAATCAAGTGACCCTACGTGAAACTCGCTGCGTGTCTATGCGAAGCACAAGCCACGAGGCTCCTTTCACCCGTTGGGCATAGATAAATATGAAAAGAGACATGGACATAATTCGAACCGTTGTTCTAGCGGTTCGAGATTCAGATAAGCCACTAAGTAGCATCAGCGGCATAGCCCCAAAAGTTTTCATCTACCACGCACAACTTTTGGAAGAAGCAGGCTTGGTAACGGCATCATTTTCAGGTGGAGGAAAACCGTTGGCGAACGCTGCTATGATTTTTCGGCTAACTTGGACTGGTCAAGATTTCGCAGACTCAATCAAAGATGAATCCATCTGGAATAAAGCAAAAGAAAACATTTTGAAGCCATCAGCATCTTGGACATTTGGAATACTCGCTGAGTATATCAAAGCCGAAATAACCAGAAAGCTTTCTAGTGGAAACTAAAATAAATTTGCCCAACAACAACTTTCACTCTATCGCGGACTCCGCCCGCTCAGAGTGACGTTCAACGTTAGGAATCACAAAATATGAAAAAAATCATCATTGCCATCTTAAGCGCAATTATTCCCATCATGGCTATTGCTGAATTTGGAGAAAAGCAGATGTCCAGTCATTGTAAAATGGCTGAGAAAGAACTCAAGCTGGCACCGTATATTCAACAAATCAAAAGCGGAGAAATATCTGCAGAAAAAATATCCATTCTCTACACCATTCTTCAGAACACACATGAGGTGTGCATACACCAGCAAAATGGCGCAAAGGATAATACTGTTTACCTCTCCCCTGACGGACATAAGGAGGCGGTTTACGGGGAAGATAAAAAACTCGTAAAAGATGGTGTTAATGATGGCTCATACAATTATTTCCACCCAGCCGAGGAACCTCTTCTGCATTTCTCGCTTGATATCTCACCCTGGATAATGTGGGGGCAATCGCGAACCGACAACACAACGGTTAAATCACGAATTTATGCCTACATGGGGGATCTGGAAGGCGGCATTGGCAGAACTCTTCAACAGAAAAAAAGACCAACTGTTACGGTTCAGGATGAAGGACAAATTCAGGCTTTGGCGATATTTTTGCGAGCTATTGAGGAAGGCAAGGCTGAATCACTGTTTGCTTTGTTTGAGTCTAAAGAGAAGATCACAGATAAAAAGCTGACTGATGTGCTCACTCGACTCAATCGCGGATTAGAAGAGGTATATAAAAATTCCTAACCAGCGAAGTCAGCTTATTGGTCGCTCCGCTCCCAAACGCTGCTTCGAGACGTTCGCTGCATAAAAACATGAAACAAATTTTATTCATCATGATTGGAGTAATCATGAGCACAGGATGTTCTAAACAAATGAATAAAGTCGAAATATTAAGCTATGGCATCACAGACAACATCCCTGATGAAACTGTGGCTCGCCCAGATGCCGTACATGGTGAAGATGATATATACGATGGATGGAATCTATTAGAATCAACCTCTGAAATACCATTAGAAGAAAACATCCAATTTGGGATCGAATACGTTTTCAGGGGAGAAGCAGACAATGGCATAGCCACAGTTGAGGAAGTAATCATATTTCCTGAAGGTGGTCTAACAGACCCAGAGAGTGGTAGGACTTACTCCACCGATATTGCTGACATGGAAATCCAAGTCAACGAACCAAACAATTTTTGTTACCGCTTAGAAACAGATTGGGAAACAATCCCAGGAATATGGGTGTTTCAAGTTAGACGTGAAGGAGTGGTTCTTGCAGAGCAGAAATTCAAAATCGTAGACAAATAAATAACAGCGAACAAGCAAAGTCAGCTTATCGGCGACTCCGCCGCCGAACGCTGCTTTGAGACGTTCGCTTGTATAAATATAAAGAAATCTATGAAAAAGGAAATACACCTAGTTATCACAACTCTAATAGCGTCAAATATTTTTGCTTCTACATATTATGTTGATGCATCGCGCCGATAGCGTATTAAATCTTTCGCACATTTGAATTGGGGTTCTCCCGGCTGGTAAAACCAGCCGTGTGTCAGCAAACACAAGGAGAACCAAATGGATAGAGACCAAAAGACGACGGAAGATACCACGAAAAAGATCATCGAAATTGACGACTCGGCTGTGCGGGGACATCTGCAGGAGCTGGTGAGAGGCTCCGTTGAGGAGACGCTCAACGGCCTGCTGGATGCCGAAGCGGATACCCTGTGCGGAGCAAAACGCTATGAGCGAAGCCCGGATCGGGTGGATTCTCGTGCGGGCCATTACGAGCGTGGACTGGAGACACAAGCCGGCAGTGTGAAGCTCAAAGTACCCAAGCTTCGCAGCATTCCCTTTGAGACACAGATCATTGAACGCTATCGTCGTCGTGAAAGCTCCGTCGAAGAAGCGTTGATGGAGATGTATCTGGCCGGGGTGTCGGTTCGCCGTGTTGAAGATATTACGCAGGCACTGTGGGGCACGCGAGTCAGCCCGGGAACGGTCAGTAACCTGAACCAAAAAGTTTATGAACGCATCGAGAAGTGGCGGACACGCCCGATTGATGGCGAGTATCCGTACGTCTATCTCGACGGGATCTGCCTGAAGCGCAGCTGGGGCGGCGAAGTGAAGAACGTATCGGTTCTGGTCGCTATTGGAGTCAATGCGGAAGGCTATCGAGAGATTCTTGGTGCCGCCGAAGGCGAGAAGGAAGACAAGGCCGGATGGCAAGCATTCTTGCGCGATCTGAAGGAGCGGGGGCTCAAAGGGGTTCGCTTGATCGTCAGCGATAAATGCCTTGGGTTGGTGGAATCGGTCGCCGAGGTTTATCCATCCGCCGACTGGCAACGTTGCGTGGTTCACTGGTACCGCAACATCTTCCAGAATGTACCGCGCCAGAAAGTCAAAGCAGTCGCTGCCATGCTCAAAGCAATTCATGCCCAGGAAGACCGCGAAGCGGCCTTGGAAAAGGCTCAGGCAGTCGTAGAAAAGCTAAAAGGCATGAAGCTGAACAAAGCGGCCGATCACGTGCAACGAACCGTAGACGAAACACTGAGCTATATGAGCTATCCCGAGGAGCATTGGCGGCGCATCCGCACCAACAATCCGTTGGAGCGGATTATGCGCGAGATCCGGCGACGTACCCGCGTAGTCGGCAGCTTTCCTGACGGACAGTCCGCGCTGATGCTGGTCGCAGCTCGTCTACGCCACATCGCAGGCACCAAATGGGGGACGCGCCGCTACCTGAACATGACCCGACTCTACGAACTGGAACAACTCAAGAAGAATGCCGCATAGGCGGCCTCGGGCTTCGACCCAACTCCGACGAGTTATATGACCCATTCTCGTTGGCCCGAAGCCCAGAGGCCGCCCCGAACAACAGAATTTATGGAGAACTCCAAAACGAAAGTGCGAAAGATTCTGGACACTACCTACGCGTCACTCTGAACCGCCGGAGGCGGTGATAGAGTGTGTGCGCTTGATACTCATCTAAGCCCTTCAGAAAGGGCTGTGTATTTCTTATTCTAAAATTAGGTGCCCCCTGGTGCTCAAGCTTCCCGGCACGATCATCAGGAGGCGTCTCACTTAACAAGAAAGGAGACTTGGATGAAGTATTACACAACGACGACGGAATACAACTGCGGAATCGATCTGCACACACGTCAGATGTACATCTGCGTGATGAATCGTGCAGGCGAGGTGCTGGTGCACCGCAACATCAGGGATAACGATTTCGGCTTCTTTTTAAAGCTGGTCGAACCATACCGGAAGGATCTAACCGTAACGTGCGAGAGCTGTTTCGTCTGCTTCTGGCTGGCAGACGCCTGCGAGGATGCAGGCATCAAGTTCGTGCTGGCTCATGCGTATTACGTAAAATCGATTGCGGCCAACAAGCATAAGAACGACAAGGAGGATGCTCGGGAGCTGGCCGAGTGCCTGCGCACGAACCGGATCCCTCCTGCGTATGTCTGTCCCCGCGAACTGCGACCTGTTCGCAACCTGCTTCGGCGTCGCACAAAGTATGTGCGTAACCGCGCAGTTCTGACAGGGCATTCAGCGCGAGAAGTGATGGCGGCAGGGAACCGCCCCCTGAACATTCAGGCGAACTCCAAAGAACGCTGGCGCGAAGGTGTGCGCAGCAGTTTTGAGGCTCCACTCGACAGTTTTACCGCTGAGGCAGAGCTCTACATGATTGAAAGCTATGACCGGATTATCATGCAGATGGAGCAGCGGATCGAAAAGTATGCGCGGGATTTTCAGCCGCAAGACTACCGGCTGCTCAGAACCGTTC
The DNA here is from genome assembly GCF_009905215.1 of Tichowtungia aerotolerans. Taxonomy (GTDB): domain Bacteria; phylum Verrucomicrobiota; class Kiritimatiellia; order Kiritimatiellales; family Tichowtungiaceae; genus Tichowtungia; species Tichowtungia aerotolerans. The sequence continues at coordinate 1,051,907 of NZ_CP047593.1, read as the reverse complement.
CAGGCATTGGAAAAATCCTGGCGCTGACCATCCTGTACGAAACAATCGACATCAAACGGTTCCCGTCGGACAAGGACTTCGTGAGCTACTGCCGGCTGGTGGCCGGCACCAACGAAAGCGGCGGCAAGGACTTTGGAGGCAAAGGCCGCAAGATGGGCAACCCGTATCTCAAATGGGCGTTTATGCAGGCGGCAGTTCTCGGTAAACGGGCCGATAAAAAACTCAATGCCTATTATGAAAAGCTGGCCCGACAGAAAGGCAAACATATTGCCAATGCTGTGCTGGCCACCAAGATCGCCCGCGCTGTGTATTTTATGTTGAAACAGAAAACCGGATTTTCACCGGAGATGATGATGAGAGGACGACGATGATTTTTTGAGGAGACGGCGGGTACCCGAACGCCTAACTGGGACACAAGTGGCCTCCTGCAAACACGACGTAATAAACTGGGGCAACCCGAATCCGTCGTGATGGGAATCTGGCCTGATCCCTCCGCGCTTGATTGGTCCCGCCATCTCCGGTTTTTAAAACCTGATTTGAATGAGGAGCCGACCCTGCTGCAGGCCCGACACCAACTGGAATCTGTCTTTATGACGGACAACCGCTTCGCTCTTGAATGGGAAGTATGCAGGGACAGCCGACCAACGGGAGACAGGCTTTCGCTCGCGAAAGCAGTGACCGAAGGGAACGGCAAACCGAATGATTTTCTGGGACGTCCGGAATGCTTGCGAGCACCGGACAGCCGCCGCCCGCTGCAAAGCGGGAATCCCGGCCGACTGAGCCCGCACGGTTGTTTGAGCGGTGCCTGTCACCGACTCGCACTTGAAGAGAAAACGGCCTGAGTTTGATTGGGGAGAAGGACTGATCGATAGCGAAAGTTGCAAAACATAAAAACGATCAGATGGGGGATTTTTGTGCTTTACTCAGAAGGGCTTAATGGTTGTTCGCTTATTTGTTTTCAAGCTCGACGCTAAGTTTAAAAAAAGCACTCGAGGTTTTCGGTAGATTTAGGAACCTATTACTTGTCCACGGAATATTTTCCGCCAGTGGGCGAAACCCTTCGGATAAATTGTCCGTCCAGTAGATAGAGTATATTCGTCCCGGGCCGCTAGACCATTGGAGCGCATCAAGTCCATTTGTATATGTTAATTCAAATTCGTTCTGCCTGAACTCATAGGCTCCAAGGTCAACCGTTACGTTTCTAATCCGCTGGTCGCCAGTTAAATCACTATCCGTTGAGATATAGCTGTTATTTCCGATGTCTAGGCATGGGGAGCTGGCTCGCAGTCGAAAGTCGCCATGATCTTCAGCCAAAAATGATGGGTCCTCACAAAAGTTTCCTGTGCCGAACTGAGCGACAGGATCCGAACAGGTAAAATTTACACTCCAGCCATAGCTATATGTATATATATTGTTTGCTGAGGGTGCTGAGTTTCCCCAAACAATACTGTTCCTTACTGACCCTCCTCTATATAAATACGCGCCTCCGCATCTGACATCCGCTAGGTTACCACTAAGAGTGCAATTGTTTAAAGTTCCGTAACTTGACACATAAACACCAGCACCGCCAAAGCTGGCAATATTTCCAGTGACCAGACAGTTGTTTAGTGTTCCTCCGGACATATGCACTCCGGCTCCTGTATAGCCCGAATTACCTTTCAGGATGCAATTATTCAAAATGCCTAAGCCTTTTGTTGCTGCACCGCCACCATCTCCTGCTGAGTTATTAGCCAGCACGCAATTACTTACCAAACCACCCAGATACACATATGCACCACCGCCTTTATAACTTGCCGAGTTCGCGGTCAATATGCAGTTCGATACAGTGCAGTTTTCTGACAGCCAAACCCCTCCTCCGGAGCGATCAAAGTGATAATCGCTCCCGGTTGCTTTCGTGTGTCCCGCAATGATATTGAAGCCAACCAACGATGCTCCATTCAATAGGAATGCTCCACGAACCGTATCCACATCGTTACCGCCATTTGCCCCGGCTTTGCCTTGAATAATAGTTTTATCAGGCCCATTCAGGGAACAAACCGTGATGGCTTTTGTTATGCAAACACGGTTCACAACAGTATTGGCATAATATGTATTAAGTGGTGTGCCGATATACATCGTCGGCCCATCAGTTCCACCTTGATTATACACGCCATCTGCTACCCAAACCGTGTCGCCGTCTGAAGCTAGGTCAACGGCTGCTTGAATTGTTTTTTTTGCTGTGCTCCAGCTTCTTCCATTCCCAGCATCGTTAGGGCGCGATGGTAGTGTCCAGAATCTTTCGCACTTTCGTTTTGGAGTTCTCCATAAATTCTGTTGTTCGGGGCGGCCTCTGGGCTTCGGGCCAACGAGAATGGGTCATATAACTCGTCGGAGTTGGGTCGAAGCCCGAGGCCGCCTATGCGGCATTCTTCTTGAGTTGTTCCAGTTCGTAGAGTCGGGTCATGTTCAGGTAGCGGCGCGTCCCCCATTTGGTGCCTGCGATGTGGCGTAGACGAGCTGCGACCAGCATCAGCGCGGACTGTCCGTCAGGAAAGCTGCCGACTACGCGGGTACGTCGCCGGATCTCGCGCATAATCCGCTCCAACGGATTGTTGGTGCGGATGCGCCGCCAATGCTCCTCGGGATAGCTCATATAGCTCAGTGTTTCGTCTACGGTTCGTTGCACGTGATCGGCCGCTTTGTTCAGCTTCATGCCTTTTAGCTTTTCTACGACTGCCTGAGCCTTTTCCAAGGCCGCTTCGCGGTCTTCCTGGGCATGAATTGCTTTGAGCATGGCAGCGACTGCTTTGACTTTCTGGCGCGGTACATTCTGGAAGATGTTGCGGTACCAGTGAACCACGCAACGTTGCCAGTCGGCGGATGGATAAACCTCGGCGACCGATTCCACCAACCCAAGGCATTTATCGCTGACGATCAAGCGAACCCCTTTGAGCCCCCGCTCCTTCAGATCGCGCAAGAATGCTTGCCATCCGGCCTTGTCTTCCTTCTCGCCTTCGGCGGCACCAAGAATCTCTCGATAGCCTTCCGCATTGACTCCAATAGCGACCAGAACCGATACGTTCTTCACTTCGCCGCCCCAGCTGCGCTTCAGGCAGATCCCGTCGAGATAGACGTACGGATACTCGCCATCAATCGGGCGTGTCCGCCACTTCTCGATGCGTTCATAAACTTTTTGGTTCAGGTTACTGACCGTTCCCGGGCTGACTCGCGTGCCCCACAGTGCCTGCGTAATATCTTCAACACGGCGAACCGACACCCCGGCCAGATACATCTCCATCAACGCTTCTTCGACGGAGCTTTCACGACGACGATAGCGTTCAATGATCTGTGTCTCAAAGGGAATGCTGCGAAGCTTGGGTACTTTGAGCTTCACACTGCCGGCTTGTGTCTCCAGTCCACGCTCGTAATGGCCCGCACGAGAATCCACCCGATCCGGGCTTCGCTCATAGCGTTTTGCTCCGCACAGGGTATCCGCTTCGGCATCCAGCAGGCCGTTGAGCGTCTCCTCAACGGAGCCTCTCACCAGCTCCTGCAGATGTCCCCGCACAGCCGAGTCGTCAATTTCGATGATCTTTTTCGTGGTATCTTCCGTCGTCTTTTGGTCTCTATCCATTTGGTTCTCCTTGTGTTTGCTGACACACGGCTGGTTTTACCAGCCGGGAGAACCCCAATTCAAATGTGCGAAAGATTTAATACGCTATCGCCTCTGCAACTCTCGTTTCCGTCCCCCCGGGTTCGATTCTGGAAAAAGTTTTATCCGACGATCTTCGCCAGATCCCAAATATATGAGGAGAGTTCACGGGCAACGGCAACCCGGATTTTGTTCGGGTGCATTCCCCGGAAGATCAGTTTATTCCAGCGTTTGTTTAATCGATTCTGGGCATGCCAGCTGATGATTTTCACCTCCCGAGAAAGCCCTTCCTGACGCACGGAGAGTCCTTTGGCTATTTTGGGCGGCTTTCGATAATGCTCGGCTGATTCAACCAGCATCCAACGCGCGTGAGAGTTGCCGCACTTGGTAATGGAGCCCTGTCGTCTTCGGCCACCGGAGGAGTCCTCCGATGGAACCAGCCCGAGATAGGCCATTAGCTGTTTGGGATGTTCGAATCGACCAAAGTGTCCGATTTCGCTGACGATCACCATCGCCGCTGTTCGTTTAAAACCCTTGAACCCCATTAGAGCTTCGACCAGTGGCTTGCGAGACCAGGTCTGTAAAAGGGCTTCCATCTGCCCGTCAATGCGTTCGACCTGTTTGACTGCAAAATCGATCCGTTGAAGATACTCTTCCAGAACCACTTTTTGCGCTGGATCGGCCAGTACAAGTTCCCGCAGGTAACGCATGTGCGGCTCGCCCCAATGAGCTTTCCCTTTGTAGCGGTATCCATTCCGAAGCAAAAAGGAGAGCAGCTGTTTCTTCGTCCGGGCCATGGAGTTGACCGCATCGGTTCGTCCCCGGCATACATCGCGGATCACCTCGTCTTCGACGGAAGGAATATGAATGCCTTCCAACTCGCCGGCACGATAGAGCCGTGCGAGCTTGCGGGCGTCGCGTCGGTCCGTCTTGACCCGATCGCCGGACTGCGTCGGGATCTTCGACGGCGCAACCACAATGCACTCAAACCCCAGTTTAATAAGACGTCTTGCCAGTACGAACCCTGTCGGTCCCGCCTCGTAGCACAGCGCCATATCCTCCTTCGCCAGCTCATACTTTTTCATGATCCGCCGCAGCACTGCCTCAAACGCTTTCAAATCAGCCGTCGTCTTTCCGTACATCTCCGGCGCTTCCGTCCCTGAAAAGGCTAACGCAAGAACATTTGATTCTTTGTGCGCATCGATTCCTATGTATACTCGCTTCATGGCGTACTCCTTTGGTTTGAATGCATTGTTCGTTCAATGTTGGATAGGCCCCGGCCCGTCCGGGGCAGCCCACGAGACATCATCCCATGGAGTACGCCACCAGTTTAAAAACAAAAGGCCGAAGCTCTCGCTTCAGCCATAAGGTCTGATTGCATAAAAAATAAATGAAAGAGATAGTCACAAATTGGGTTTTGCCGTTGTTGCTTTATAGCGGCCCGATTATCCCGATGACCGTTTCTGGGTTAATCTGGAAAAACAGATCCAAGTTAAGAAAAACATGCTATGTTCTCTTGGGTATCCATATTCTGGCATTCATCCCCTTCATTGCCTGTTTCTTCTATGAAAACCCGGGCGGGATGTTTATGCTCATATTCCCGATGGGAACCGGAACGTTGAGCTTTCTAATCTCACTTGGAATGTTGATTAATGAGTTAATTATGAAAAACAAATCGAACAAGAAAGTTGAACTTACGAAAAACCACCGGTGGTGATTTTGAAAATCACTAGATCGCACGGAGCGGAAGTCGGCACGGCCTTTTCCGAAGCTTACTTTTGACGTTATGCCCATAAATAAGGAATGTAAAAATGGCAATCCCAAAGGTGTTCATCTCTTACTCACACGATTCTCAAGAGCATAAACAGTGGGTGCTAGACTTAGCGACTCGGCTCAGAAACCATGGTGTTGATGCCATTATTGATCAATGGGAGCTGCGCCCTGGTGATGATCTGCCTCATTTTATGGAAACCCACCTGTCTACTTCCGATTACGTGTTGATGGTTTGTACTGAAAAATATGTAGAAAAGGCTAATATGGGCAAAGGAGGCGTAGGATACGAAAAGATGATTGTAACCGCAGATTTATTGGCAAACATTGACTCTAACAAGGTTATTCCGATTATCCGTCAAGCTGGAACAAAACAGGTTCCAACATTTCTTAAAACCAAGCTATTCATTGACTTCTCCCAAGTAAATGAATTCGAATTTAGTTTTGACGAACTTGTGAGAACACTTCACGGATCGCCTTTGTTTAAAAAACCAGACATCGGTAACAATCCATTTGTCCCTGTGGAGAATCTACGCCCGGATAAAACTGCCGACTCTCTCAGAGAACTGATGGGATTCATTGTAGATGACTTTGAAAATGGAGATGATTACACGTGGTATAAATCTCTTGTCCGCAGGATGAACATATCTCGTATTTATCTAGATGACATTATCGCCACGGCCTTTGAGCAAGGATTGATAGAGTATGACTATATGGAACGTATTGTTTTGACCTCCAAGGGAAAATTTTACGCCGTAGAGCACAAGCTAATAAGAGCATAACAAGAGCACACACCCTATCACCGCCTCCAGAAGTGGACTCGGGTCTTAAACCACTCAATGCTTTGTTTTAGTTATGCCGCATAGCTCCGGGTTTGTTTTGTTTCCTCCCTCCTCCGGAGGAGGGAGGAAAAAATCACGCCGCCAGTTTGACGACTCCTTCATAAACTTCTTCCGGTGTTGCGCCTTCAAGTGACTGGTGAGGCCGCTGAAGGTTGTAACGCATGATATACGCTTCAATGCCTCGTTCAAGCACCCATCCGTTTTCATACGATCTGAGATAGATATCTTCATATTTCAGACTGCGCCAGAACCGCTCGATCACTACGTTGTCGAGCCAGCGGCCTTTGCCATCCATGCTGATGATTACGTCCAACTCTTTAAGCCGCCTGATCCATTCATCGGATGTGAACTGGCAGCCCTGATCGGTATTGAAGATCTCCGGCGGAGTCCCCGTACGTTCAACGGCCCGATTCAATGTCCGCACGCAAAAGGCCGTATCCAATGTGTTCGACAGCTCCCAGGCAAGAACCTTTCGGGAGTGCCAGTCGATAATCGCAAACAGATACATGAAGCCCCGGGCCATCGGTATATAGGTGATGTCTGCGCTCCAGACCTGGTTCGGCCGGTCGATTTTCAGCCCCTGAAGCCGATACGGATAAATGCCCGTCGGCCCGCCGGGGATGGTGGTGCGCTTGCGCGGATACACCGCCTCAATGCCCATCAACATCATCAGGCGTTTTACGCGGCCACGGCTGATTTTCGGCCAACCTCGCCGACGAAGGTAGTCCCGTATTCTCCGCGCACCGGCGGAGGCATCTTCCATATGCAGCTCGTCGATCTCTTTCATGATGCGCAAGTTTTCTTCCGATTCGCCCATCGGCAGGTAGTAGATTAATGAACGGGGGATCCCCAGCAGCTTACATTGCCGGCGAATACTGATTTTTGATTCCTTACTCACGAGCTGCGCCCTCTGCCGGGAATCCCCAGCTGTACGCACTTTTTTTCGAGCCAATCCACCTCCATGGACAACTGGCCCACTTTGCGCTCCAATCGGGCTTTCTCTTGCTCGACCTCTTTGTCGGGCGCGGCGTTCTTCCGCTCAAAGACTTCAGGAACCCGTTCTAAAAGTTCCTTCTTCCAGTTACCGACCTGTACCGGGTGCAATTCGTATTTCGCCGCGATCTCGTTAATCGTCTCCAGCCCTTTGACCGCCTCGAGTGCGACACGGGCCTTGAACTCCGCCGTGTGTTTCCTTCTTTGTTTCTTCATAGCTCCTATCCTTTCATGTTCGGGAGCTATGCGCCAAAACTAACTTAACCGGTGGTTCGAATCCTCAAGTCCGCCTCTTCCGGCGGCTCAGAGTGATGCGAATCGTTCGGTTTCAAAAAATGAAATTATTATTAAAAAAACAGATTCCTGACTACGCCAACCTTTCAGCGCTTGAGCGGTGGAAAATTCGGAAGCTAGCAGGAAAACAGGTTCCCAAAAGACACACATTCATCGCATACTTTGGGGGATTCTTGATCTGCGTTTTGATTGGGTTAGCCCAGCGGTTTTTAAGAGAAAAGACAGGGAATGATGATTATTGGATTGCACCATATTTGGTCGTACTCCCCCTTGTCATATTCCTAAGTTTTATCTGGGATATTTTCGTTTTAAACCCACAAATAAAACAAGTAATGGAAAAACAACCGAACAAATCAAGTGACCCTACGTGATGACCCGCACGGTCAAAGTTGAAGCACAAGCCACGAGGGTCCTTTCAGACGTTGGGATAATAAAAAATGGACCACATAGGTTTATATTTGTTCATGGCTGGCCTGTTGGGGTTTACATTTTTAATGCCAATGTGGGTTGCTATTGCCGTTCGATTAATTTTTAGGAGAACGATGAAGCGACGCATCTTAGCACTAATAACTGCGCTTCCCTTTGCTGTCTGGTTGCTAACGAGAGGAGACATCGCTGACATTGTCCCCGGCCTTGAATGGGAAAAGTTTGGAATCATTTTCAGAATCATAGTCACCGTCACGACCATCTCGATAGCGATATTGGTCAACTACGGAATCCCATATTTGTTGGCGAAAGCCGGGATCGCTATTGGTGATAAAATCATGAAAAGGAATCCCAACAACAACTTTCACTCTATCGCGGACTCCGCCCGCTCAGAGTGACGTTCAACGTTCATATGGCTGAAGCTTTGTCAACCGGGCAAAAAAATTTTAGACCCATGTTTTTCAGTATTTGAAAAAGGGTCTTCCGATCGTTCCCGGGGGCCGGAAGAGCGCACGCAGGGTGAGCGGTTGTTTCCGCATGCAGGGTATGCTCATATCCGTGGACTGGGTACCACATTTTCTTTGATCACCGCGGCCTTGTTCTTTGTCTGGGTGGCGAGCACTCACCGTTGCCCCGTCAGGCATTCATGGCTTAGCTCATAACGTTCATCAAGTACCGGCCTCTGCAACTCTCGTTTCCGTACCCCCGGGTTCGATTCTGGAAAAAGTTTTATCCGACGATCTTCGCCAGATCCCAAATATATGAGGAGAGTTCACGGGCAACGGCAACCCGGATTTTGTTCGGGTGCATTCCCCGGAAGATCAGTTTATTCCAGCGTTTGTTTAATCGATTCTGGGCATGCCAGCTGATGATTTTCACCTCCCGAGAAAGCCCTTCCTGACGCACGGAGAGTCCTTTGGCTATTTTGGGCGGCTTTCGATAATGCTCGGCTGATTCAACCAGCATCCAACGCGCGTGAGAGTTGCCGCACTTGGTAATGGAGCCCTGTCGTCTTCGGCCACCGGAGGAGTCCTCCGATGGAACCAGCCCGAGATAGGCCATTAGCTGTTTGGGATGTTCGAATCGACCAAAGTGTCCGATTTCGCTGACGATCACCATCGCCGCTGTTCGTTTAAAACCCTTGAACCCCATTAGAGCTTCGACCAGTGGCTTGCGAGACCAGGTCTGTAAAAGGGCTTCCATCTGCCCGTCAATGCGTTCGACCTGTTTGACTGCAAAATCGATCCGTTGAAGATATTCTTCCAGAACCACTTTTTGCGCTGGATCGGCCAGTACAAGTTCCCGCAGGTAACGCATGTGCGGCTCGCCCCAATGAGCTTTCCCTTTGTAGCGGTATCCATTCCGAAGCAAAAAGGAGAGCAGCTGCTTTTTGGTACACGCCATGGAGTTGACTGCATCGGTACGCCCCCGGCACACATCGCGGATCACCTCATCTTCGACGGAAGGAATATGAATGCCTTCGAGCTCACCGGCACGATAGAGCCGGGCGAGCTTGCGGGCGTCGCGCCGGTCCGTCTTCACCCGATCGCCGGACTGTGTCGGGATCTTTGAGGGTGCGATCACGATGCATTCAAAGCCCAACTTAATCAGTCGTCTCGCCAGCACAAAACCAGTCGGTCCCGCCTCGTAGCACAACGCCATATCTTCCTTCGCCAGCTCATACTTTTTCATGATGCGGCGCAGCACTGCCTCAAACGCTTTCAAATCAGCCGTCGTCTTTCCGTACATCTCCGGCGCTTCCGTCCCTGAAAAGGCTAACGCAAGAACATTTGATGAACCGTTCCCTTTGGGAACTATTTTCTTCGAAAATTATTTATCGCTTTGCTTTCAGCTTTGTGTGCGTCGATTCCTATGTATACTCGCTTCATGGCGTACTCCTTTGGTTTGAATGCATTGTTCGTTCAATGTTGGATAGGCCCCGGCCCGTCCGGGGCAGCCCACGAGACATCATCCCATGGAGTACGCCACCAGTTTAAAAACAAAAGGCCGAAGCTCTCGCTTCAACCATAAGGTCTATGCAGGAAAAAATATGACAGATAGCAGAACAGATGTAGCGTACTCCGCATTTACAAAAACGATGCCTGAGCTAAAACGCCTGTCGGAAAATGCGAACGAAGCAGCTACTCGTTTACGGGCAATAGACACCATTCTCTTTGACATACTTGACTGGGAGAAGGAGGACGTAGAGCCTGAACGCTACTGTCGTGCTGAAGGATATGCCGACTACGTATGCATCGCCGAGGGGCAACCCCTTCTTGTTATAGAAGCAAAGCGTATCGGTAAGACTTTTGCCTTAGAGACTGATACTCTCGAAAATAGGCCGTACTCATTTGGATTTATTGCATCTGAATCGAAAGAAGCTGCCGATGCATTACAACAGGCTATAGGCTATGCTGCGACCCTTGGAGCTCACTATGTAGCCATTACTAATGGACGGCAATGGTTGCTAACGTTGACCTATGTTGACGGCAAGGCTCTTCTGGACCGCCTTGTCTATATTTTTGAATCGTTTGATGCTATAAAGGAACGATTTCGTTTGTTTTGTCAGTGTTTCTCGAAATCCCATCTAACTCGCCATGAAATCCACGGAGCACTCCTTGATATCCTACTGAAACCTGCCCCTTCAAAGGCATCCGCTCGAATTCCCGGTCACCCTCAGCCTGCAGAAAGAAATATTTTTCAAAATGAGTTATCATACGTGCTTGATTATGTTTGGCAGGTTATGTCGCAAGATGAAGGATCATCGGACTTCGTTAACAATTGCTATGTGAGCCCGGAGAACCACAAGGACACTATAGCACTTGTCAAAGAGTTGATCGCAAAGAGAACAGCCGAAGACGCCATACTCACACAGCATGATATTAAAAGCATTGACAATCTTCCGCAGCAATTGGCTCACCTTCCGACAGAGAAACCATTTGTAATTTTGGGGCAAGTTGGCAGAGGAAAAACTTCCTTCTTAAAATATTTACGTCATGTGGCTGCAAGCGAGCTCCTTACTGGGTTCATTCAATTAGATGTTAATTTCATCGACCGCCCAGATGATTCGTCACAAATACCAACATATGTCTATGATGAAATTGAGAGGCAGCTTCTTGAATTATATAAAATAGATATTCGTGAGGATCGATTTGTCCGCGGGGTACTTCATTTTGAATTAAAGCGCCTCAAGAACACGCCTCGAGGCAAAGCGATCTGTGAGAATACAGAGCGCTACAAGGAATACGAATTAGATGAGATTGATAAAATTCTCGAGGATCGACATGCGTATCTCACACGCGTTTTCCATCACTTGAAAAAGGGACGCAACTGCTCTGTCGCTATTTTTGTGGATAATTTGGATCGCCGCGAGACCGAGATCCAGGAACAAGCTTTCCTGAGGGCATCAGCAATGGCGCGTGACTGGGCCAGTCTTACTTTTGTATGTTTACGCCCCGAAACCTTTCATCGCTCTCGGGAGGGAGGAGTCCTCGATGCGATTGCTCCGACTGCTTTTACGGTTGCTCACCCTGATCTAGCCCTTGTGCTTAAACGACGCTTCGCCTATGCAAAATCCATTGCAAGTGGCGAGAGGCTAACATCGGGTACTGTAGATGGATACAATCCAAATATTCGCGTGAAACTTCCAGATGTTGCGGCATTGCTTGGATCATGTGAATTTGCAGCTCGAAGACGGCATGGAATTATTCCGGTTCTTGAGGCGGTATCAAATGGGAACATCCGCCGAATGCTTGATTTTGCTCGATCAGTGCTGTGTAGCGGCCATCTAGATACAAAAAAAATTCTCGGTATAATTCAAACGGATGGGAACTACACCATACCTGATTTTGAAGGAGTAAAAGCCTTGTTATACGGGGAATATAAGCACTACTACGGAATTGAATCTCCTTTCATAAATCTTTTTGATGTTATTCATGCGCAACAAGCCGAGCATTTTCTGGCACTTTGCGTCCTTCACTTTCTCTCTCGAAACTCTGAGGACGGTCCGTCCAGAGGTTTCACTGCACGGAGTGACCTTACCTCCTATCTCAGTGGTGTCGGGTTTTCCTTGCAAGCTTGTGAACAGGTACTTCAGCGCCTTGGGGCTAAGCAACTTATAACACCCGAAATCCTCTCTGCTGATGAAGTTCGTGATCGCAGGAGATTTCGCCTAACGAGCCTTGGTGCATTCCATTTGCACTACTTATGCCGAGTGTTTCAATATCTCGACGCCATGACTCTTGATACCCCGATTATTAAACAGGAAGTGCGCGCGTGTATGGCAGACACTACATCAATCCATGAACGAGTTTCACGAACAAAGGAATTTTTGACCTATCTCGACAACGCACTCGATGACATCAACGATGATGCCTTTACTACCTTTTGGAGAGAGCGTAGCTCAGAAGCCCGGGACGAGATTTCCGAAGTAGAAACAAGAATTGGACCCGCATAACAAGCCAAGTCAGCGTACGGCTAACCGCCGCCGCTGCTTGGTAACGTTCGCTAACAAAGGATAATTATGAATAAAGGATTAGCCCTCATTTTTTTGATTCTTCTGGTTGGATGTAAAACCATGCCTTCGAAAGAGGTTCTTGGAGCACCGAAAACGACACCTGTGGTTCAGGAATTAGAAAGCGCAACCACCAATATTACCGGGAAAACATACTCATTCAATATTCCTTTAGACGTCACCGCGGAATCTTCTGGTCACATGGATCTCTATTCCTTCAAGTGGGGGCCAAATACAAACGATGTGTGCCTGTTGTTTACCGTTAATCCAGATAATATGAAGTTCATATATGACAAGATGGCCAGTGATTTCGAAGAGGGAATGCAGGACCTTCCGCCCACCTCCAGCTTTCAAAAAAACCAAACGGATGTAACTCTTGGGTTTTTTAAAGGGATTGAAACGGAATTCATCATTGATCACAGTTCCACTGGAAGAAAAATCAAAACCTATTTTTTTGACCTGAATGATGGAACTAGCGACTGGTTTGGGCAACTGCTGATATCCGACTCGTCAGATGCCATAAAGAAGGCTCATGACATTATAAAAAATGCAAACCCACTAGCGAACCAGAACACCCACTCTATTACCGCCTCCGGCGGTTCAAAGTGATGTTTGTCGTTCGCAGTAAAATATTATGAAGAAAAAACACTTATTATTCACTGTAGCACCTCTCGCGTTACTAAGTGTTCTGGCCATCTGGTTTTTTAGTAGGATGGCTTGGGTTTATGACTTAAAATCTATATTTCCTAAAGCAGAAGCGCCTGAGTTATATCTTATCCCCCAACCGTTACGCTGGTCAGAACCTAGCCCAGTTAAATCATCGCTTACGAACTCTACGTGCATGCTATCTACTCCCTGGGAGTTTCCACCCGAAATAATGAGCACCTCTACAAACATGACCGTTTACTCATTCTCAAATGGAGTACGTATCATTGTTTGGGCAGAATCATCATCACTCATGGGTGTGGATAGCCTCCAGACGGGGGGAGGAGAATTATTTAATAAAGATCCATACACTGAATCAAAATATTCGTTCTTGAAGAACTGCCTAAACTCATCGCCAGATCAGATTTCCGCATTTAAGCCAACAGAAACGACTCTTCAGAATTCATGTCTGTTACTGCTAAAATCGTCAGTCCTTTCAACAGGAAGCACCTACTTTGAGTACAACATCGATGGACGAACTGGTTTTCAACTTGGAGATCCCACCACAGATCGTTGCATAACGTTAATATGCTTTACCTCCCCAAATGAGGCGGTGGAACTTGTTATAGTAAAAACGGAAACATCTGAAATAGACATCGGGCAAAGTGATATCAATTGCATTATCGAATCTTTAAAAATCAATGCGAACCACCATTAAGCCCTTCTGAGTAAAGCACAAAAATCCCCCATCTGATCGTTTTTATGTTTTGCAACTTTCGCTATCGATCAGTCCTTCTCCCCAATCAAACTCAGGCCGTTTTCTCTTCAAGTGCGAGTCGGTGACAGGCACCGCTCAAACAACCGTGCGGGCTCAGTCGGCCGGGATTCCCGCTTTGCAGCGGGCGGCGGCTGTCCGGTGCTCGCAAGCATTCCGGACGTCCCAGAAAATCATTCGGTTTGCCGTTCCCTTCGGTCACTGCTTTCGCGAGCGAAAGCCTGTCTCCCGTTGGTCGGCTGTCCCTGCATACTTCCCATTCAAGAGCGAAGCGGTTGTCCGTCATAAAGACAGATTCCAGTTGGTGTCGGGCCTGCAGCAGGGTCGGCTCCTCATTCAAATCAGGTTTTAAAAACCGGAGATGGCGGGACCAATCAAGCGCGGAGGGATCAGGCCAGATTCCCATCACGACGGATTCGGGTTGCCCCAGTTTATTACGTCGTGTTTGCAGGAGGCCACTTGTGTCCCAGTTAGGCGTTCGGGTACCCGCCGTCTCCTCAAAAAATCATCGTCGTCCTCTCATCATCATCTCCGGTGAAAATCCGGTTTTCTGTTTCAACATAAAATACACAGCGCGGGCGATCTTGGTGGCCAGCACAGCATTGGCAATATGTTTGCCTTTCTGTCGGGCCAGCTTTTCATAATAGGCATTGAGTTTTTTATCGGCCCGTTTACCGAGAACTGCCGCCTGCATAAACGCCCATTTGAGATACGGGTTGCCCATCTTGCGGCCTTTGCCTCCAAAGTCCTTGCCGCCGCTTTCGTTGGTGCCGGCCACCAGCCGGCAGTAGCTCACGAAGTCCTTGTCCGACGGGAACCGTTTGATGTCGATTGTTTCGTACAGGATGGTCAGCGCCAGGATTTTTCCAATGCCTGGAACGGTTCTGAGCAGCCGGTAGTCTTGCGGCTGAAAATCCCGCGCATACTTTTCGATCCGCTGCTCCATCTGCATGATAATCCGGTCATAGCTTTCAATCATGTAGAGCTCTGCCTCAGCGGTAAAACTGTCGAGTGGAGCCTCAAAACTGCTGCGCACACCTTCGCGCCAGCGTTCTTTGGAGTTCGCCTGAATGTTCAGGGGGCGGTTCCCTGCCGCCATCACTTCTCGCGCTGAATGCCCTGTCAGAACTGCGCGGTTACGCACATACTTTGTGCGACGCCGAAGCAGGTTGCGAACAGGTCGCAGTTCGCGGGGACAGACATACGCAGGAGGGATCCGGTTCGTGCGCAGGCACTCGGCCAGCTCCCGAGCATCCTCCTTGTCGTTCTTATGCTTGTTGGCCGCAATCGATTTTACGTAATACGCATGAGCCAGCACGAACTTGATGCCTGCATCCTCGCAGGCGTCTGCCAGCCAGAAGCAGACGAAACAGCTCTCGCACGTTACGGTTAGATCCTTCCGGTATGGTTCGACCAGCTTTAAAAAGAAGCCGAAATCGTTATCCCTGATGTTGCGGTGCACCAGCACCTCGCCTGCACGATTCATCACGCAGATGTACATCTGACGTGTGTGCAGATCGATTCCGCAGTTGTATTCCGTCGTCGTTGTGTAATACTTCATCCAAGTCTCCTTTCTTGTTAAGTGAGACGCCTCCTGATGATCGTGCCGGGAAGCTTGAGCACCAGGGGGCACCTAATTTTAGAATAAGAAATACACAGCCCTTTCTGAAGGGCTTAGATGAGTATCAAGCGCACGCACTCTATCGCTGGCTCCGCCGGCTCAGAGTGATGCGAATCGTTAGGCATGAAAAAATAATATGAGATGGTTTGAACCAATCCCTGAGATCACGAAGAGCAAGCTTCCTAAGCATTGGTTCCTGTTTGCAATGATGCTCATCATCCCAGCGAACATTATTGGGTGGTCCTTATGGGCGAAAATGGGAGGCAAGTCAGTCACTGAAGGTTTGCAGGCCGGTCTTTATTGTAGCCTTTTCGGGCTCATAGTTTTGTTCCTAATCAGTAAGGTGAAATTTTTGGGAGCAAGAGAAGTTCTCTTCGGGGTAAAGAGCCTTCACATCACCAACACAACCCCATTGGTCAAGATCGCCTACAGAGATATTCAAGAGTTCTCATTCGGTCAATTCGAAGATTCTACCCGATCACTCAATCAACTGACGATATCAACGGAAGATGGTCGCCACACATCGATTTTGATTCCTGATAAAATTAGTAAAACGAAAATAAGTGAATTTTTAACAACCAAAATAAATCGAGCCTAACCAGCCATCTGAGGATGTCCGTCAACATAAAAACTGACTTTCAATCGGCCCGTTGAGCCTTATAGCATCGGGGTGTTCTGCAATAATCTTCCATAAATTCGACCCGCGTTTTTTAAGGACGCTGAGGTAATGCAGTTCGTCGTACGGAACCCGCTCTTTCCAGCATTTATAGAGGATGCGTATCCACTTGTATGCCAAGGCGCGAACTGCCTGATGATGTCCCATTCCCCTTTCGCGCGCCTGGATATAAAACGCACGTGCCCAGATGGAATGCTTTGTGGTTTCGCCAGCCCATTCATGAAAACTCTGACGAATAAAGTTCGAACACTTCCATCGCCGGTGTATCCATTCGCTCTTTCCACTGCGCTCGGTGACCGGCGCCATGCCGGAGTAGTTCTCCAGATCCAGAGCAGAACCAAACCGCTCCCGGTCGGTTCCCAGTGCCGCAATCAGTCGAGGTGCAAACACCCGACCCGTGGCCGGGAAGCTGGAAATAATCTGTGCATCCTCATGATCGGTAACGCCTGCGGCTTGATAAATCCGTGGTTGAAATCTCTTTCGTGTCATCCCGCCGTTGACAGGTTGCGGGCAGTTGTGTACAAACGTTGGCATTGATGGGGGCTGTGTGGTGAAGCGTTATTTGCTGGTTTGTTTGATGATGGTCGCGGGGGGGAGCGTTGCAGTCTCTAGCAAAACTTTAGTGGATGGAACGTCACGTTCCCCGAATGTCCTGCTGATTTATGTGGATGATGTCGGCTACGGCGAATTCGGCTGTCAGGGCAATCCGCAGATCCCGACGCCGAACATCGATTCCATCGCAGCAAACGGCGTCCGGTTTACGCAGGGCTATGTGACCGATTCGCTCTGCTGTCCGAGTCGGGCCGGGCTGATGCTGGGGCGGCACGGCTGCCGCGTCGGCCACGAAACCAATCCGCCGTGGGGGCCGCAATGGAAAGAGTACGGGCTGCCGCTTTCGGAAAAAATCATGGCGAATTATATGAAAGAGGCCGGCTATGCCACGGGGATGGTCGGCAAATGGCATTTGGGATACAAGCCGGAGTTCTGGCCGATGAAGCGCGGCTTCGACGAATACTACGGCAACCTCGAAAACTCCCGTTCTTACACGACCCCGGAAATTCTCGATTCGCTGGAAGAAAACCCGCAGCCGCGGCATGTAAAGCAAGACGGCTATTTCAGCACCTTTGCCTACGGCGAGCGGGCGCGCGATTTCATCAGCCGCAACAAAAACAATCCGTGGTTTCTGTATCTGGCTTTCTACAACCAGCACGCGCCGGTCGATGAGGCCCCGCCGGGATATGCGGAGGCATTTCCAGAGATTAAAGATCCGAAGCGCCGCATTTTTGCCGGCATGATGAAAGCACTCGACGAAGAGGTCGGCAAAACGCTGAAGCTTTTGCGCGAACTGAACATGGAAGAGGACACGCTGATTTTCCTGATCTCCGACAACGGCGGGCCGACGCCGAGCAACACATCGGTGAACGGACCGCTGCGCGGCATCAAAATCACCCAGTTTGAAGGCGGGCTGCGCGTTCCCTACATGATGCAGTGGAAAGGAAAAATTCCCGCCGGCCGGATTTATGAAAAGCAGGTCAGCACACTCGATGTGCTGCCGACCGCGCTGACTGCTGTCGGAGTGAAAATGGATCCGGCGTGGAAACTCGAAGGAGTGGACCTGATTCCGTACATCACCGGAAATAACGCCGGCGTTCCGCACGAGACGCTTTGCTGGCGGCGCGGGTCGTACCGCACCATTCGGCAGGGCGACTGGAAACTGCTGTTTCGCAAGGGACATCCGGTTCAGCTCTACAACCTGAAAAACGATATTGGCGAAAAGAACAATCTGGCCGAAACATTTCCCGAGCGCGTGCAAAACCTGCGGCTGCGCTGGCAGGAATGGGACAGCCAGAACGTCGATCCGCTCTGGCTGTCCGGCAAGTATGAATAACAAGGCTGAGCCTTGACCCGTTATGTTGGAGAAGCATGCGTCCCGCTTGCATTTTTCAGCCATTGGAAAATGCACCGAGACGGTGCGATGGTTGACTTTTCACCACAGAGGAACCGCCGATGGCGGCAGGGAAAAGTTTTGTCGGCCCGGACCCCGACCGGGCGTTTCCAACCATTGGAATAAGATCTCGCGCAGAGGCACCGAACCGTCTGCATTTCCGGTATTCGCATTATTTTAAACGTGCAGCTTGATCGGTTTTCTATTTTGTAATACACCAGCAACGGTTGTTGTGTTATTTATAGGGGATTTTTGTGGATATTGCATATGGGCCGGGTGAGTGGCCCGCGGATTGGATTCGGATGCAGGAGGGAACGGAGACACCGTTGCTTCGTAAATCATTTCGAGTGGATAAGCCGATTCAAAAGGCGGTGCTTTGCGGGACGGCGCTGGGCGTTTTTGAGCTGCGTCTGAATGGAAACAAGCTGGGGGATTCCCATTTGATGCCGGGGTGGACGGATTATCGCAAGCGGGTTTATTACCAGACGTTTGATGTCCGTGAACGGATTGTTTTAGGCGAAAATGTGCTCGGTGCGATTCTCGGTGACGGTTGGTTTGCCGGATATATCGGTCCTTTTGGGGATAAAGGGTATTACGGACACGATGCCCGGTTTTCCTGCGTGCTGATGCTGGAATACGAAGACGGTTCCGAGCAGACCCTTGTCAGCGGAGCAGACTGGAGAGCGATCGAAGGGCCGGTCTTGAAGTCGGATCTTCTGATGGGCGAGGTCTACGATGCCCGCCGGGACGAGGCGGGATGGGATGCGCCGGGATTTGATGACAGCGGCTGGAAGGAGCCGCGCTGCCTGGTTCCGGGCGAAGAGTTGTTGCCGGAGGCGATTGAACCGTTCCCCGGAACGCCGATCAGAACTGTGGATGAAATTCGGGCGCAGAGTGTCAGCAGCCCGGCTGCGGGGATTTCCGTGTTTGACATGGGGCAGAATATGGTCGGTGTGGCCGAGCTTAAAGTTCAGGCCCCGGCCGGAACCCGGATTACGCTCAGATTCGGTGAAATGCTGAATGAAAACGGGACGGTCTATACGGACAATCTGCGCGCTGCCCGGGCGACGGATGTGTATATTGCCAAAGGCGGCGGCGAGGAAATCTGGACGCCGCGCTTTACGTATCACGGATTCCGGTATGTGCAGGTCGAGGGGCTTCCGGACGATCTGCCGATCGATACGGTTACGGGAATGGTGTGGATGTCCGGCTTGAAAGAAACCGCTTCGTTTGAATGTTCAAACGGGAAGGTGAATCAGTTGTTCCGGAACATACAGTGGGGTTTCCGCGGAAACTATCTGGATGTTCCGACGGATTGTCCGCAGCGCGATGAGCGGCTGGGCTGGACCGGCGACACACAGATGTTTATTCGCTCCGCTTCGTATCTGGCGGACATCCGTCCGTTTTTTGATAAGTGGCTGGTTGATCTTCACGATGCGCAGGCTGCTGACGGCGGCTATCCGGACTATGCGCCGTACCTCGGGCGCAAAGGGTACGCGTCCGCGGCCTGGGCGGATGCCGGTGTGATCTGCCCGCATGTGCTCTGGCAGGCCTACGGCGACACGGACGTGATCCGCAAATGGTGGCCGCAGATGAAAAAATACATGGAGTTGATCTGCACCGGCGATAATCGGCACAACGGTCCGGATGCGGAATCCTATGGTGACTGGCTCAATATTGACGCTGAAACACCGACCCGGATGATCGGTCTGGCGTACCGTGCTTATGATGCCCGCCTGATGCAGGAGATGGCTGCTGTAATCGAAGAAGATGATGATTACATACATTTTACCTTCGAAGCCGAGAAAAGCCGGAAGTTGTTTCGTGATGCATTTTTCCAGGGTTCGCAAGTTGCCGTGAAAACACAGACCGCCTGTGCGCTGGCAATTGCCATGGAGCTGCTCGATGGTGATGATCTGGAGCAGGCGAAGAACTGTCTTTTCCAATGCCTGGAAGAATCAGCGGGCTATCTGACGACCGGGTTTGTTGGAACCGGCTATCTCTGCCCGGCACTCACCAAGGCGGGGCGCAGTGATCTTGCGGTGCAGCTTTTGCTCAACGAAGGATCCCCGTCCTGGCTTTTCGAAGTGAACAACGGTGCCACAACGATCTGGGAACGCTGGAACAGCTGGACGAAGGAGGACGGGTTCGGCGATGTGAGCATGAATTCGTTCAATCACTACGCCTTCGGCGCGGTTTGTGAATGGATGTTCGAATCATTGGCCGGATTCCGTCCGGCCGCGCCCGGTTTTGAGCGGATCGTGTTCGAGCCCTGTTTGACCGAAAAGTTCGATTATGTGAAGGCGGCGTACGACTCCATTCAGGGCCGGGTTTCCTGCCACTGGAAAAAAGTTTCCAATGGTTGGAAGCTGAAGATTGAAACGCCGGTTCCGGCCCGGGTGATTTTGCCGGATGCGGTCGAAAGCGTGGATGGCGGGCGGCATGAGTTTCTGGTTGAAAACCGGGCGGTTCGGTTGTGTGAGGTTTAAAGGTTTAATTGCAGGGGGGTGACGTGAGCGGTTTTTTTAAGCGGTTGAGAACGAGAGATCTGTGGAGTTATGCGTCCGGAGAGGGGGCGTCTTCGATTGCAATGAACGGTGTTTCGAACTTCGGAATGCTGTTTTATACGCAGATTATGGGCATGAGCCCGGAAATGGCCGGGCTCGCGCTGTCGATTGCCACGGTCTGGGATGCCGTGACCGATCCGCTGATGGGGACGATTTCCGATCGTACGGTTTCCCGTTATGGCCGGCGTCATCCGTATATGCTTGTTGGCGGGATGGTTTTGGCGGTTTCGTTTCTGCTGCTCTGGATGGTGCCGGAATCGTTTCGCGGCGAGAAAGCGCTGTTCGGATATCTGCTCGGGATCAACATTCTGATGAAAACCGCCTTTACGGTGTTTGTGGTTCCGTTTACTGCGCTCGGGTTTGAAATGTGCAAGAGGGACGAGGATCGGGCACGGCTGCAGGGCGTTCGCTTTTGTTTTAACATGATCATCAACATTCTCTTCGGCGGACTGGGGTGGGTGCTGTTTTTTGGCGACCGGGTTGCGGCAGACGGATCGCGCATTGACGGCACGAAAATTCATGAAAACTTCATCAGTATGGGCTGGATCCTGGCGGGCAGTGCGCTGCTGCTGATTGTGCTTTGCGTGTGTTTTACGTATCGGTTTGCGGAGAAGGGGCTGGTTAAAGAAGAGGACGGTACATTTTCAGGTCATGTAAAGGCGTTTGTTCACGACCTGCGGGATGTGTACAGCGACAGGCTGGTCTGGCTGGTTTTCATCTTCTTCGGACTGGCACAGTTCGCCATGATGGTGGTTTCCCAGGTTCAGATGTTCACGTATGTGGAATACATGAGGTTTTCGGATCTCGAAAAAACCTTTGTTCATACCGGCGGCATGGTCGGGTTTGCGCTCGGTTCGCTGCTGCTCGGGAGCCTGGTGCGTCGGCTGGATAAAAAGAAAACCGGCTATCTGGCGATGATCATCAGCTCTTTCGGGTGTCTGGCGCTGCTGGGAATCTTTACCGGCAAGGTGATGCAGCCGCAGGCCGTTCCGCTGTTTGCAGATGCAAAAGGGAATCCCTTCCATCTTTCCTGTGTGGTGTTCGGGCTGCTGCAGATGCTCTGGTGGGGCGGATGCGGGATTCTCGTGCCGACGGCGACTTCGATGATTGCGGACCTCTCGATGGTGAAAAAACTGAAAACCGGTGAAGTGACCGAAGGGCGCTATGCGGCCGGCTTTTCCTTCTTTACCAAGGCGGCCGCTGCCCTCGGCCTGTTTGTGACGGGGTATATCCTGAAGAGTGTCGGTTATGTTTCCGGAGCGGAAAGCCAAGCCGTTGAAACGGTCAACAAGTTGGCTCTGATGACTTTTATTGTCGGTCCGATCCTCATGTTCAGTTCATTTTTTGTGCTGCGAAAATACCCGATTACGCATCAGGTGATGGATGAACTGCGCGAAAAATACGAGGCTGATTCCGGCAGAATCAGCTGAATGGGTTTGACTGGTTAAGCGGTTATGTAGACTGACGCTCGATCAGTTTGGTTTCAATTTCGTGAAATCCAGCCTGGTAGGGCGCCTTCTTCTCGATGATGTCCAGCAGCAGGTTCAGTCCCGCTTCGGCCACCTTTTTGGCGGGAATGTCGATGGTGGTCAGTGAGGGGTTCGTCAGGGTTGAAACCGGGGCGTTGTTAAAGCCGACGACAGCGATGTCTTCAGGGATTTTTTTGCCCAGTTTGCTCAGTGCGCTGATGCTGTGGGCGGCCAGTTCGTCGTCCGGGCAGAACAGGCCGTCAATTTTATCGAGGTCCGGCAGGTTGCGGAAAAAATCTGTAACGCTTGTTTCATCACAGGTGACTGTATGAATGAGTCTGGAGACCGGACGGAGGGTGTGTGCCCGGAGGGCGTCCTTATATCCATCGAGGCGGTCGATTTGAAACTGCATGTGTTTGGAGTATTTTGAGCCGAGATAGAGGATGGATTTTCGTCCGGTTTCGATCAGGTGTGTTACTGCTTTCTGAGCGGCTTTGCGGTTGTTGATGTCGATGCATGGAACGGTTTCCTCTGCTTTCGGGGTGTACCCCATGACGACGATTGGAAACTGTTCCGAGGCGATATTGATGAATTCGAGGTGTGTTTCGGAGGGCATCAGGTAGAGCAGCCCGTCGAACAGGTCGGTCTTAAATTCAGACTCTGTCAGCGGTTTTTCGACCTGCTCATCTCTGGAGTGGACCACGAGGTCGTATTTGCTGAATCGGGGGGTGGACAGGATCGGTGCCAAAAAGCGGCTGACCATCTGGCTCTCATAGAGTGCTTCGGTCTCGCCCAGTCCGTTGAAGCCCGAAAAAGAGAGACCGATCAGATTGGTCCGCTGGCTGCCGGTGGCTTGTGCCAGCCGATTGGGGCGGTAGTTGAGTCGTTGGGCTGCTTCTTTGACTTTGTTGATCGTTTTTTCGGAAATTGGAAACTGGTCCGTTTTATTGTTCAGGATTCGGGAAACGGTTGCCTTGTTGATATTGCACAGGGTGGCAATGTCCTGAATGGTTGTTCGTTTGGTTTTCGCTGAATTTTTCATCAGAAGCTGTAAGAGGTTTAATTTTTCGGCCCGAAAAAGTAGCACCGAACCGGCATGGAGGCAATACGAGTTGTTAAATACGGATCATTTCATGGGGGCCCCGGGGGGCTGTTTTTTATGTGCCTAACTGGAAAATTATATTGCAATTTTGGGTTGGTTAGATAGATTTATTGGACAGCAACGGTTGCTGTATGCAAAAAAAGGAGTGAAAATGAAAGAGCGTGCAATGTATGTGTTGGCGATCCTGGTTGTTTTTTTCGCTGTGATTGCTAATGGCGGGGTGGTTTATCAGGAATCATTTAATGGAGCTGCCGGCGACTATTTTGTCAGTTTTCAGCCGGACATTACGACGGATGCCAAAAAGTGGGGGGGGACGGTTAATTATGTTTATACGGGGATCGGCACCACCACTTCGACCGTGAATAATACGAGATCCTCTTTTCTGGATTTTATCCCGGAATCCGGCAGGAAATATACGTTGTCCATTTCGCTGCGAATGAATCCCCAGGAGAGCGGCCAGACGATTCCGTTTGCGGTCGGATTTATTTCAACAAACAATGCTTCTTCAACGATGAATTGGTTTCAGAATGCAGATTCGCCATGGATTCGTGTGGCTTCAACAGGACTTGGGGCGATGGCGGATAAGGCAACGGTGAGCGGAGCCGGTTATCTTGCTGCGACAAACGTTAATACCTATACGATTGAGCTGGATACAACCGGAGATCAATGGGTTGCCTCCTATACTGTGAATGGATATGGCATTGGATCGACGGCAACCTACACGTATACTGTTAATCCTTCTATTGAGGGTGTCGGGTTCGGAATGAGCGGAGGCAGTGGTATCAATATGACTGCGGAGATTGCTTCGTTTGAACTTTCCGAATTTGTTCCTTCCGAGACGGTTTTTCGGGAACGGTTTGAGGGCTCTGCCGGCAGCGGTTTTATCAGTTCAGAGCCGGATGTTACAACGGGGGCAACAACATGGAGCGGTTCTGTTAATTATGTTTTTACCGAAGAGGGCAGCACCACTTCCACGGTGAATAATGCACGCTCCTGTTTTCTTGATTTTGTGCCGCAATCCGGAGAAAAATATACCTTTTCTGCGTTTCTCCGTATGAATCCCCAGGAGAGCGGACAGACCATTCCGTTCGCGATCGGTTTTATCTCGGCAGACAAAGCCTCCTCAACGATGAACTGGTTCCAGAATACGGATTCGCCGTGGATTCGAATCTTGTCGGACGGGGGGCTCGGGGCAATGGTTGGTAGTGCCCAGCAAAGCGGTACTTCATATTCCTCGGTTACCAATTTTTGTTTATACACCATTGAGCTGGATACAACCGGAGATCAATGGGTGGCATCCTACAAGGTTAATGGTTTCAACATCGGTCCGGCAGCAACATATACTTATTCCATTAACCCGGATATTGTCGGCGTCGGTTTTGGAATGAGCGGAAACAGCGGTGTCAATATGACTGCCGAAGTGGCCCTGTTTGAACTCGGTGCTCTTTCAATGTATTCGGATCCTTCTTATTCCGGATGGATTGCCGGTTATTCGGTCGGCATTGCAACCGGCATGACGGATGATGCGGATGGGGATGGACTGAGCAACCTGGCGGAGTTCGGCTTCGGCGGGGATCCGTCCGACGTCAGTAATGTCGGCTATCAGCCGTCTTTTACGATCATTTCGGACAGTGGAACCAGCCTGCTGGAATATGTCTATGCCCGGCGCACCGATGCCGAAGCGCACGGTTTGACTTATTCGCTGGAGCAGACCACAAACCTGGTCTCCGGGGTATGGAGTACGAACCTCGGAGTCGTTGTGGTCGAAACCGGGGATCTGGAGGCCGGTGTGTTTGAATCTGTCACCAACCGGATTACCCTTGGCTCGGAACCGCAGCAGTTTCTGCGGGCACGAATCGGTTCGGAATAAGGTTTCAATTGTGTTTGTCTTAAGCCGGATCAGTAAAGATAAAGGTGTATTATGAAACGGCGTGATTTTTGTCTCCTTTCAGGAGGAACTGTGGCCGGGGCCGGAATCCAGCGCGCGCTGGGTGCGCTGCCGGCGCAGACGCAGGCCTCAAAGGAGCATCCCAATATTATATTTCTGATGACCGATCAGCAGCGCTGGGATGCGCTGGGGTGCAGTGATCCGCGGGTTCATACGCCGAATCTGGACCGGCTGGCAAAAACAGGCGTGCATTTTCGGCAGGCGGTTTGCAATGTCCCGATGTGCATGCCGAGCCGCTACAGCATGCTGCTGGGCCTTTACCCGGCCCAGAGCGGCGTGCGCTGCAATGCCCAGATGATTCCCGACGATGAGTCGCTGCCGGCAGCCCCGCTGCCGGAAATTCTGCGTCAGGCGGGATATCAGACCGCCGGGTTCGGGAAAACCCATTGGTATGAGCCGCTGCCGGCTGACAGAATGAAACCGGCCGGGTTTGCCCCGACGACGCGGGGGTTTGAGGTGCGTTCCTGTGAGCACGGCGGGGTTCATCGGGAGCCCGGGTCGGTCTATTATGCTGAAGATAATCTGCCCGGTGCCCGGGCCGTCTTTGAGGAGCAAAAGGCCGAGAGGGGCAGGCATCCCGAGGCGGTTCAGTTCGGCGGCTCCGACGGGCCGTGGTCGTTTATCGGCTGGGACAGCAAGGTGGCTCCCGAACACCATATGGGGGGATGGCTGACAAACCAGTGCCTGACGTTCCTTGAGACCGGGCGCGATGCTTCGCGCCCGCTGTTTCTCTATTTGTCGCTGGATGAACCGCACGCACCGATCCGTCCGCCTCAAAAATATACCGAGCTGTATTCGATTGATGAGATCCCCGATTTTCCGATTCCGCCGTGGGGTGTCCGGGAGCGGGAACCGAACGGGCATGTCGGGCCCGATGCCGAAGTTTCCTGTCGCAAGGATTTATATGACGCCACGTATCCGGTCTGGAAAGAAATGACGCCCAAAGAGCGGCGCGAGGTAACGTTGCGCTACTGGGCCTATTGTTCGTTTGTCGATGACCTGTTCGGCAAGGTTCTGGACTCTCTCGAGAGCAAAGGAATCCTTGAAAACTCCCTGATCGTTTTCTGTTCCGATCACGGGGATATGATGGGCGAGCGGCTGTTCCGAACAAGCAAGTATAATCTTTATGACGGGGCCGTGCGCGTTCCTATGATCCTTTCCGGCAGTGTCATTCCGGAATCCCGGCGCGGTGAGGTTTCGGATGCTCCCGCTTCTCTGGTGGATGTGGTGCCGACTCTTTTGAGCAATGCGGGGCTGGAACATCCTCTGGTGTATCCCGGGATCAACTTGATGGAGCAGTCGAACGCAGGGTCTTATGCCGAATATCATGGTGCGGGCTGCGAAGGAATCGAGCGTGCGCCGGCGCTGATGTGGCGGACCGATGAATGGAAGCTGATTCTGTATGCGCCGGGGCAGTTGAAGCAGCGGGATCGCCTGCTCAACGGCCTGAAGGGCGAGCTGTATAACCTGAAAGACGATCCCGACGAATGGAATAATCTGTTCGGTCAGGATGCGGTACAGGATGTGCAGCAGCGCCTGACGCAGGAGCTGCTCTATCATGTTGCCATAACAGGTTCTCTGTTTCCGCGGGTTTCCACTTTGACTACGGTGGCGTGACTCGTTTCGGGAAAAGTTTATACGAAAGAGGTAATGAGGATATGGAGAATTTTTTCAAGATGGTTTTTTGCCTGACGATGACGCTTTGCACAACGGCGTTTTCTACGGATGAAAAACAAACGCAGCGTCTCAATGTACTCTATCTGATGGCTGATGATATGAACTCATATGTTGGGTTCATTACCGGCTCCAGTCTGAAGGCCCAAACGCCCAATCTGGATCGATTGGCTGCAATGGGAGTGATATTCGACCAGGCCCAGGTTGCCTGTCCTATTTGCAATCCGTCCCGGATTGCAGCACTGTCCGGGATTGCTCCTCATCACTCGGGGGTTTATTTTCTACATCAGTTGGGGCGCGATGCCCCGCGCTTGAAAGATCACGTGTTTCTGCCCCAGTATTTCCGCCGGCACGGATACCGGACGGAAGCTTCGGGGAAAATTTTTCATGGCTGGGAACCTCAGCATATCTGGAGTGACGATACTCCCGGGCACGATCTTTCCTGGGATCACGTTTGCCCTAAATATTCCTGGCTGAAACCGCTGGGAGCAGATTCGGGAAAATATGCAACCGGGACTGCTGCGGGCGGTATTGACGGGGTTTGGTCTGAATATGCCGCCATGGCGCTCGACAAAAAATCGGATCTGATGGCGTCCGGGCGGGCAGCTTGTGTTTCTACAGGCGATACCGTTCAGGATGAAGACATGGCTGATTACAAGCAGGCTCAGGACATCGCCAGACGTTTGGCGGACGAACATACGGAACCGTTCTTTTTGGCCTATGGATGCTTTCGCCCCCATGCTCCATGGTATGTTCCGAAGAAGTATCTGGACATGTATCCTCTGGAAAGCATCGAACTGCCGGCGGCACCATTGAATGACATGGATGATATTCCTTCCTATGCGATTAAGAATTTTGCGAATGATCCGGCACTTGTCGCTGCCTGCGATCCCGAAAAATACGTGGGGGCAAAAAACTTCTTTCGCGATATTCTTCAAAAAGATCCCGAGGCATGGAAGCGCTTCGTGCAGGCCTATCTGGCTTCGATTACTTTCAGCGACCATTGCCTCGGTCTGGTCATCGACGCCTGGCAGAACTCAGCGTATCGGGATAATACGATCGTCAGCTTTTGGAGCGATCACGGATTCCACTGGGGCGAGAAACAGCACACCCGCAAGTGGACTCTCTGGGACAATGCCACAAGGACGCCGTTCATTATTGTCGGACCCGGGATTAGGCCGGGACGGGTTTGCAAAACCCCGGTTAGTATTCTGGACTTGTATCCTACGCTGGTTGAACTCGCAGGATTGCCGAAGAAGGTTGATATTGACGGGCATTCCCTGGCGCCACTCTTGCAGGATGTACACGCAAGCTGGCCCCAGCCGGCAGTGACAACAACATCTCCGGGAAACAGTTCGGTCCGTTTCGGAAAGTATAAATACATTCGCTACGCCGACAAAAGCGAGGAGCTTTACGATATGTCGCAGGACCCTCGGGAATACACCAACCTGGCGGCCAATCCCGAATACGCTGAGCTCATTCGGAATATGAAAACACATCTGCCCAACAAATATGCCAGTGAACATTTTTAATAAAGGAAAACTCATGAAAAAAATAATCGGTATTATCCTGCTCATTCCATCTCTGTTTTTTGCGGAGAGCATTCATAACGAACGCTTAATGTTCATGGCGGATTCCGACCGCAATATGCTGTCGGTCAAGGATTCCGGAACCGGCCGGGAGTGGATCGCCCGCTTTGATTCGTGTGCCGGGACATCCGGGTCTGACGGCTGGCAGCACATCACAAAACCGGAATACCGGTTATTCAATCTGAAGGATGTCGAGAAGGCCGGCTCATCTCTGCTGAAGCTGACCGTTGAGGATTCCGGGAGCGGACAGCAATACTTTCTGGATGCGGCACTGGACGGCAACACGCTTTCTTTTGAGCTGTACACGGATGATCCGGCGCTTCCGCTGACCTGCGTCGGGCTGCCGCCGCTGTTTTCAACCAGGCTGGACGACGGCCATCTGGTGTTCTGCGATCGCTCCAGCGGGGTATTGAAGGGCCAGTCGGATATGAAGGGATACGCCGACTGGATTTTGAGCACCTATGCCAATACTTCATGTCTGGATATGCCATGGCTGGGGGTGGTTGATCTGGCAAATGGCGACGGCTTGATGATTCTGTTTGAGACGCCGCACTGTTCGGCCATGCATTTGAAAAAAACACCGGACGGAATCTGGCCGCAGCCGCTGTGGCAGGGCAGTATGGGGACGATGGCTTTTCGCCGGCGGATTTCCTATCACTTTTCGGATGGCGGCGGTTATGTTGCGCTGGCCGGCATGTACCGGGACCATCAGAAAGAGCAGGGCCGGCTCAAAACGCTGGCTCAGAAGGCGGCCGGGCGTCCGGATGTGATGCGTCTTGCCGGATCGCCGCCGATCTGGGGCGATGGCGATGTATTTGAGTTCCTTCATGATGCGCGCAATCTGGGCGTAACCCGCGCCACGTTCTGTAATGCCGAGCGCGGCGGCCGCGGCCGGGCGGATTTGGAAAAGCTGAATGAAATGGGATACCTGACGCTGCGCTATGACAGTTATTCAGATATTCTGGAAGGTGAAACCTGGTTCCAGCGGGATAACATTCAGAAAACGGCCCGGGTGGTGCGGCCCGGCGGCGGTTTGGTCAAGGGGTGGCGCACGCTGGAGGGGCTGCAGTACTATTCCCGTTCATCCGCATATGCGCTCAATGCGGCACAAACATACAGCAAGGCCCTGATTGAAGACGTCGGGTTTAATGCGCATTTTATCGATGTGATGTGTGCGATGGATGTGGCGGAGGATTATCATCCGGAGCACACCTTCGATCGTTTCCAGGATATGCGGAACAAGCTCGAAGTGCTCAAGTATTATACCGGCAAGGGGCTGGTGCTCGGGACGGAGCACGGCAATGACTGGGCGGTGGATGAAGTCGACTATACGGAAGGATCGCTGAGCGGGGCCCTCTGGTGGACCGCGGGCGACAATAAGAACGGATGGAATCCCGGGCACCTGCGCAGCCCGAAATCGCTGGATGATTTCAGTCCGCTCTATTTGAAATATGGAGTCAGCCCAAAAAACCGCATTCCGCTCTGGCAGCTGGTGTATCACGACTGCTCGGACTCCACCTGGTACTGGGGAGACTCGCCCGGCTGGTTCTATGAACTGGCTCCGGAAATCTCCGCGCAGAAAGACCTGACCGCCATGCTGTACGGGGCATCGTCCCTGTTCTGGCGCGATGACTTCCGCGGCTACGGCTGGCCGAAGAATCAAAAACGGTTCATGGAATCCTATTACCTGACGGCAAAGTTCCACGAGGCGGTTTTCGGTCATCAAATGGTCTCTCATGAGTTTGTTACGGCGGATCGTTTGGTTCAGAAAACGAAGTTTGATAACGGAGCTGAGGTCTGGGTGAACTACGGGGAAACGCCGGTTGATATCCGGGTGAAAGGGCAGACAAGAATGTTGGCGCCAATGGGCTTTTATGCCCACGCCTCCGGAACGGAACAGGGCCGGCTGATCGAGGGCGGCGCCGCCGTGACCTTTATCAAAACAGACGGCTTCTACTGGTGCCGGTCCGACCAGCGGCGCGCGTCCGATGCGCTTTCGGTTGACGGGAAAATCGTTCTGTTCCGTCTGGATAAAACCCGCTGGAACCTGTTGTTCCGCCCCGCGCAGCCGCAGGGCCGGATTGATCTGGATGCGGTCCGGGCATTCATCGGGCAGGAAAACATTACGCTCAGCTCTCTATCCGGAGAGTGGGAGGTCGGCGACGTGGTAGAGCTCGACGCCGGCGGGCCGGCTGTTCTGGACGGCGGGAACTATGCCGTCAAACTGGCGGAATCAAACTGACAATGAAGGCAACGTCGGGCGGGATGCATACAGGCGGCCGCCCGCAACAGGAACAGAAGATGAAACGACGGCCGAACCTGCTGTTCATTCAGGTGGACCAGATGCACCATCAGGCACTGTCCGCCTACGGCAATCCGTATGTGAAGACTCCCAATCTCGACCGGATGGTGCGGGAAGGGTTTTCGTTCATGAATTCGTACAGCGTTATGCCGCAGTGCTGTCCGGCGCGCACGGCCTGGTTCACCGGACGTTCCAGCAAGGAAAGCGGCGTGATGGTGAATGACATGCCGGTTCGCGATGAGCTGCCCGATCTGGGCCAGTGGCTGCGCAACGCCGGTTATGAAACCGTTTATACCGGGAAATGGCATGTCAGCGGCCGGACCTGCCGGGACAGTTTCGATGTTCTGCTATCGTCCCAGCCGGAATCTCCGTTCGGAGAATTAACCGATCCGCTGGTGACCCGCTCCGCGCTCGGGTGGCTTCAGAACCGGCCGGTGTCGGATCAGCCCTTCTTTCTGAATGTCAGCTATCTGGCTCCGCACGACTGCTGTTTCCGCGCAGGTGCGGGCGGCGAAGTGCTGGGCAAGTATGCCATGGCATCGGTCTTTCGGGAGGAAATGCCGCCTGTTCCGGAAAATTTCAAGTCCGATTCCGGCTACGGCAGAGGCTGGAGCCGGTCCGACTGGCAATATTACGCCTATCAGTATTATCGCGAGTGTGAGGCGGTGGACGCAGAGATCGGTCTGGTTATGGATGCGGTCAGAAACTCACCGTATGCCGGAAATACACTGATTCTGCTGACAAGCGACCATGGCGACGGGCTTGGTTTCCACGGCAAACTCAGCAAGGGGTTTCTGGAAGAGGAGTCCTGGCGGGTGCCGATGATTTTTTGGGGCAGCGATATTCCTGCCGGGGTGCGCGACAGCGAACATCTGGCGAGCGGCTATGATGTGGCCGCAACGTTCTGCGACTATGCTGAATCGCCGCCGCTGCCGAAAACAGGGTTCGGTCGCAGCCTGCGTCCGTTACTTGAAAAGAAAAAGGCGGAATGGCGCGACTATGTCGTCGGCGAAACATCCGTGCCTTATCTCGGGGTTTCATTTCGGGATACCCGGGGGGCTAAAACCATTTTTTACAGCGACGGAAAAATCGATGTGTACGACCTGATCAGGGACCCGCTCGAACAAAATAACCTGGCCGAAAATCCGGAGGTCAAAGACATCATCGAACGGCACAAAGCCTATTTTGCCGACTATCTGAGTCGGGTCGACCCCGCGCCGATGCCGGATACCGTTCCTGAGGGCCGCCGGCATTTGTATGACTACCTCGAGTGGTATGCGTCCATGAAAGAGGAGCTGGGGGTAAGCCAGTGAAAAAACGTGAGTTTCTCAAGTTTACCGCCGCGGTTTCCGCCTGGCTTGCTTCCGGAAAACTCCCGCTGCTTGCCGGAGTTGCCCAGCTGGATGCGCCTTTTCAGATTGAACCGGTTTCGCGTGCGGTGCCGCAGTTTGTTCCTGTAAGAAAAACGGGTTTGACGGGAAACTATACGCTGACTTATCAGATCATCCGCTGGAACGGAAAAGGCCTCTCCGGTAACGACCTGAATCCGCCGGCGGGGCATCTCACGCTGAGCCGGTCACAAAAGGGGCCGGGGGCCGAATACCGGATCGAGAAACAGGTTGTGCTTCCGTATTGGGGAGGGAGCCGTGTCCGGGAACGGCAGACCGGGACGTTCCAGGCGGTGCTGCGGGTTGATGCCGACGAAATCCCGCAGAGCTGGTCCTTTCGCTCCGCGCTCACCGAGCCGATCCCGCCCGACATGATTTCGTTCGCTGAGCTGAGTATGGAGGGGACGCATGTAAACAATACTATCAGACTTTCCGGGAAACAGCTGCGGATCGAACAGGAGGCGCCGGGAACGCTGCGGAGCGAATTCACCTTGCCCCATCTTCTTATGAACGGCAACTCCGGGAAAACACCGCTTCGTTTCACCATGCTTCGCGAGTTGGCCAAGATTCACCCCGACCAGCGACTGGAATTTGAAACCGAACTTCCAGTGCCTGTTTCTGGGGAAACCGTTCTCTTTGATTCGTATCTGCAGACCGGCCGCGGGGTTCAGCCGATCCATTGGCTGACCGATAAAAACGGGCTCGTTCAGATCATGACGCATGGCGTCGAAAACTGGCTGCTCCAATCTGTAAAGGAACAATAAATGAGAAACAAAGTCATTCATGCCGTCATGATGGCGATGCTGCTCGGATTGAGCGCAGGGGCGGAGCTGAAGCTGTCTGCTGTTTTTTCGGATCACATGGTCTTGCAGGCCGGGGCGCCGGTTCCGGTCTGGGGCAAATCCGACCCCGGAACCGAAGTCACGGTCGAATTTGCAGGCCAGAGAAAGTCGGCAACAGTCGATGTTGATGGAAGCTGGCGGGTCGATCTCGATCCCATGCCGGTTTCTTCCATCCCCCGGGGCCTGACTGCTTCCTCCGACGCCAATGATCCGGCAATTCATTATTCCGATCTTCTTGTCGGCGAAGTCTGGCTCTGCACGGGCCAGTCGAACATGGGCGTTGCTGTCAGAAAATGCATAAATACCGCGCAGGATATTGCTGCTGCGGATTATCCGCTGATTCGCTTCTGCAACGTGGTTCCCGACACGGCGGAAGAGCCGAAGGCCGAACTGATCCGCAAGCCCGGCTGGGAGGTCTGCACGCCTGACACCGCAGCGAACTTTTCGGCCGTGGGTTTCTATTTCGGCCTGCACCTGTACCAGGAGCTGGGCGTGCCTGTCGGACTGATCCAGAACTGCTACGGCGGAGCAACGGTGGTCAGCTACATGGATGACGAAACGCTCGAAAAAACGCCTGCTCGCGATGTGATCCAGCGTGAAGATGCGCGTTACCGTGCGATTCAGGCCGAGCGGGACCGCATTTTTGCCGAAAGCGGAGTAAAGAAACCAGGCATCATGCAGCGGGTCTCTGCGCACTGCTACAACGCGATGATCGCGCCGATCATTTCGCTGCGCATCAGGGGGGTCGTCTGGTATCAGGGCGAAACCGAAGCCCTGTCGGGGCAGCAGACAGTCGACGCATACCGGGGCTGGTTTGAGGATTACCTGTCCATGATGCGCCGTAAATTCGAGGATCCAAACCTGCCGGTCTACATTGTTCAGCTTGCAGGCTACGGAGCCAATGACGATCGCAACCTGTGGGCGCAGTTCCGGCAGATACAGCAGGATTTTCTGGAGCTTCCGTACACCGGAATCGGCACGGCCTACGATGTGGGCGAAGAAAAAGATCTGCATCCGCTCAATAAAAAGCCGGTCGGCACGCGCCTGGCGCTCAGCGCCTTGAACCAGACCTACGGGAAAGAGGTGGTTTTCCGGGGTCCGGAGGTTGTTTCGGCAGTGCAGAAAGGTTCGAAGGTCTCGGTTGCTTTTACAAACTGTCCAGGCGGCTTGGTCGTTAAACCAGCGGGCGCGGGGAATTTTACAGCCGTCTTCGTAGACGGAGAGGTGCAGGATTTTCCGGCGGAAACGGTTTCTGAAGGCACCATGCAGTTTGAAGTCGGAGATAAAAAAGTGGAACGGGTTCGCTACGCCTTCAAGAATACGCCCGAGTGGGCTTTGTACAATAAAACGGGGCTGCCGGCTTTGCCGTTCGACCTGGAGGTCAAAATAAAATGACTCTGACCGGTAAAACAGAAGATGGATGCCGTTGCTTTTCGTGGCGGCCGCACCGCAAAACAAGAAGACTGGTTGGCGCGCTTGGTATGTGCATCGGCTTTTCAGGAATGCTGTTTGGGGCCGAACAACCGGTGAATCTCATTTTTATCCTGGCCGACGATCTGGGATGGATGGACACGTCTGTCTATCAGAAGCAATTCAGTGAGACGGGTGAGGCGTATTATGAAACGCCGAACATCGACCGGTTGGCGGAGCAGGGCATGCGCTTTGCCCAGGCCTATGTCTCGCCAATGTGCAGCCCGACGCGAGCCATGCTGCTGACCGGCCGTCATAATGTCGAGACTGGGGTCATCAAGGCAACGGTAGACTGTCCGCACGATGAATACTTCAACGAAATTGTCGATCCGGACGGCTGGCAGGGAAACCGGGAGTTTGCAGTCCTGCCGGCCTCCAACCGCATGTTTGTCGACGGGAAATACGAAACCTTTGCCGAGCGGCTGAATCGGGCCGGTTACCGCTGCGGGTTCCTGGGGAAATGGCATATCGGCTATCATAATAAAATTGAATCCGCCACGCCGATGGCGCAGGGGTTTGAAACCATTGCTTATTTTGACAAAGGCGGGTCCAATTACCGGAACTGGTATCCGGAGTGGGAACAGTACGGCACGCCGATGAATCAGCCGAAAGACAGCTACCTGGCCGTGGCGGAGAGCGGGGAAGCCTGCCGGTTCATTGAGGAAAACCGACTCCGTCCGTTCCTTCTGTATTACTGCAGCGGATCTGTTCATTCCCCGTTTCAGGATGATCCGGCCTCCGGCTATCGCGAGCACTTCGAGAAGAAAGGGCGCCAAGGCTGGCTGGATGACCGGGCCGATCCTTATCCCGTTTATGCGGCGATGGTAAAAAGTTTTGATGATGCGGTCGGTCGCGTTCTGGATAAGCTCGAGCGGACCAACGGTGCTGACGGACGTCCGCTTTCTGAAAACACGCTGGTGATATTCCTGTCCGACAACGGCGGAATCAACCGCTTTCAGTTTGCTCCGGAGGGGCACAAGTGGCACGACAAGATCATTACATCCAATGTTCCGCTGCGCGGCGGCAAGGGGAATGTGTTTGAGGGCGGCGTGCGTGTCCCGTTTATTGTGCGCTGGCCGGGGCAGGTGGCTCCCGGGTCGGTTTGCAAGGTTCCGGTGACTGGGCAGGATATCTATTCGCTGCTGCTTGAAGCCGGCGGCCTGGAAGCCCGGACTGGTCACGGTTTGCTGTCGGCTCTGCTCAAAGATCCCACGGATGCCGCCGGGTACGGACGCGATACGTTGTTTTTACATTTTCCGTTCTGGTGGCCGGCGGCAGAGGCCGGGGCTGCACTGCCGTATGATCCTCCGATGTCTGCCGTCCGAAAGGGTCATTACAAGCTGATTTATTATTATACCGGTAAAGTGGAATTGTATGACCTTCAGAAAGATATTGGTGAGGCGGTTGATGTGTCTGCTGAGATGCCTGAGAAAACCGAAGAATTGTGTCAGCTGCTGCGGCGCTGGCTGGAGACCGAGGTGTCCGATTCGTACATGCCTTTACGCAATCAAAAATTTGTTCAGCCTGTGACCCCATACGGGGAGTTCCGTAATTTGCTGAACCTGAAGATCTATCAATAATGGAATGCCAAAGTGTTCTGGCCAATGAACGTGGTTGCCGCTGGCGCGGCGCTGCTGGCCGGACGCCGTGCGGATGCCCGTGAAATAAGTGTACATTCCAATTCGCGCTCATTCGTGGTTCTTTGCGGTTCGCGTTCAACTTTGAAACCTAAAGCGTTTGACAGGTTGTGGGTCGTTTTTGTACAAACGTTGGCACAATTGTTTTGTGTGCAATCAAGTGACGGGGCGGATTCTGTGAGACGTTTTATTTTCAGCGTGTTATGTCAGGTTTCTGCGGTCAGTCTGAGCTGCTTTGCGGCGGCCGGCCTGACGCTTGACGGGCTGTTTATGGACAATATGGTTCTGCAGCGCGGCAAGCCGCTTCCGGTGTTTGGAACCGCGGAGCCCGGTGCAGAAATTACTGTTGAATTTGCCGGTCAGAAGAAGAGTGGAGTGACAAGTGCCCTTGGCGAGTGGCAGGTTGTTCTTGATCCAATGAAAGCCTCATCCACCGGTTGTTTGCTTCGAGTTTCCAGTTTCGAGTTTCAGGTTTCACTTTCCAATCTTCTTGTCGGCGATGTCTGGCTGTGCGGCGGGCAGTCCAATATGGATACGCCGGTTCGGAATTATCCGTTTCTTGCAAAGGAGCTTGAGGGAGTCAGTAATGACCGGCTTCGTCTGTTCAATGTGGATTTTAATGCGGCGAAGACGCCTCAGGAGGATGTGAGCGGCGAGGGGATTTATAAAACCTGGCTGGTTGCCGACGAATCATCGGTTCCGGTCTTTTCGGCGGTGGGAATTTGTTTCGGTTTGCGGCTTCAGCGGGAGAGCGGGGTGCCGATCGGGGTGATCGAAAGCGCGGTGGGCGGTTCAGAGGTTTCTCCGTGGATGTCGGCAACCGCATTGGAGGCGATGGGGCAAAGTGCTCTGCAGGCGCCGTCGGACCGCGGGGTACCCCCTCGATCGCAGCCGTCGGTTCTTTATAATGGAATGATCCACGCACTTTGCCGTTTGCCGATCAAAGGGGTGATTTGGTATCAGGGCGAGAGCAATGCCAGTCAGCCGTCGATTGTGCGCTACGATCAGCTGTTTGAAGGATTAATTGCATCCTGGCGGGATGTGTTCGGGGATTCCGATCTCCCGTTCTATTTTGTTCAGCTGGCGCCATACGGTCGGGTGCACTGGGACCGATCGGGCGAGTCGTGGGCGTGGGTTCGCGAAGCGCAGGAAAAAACACTTTCTTTGCCGTATACCGGTCGGGTTGTGATTACGGATCTCGGCGAGTATTCTGATATTCATCCGATGGATAAAAAACCGGTCGGTGAGCGACTGGCGGATCTGGCGCTTCGGGACATGGGTTTGCTGGACACCCCGGGTTTTCCAAAGGTTGGAAAATACCGGATTGCCGGGCCCCGTGTTCAGCTCGACTTTTCCAATGTCGGGAAAGGATTGAAAACAGTCCGTGTGGCGATGAACCAAAACAAGGGACTGGCGCCGGGCACCGATCCGGAGGCTTGTGTTGTGGATACAGACACGCTGTCCGGGTTTGAAATGTGTGGAGCCGATCACCTGTTTGTTCCTGCATCCGCCGCCATCGTGGGTGCGGATACGGTTGAGGTATGGAGTGATGACGTCGCTAATCCGGTGGCGGTTCGATACGGATGGGCCAACTTTCCGCTGTGCAATCTTGCCAACAGTGCCGGCTTGCCGGCTTCGCCGTTTCGCACGGATGATTTTCCGATGCCGGTGTTCAAGGCGCCGTTTCTGGACAGCGCTGCGGCGGACAGCATGCCGGTCGGTGCGATTGCGTGTTCGGTGATGGAAAAGCCGGACGAGAGCCTGATGAAGCCGGAGCGCATTGCCGGGCGCGAAGCGCTGCGCATGTCCCATGTGGCGACGGTTCTTCGGATGGCCTATTATCATGCGGGCGACGCTGCGCTTCGCAACGGGCAGCGCCTGAAACAGTGTATTGTGGTCAACTATCTGGACGATGGACCGGGGGCGATTGAGTTTACGTATGATGCCGTTTCCAAACCCTGGAAGTCCGCCGGTCTTGTCGAAATGAAAGGCAGCGGCCAGTGGCGTCAGTTCAGGGTTTGGCTGGACGATGCGCGGTTTTCCGGTCGCTGCAACGGAGCGGATTTCCGGCTGCAGGCATTCCGGGATGTATATATCGGCGATGTTTATACGGAACCGGTGGAGTGAAGGAGTTATATGCGAAACAGGTTTTTACAGGCATTAATTTTGTGTGGACTGCTGGTGGGCAACCGCCCGGCGCTGGCTGCGGATCCGCTGAATGTGGTGTTCATCCTGATTGACGACATGGGCTGGAAAGATCTCGGCTGTTACGGCGGTGAGGTGTTTGAAACGCCGAATATCGACCGGCTGGCTGCGCAGGGTATGCGGTTCACGGATGCCTATGCCGCCTGCAGCATCTGTGCACCGACTCGCGCTAGTCTGATTACCGGCAAGTATCCGGGGCGACTGCATTTTACGGCGCTGACAAACCACCATAAGCAACTTGGCAGCGTGGAGCAGAATCCAACCGGCATAAAGCTGATCCAGCCGGAAATTACCGAAGATGACGGCGTTCAGCCGTCCGAATACACCATTGCCCGGGCGTTTCGGGATGCCGGATACCGCACGGCTCTTTTCGGAAAAACCCATTTCGGCAGCGGCAACGAGGATTTGACGCAGCTCGGTTTTGATGTGCACGAACAACCGCACTGCGATATGTGGATTACGCCGCCGACTGTGGTGCCTGAAGATCCGAAGAAAATGACTGCGATCACCGATCTGTCCATCGGTTTTATGCGCGACAGCGTCGCGCAGCAAAAACCGTTTTTCCTGTACGTTCCGCACAATGCGGTTCATGTGCAGGTTCAGGCCACCCAGCCGTTTGTTGACAAATACAATCGGCTGCTGACCGACGAGCAGAGAAAAGAATATTCGCCGTATTATGTCGCCATGGTTGAAGAGCTGGACCGGGAAGTCGGCCGCCTGCTTGATGAACTCGACGCGTTGGGGATTGCGGAAAATACGGCGGTGATTTTTACATCTGACAATGGTGGTGTGGATCAGGTAATCTGCAAAAACCCGTATGAACTGACGTCCATGGCTCCGCTGCGCGGCCAGAAGGGCGGGCAGTTTGAGGGATCGCACCGCGTTCCGCTGATTGTGAAATGGCCGGGCGAAATCAGACCGGGATCGCTGTCGCATGAGGTTGTCATTACGCCGGACTATTTCCCGACCTGTCTGGAAATGGCCGGGCTGCCGCTGCAGCCTCAGCAGCACCTCGACGGCGTCAGCATGGTACCGGCGCTCAGAGGCGGAGCTCTGGGCCGCGAGGCGGTCTATTGGCACAAGCCGCACTACTACACAAAAAACTCACCGTTAAGCGCTGTGCGTTGCGGTCGGTATGTCTACATCCATTACTGGGAGCAGGCTTTGTCGCCCGCCGGCGGCCGCCCGCACGAACTGTTCGATTTGGAGAACGACATCGGTCAGTCCCAAAATATTCTCAGCAGAATGCCGGGGGTTGCCGCGCTGATGCGCAGCATGCTGATGCAGCATCTGAAGGCGTCCGGCTGCGAAATTCCGGTCGCCAATCCGCAGTTCGGAAAATAAACGGAAAACGAGGGCACAATCTGTTTTAAAATGGGCTTGTAAACAGGTATGCAATTTTGTACAAACGTTGGCATAAGAGTGGAAATGGAGAGGAGAGATGCGTATGAAGAAGATAGTGATGATGGGCTGGTTCTGTTTGATCGGGCTGGCATTTGTGTCTCAGGCTGCTGAAATTGCGATTAATTCATCAGCAGCCGGAAATGTGGATTGGAACGCTTCGATCTGGGGGGATCCGGCGACGGTTCCGACCGGCGGCAATGACTATGTGCATGACGGCTCGTCAGCCGCAGTACTTCTGGGACTGGGGACAACGTATGGAGGGTTTGCGGGAGACAGCCTGACGATGGATGCCGGAACCGTTTTTTACAGCAAAGGCGGCGGAAGTATCGGCTCCACATTGTATATGAACGGATGCCAGTGGCAGACCCGTTCGGCCGGAACAGCAACTGTTCTTGGCAATATTCGTGTTACAGCCAATTCGACGGTTCTGCTGATTGACGGTAATCTGCAATGGAATACCGGACTCTCGAGTACAAGCAATGCGGTGTTGACGCTCCAGAACTTTAACAAATCCGGGAAAAGTATGGTCGTCAACGCAAGCGACAGCGGTTTTTTCGGAACCTTTGACATCAAGGACAGTGGCAATGCTGCTTATACGTGGACGATCCAGTTCGATCAGAGTTATTCCGATGCCACCTTGAAAATTGAGGGTCAGAAAAATGATGCGACGTATGCAGCTGTCTATCAGTTGACCGGTGATATTGAATTCAAAGAAGTGATGATGCCGAACGGTTCAGGAGGACTGGTTGTTTTGGATCCGGGATCCTATGATGCTGCGGCACTGGCTGCGGCGGGAGTGTCGAGTGATTACTACAATGATCTGGGAGGAACAATCCGTGTGGCAACACCTCCGGCATCCGAGGGAATTGAAATGAATGCCGGAACTCCAGCGGGAACGAATATCGGCTGGAACGATGCGATCTGGGGGAGTCCGGCTGAAACGCCAACGAACGGCAACGACTACGTTTATAATGTGGCCGGCGTGTGGCTGAATGCGCTTGGACTGACTTATGGTGCTTTTGACGGGGATTCGGTCCGTGTGAAGTCAGGAAGTTCTCTGTTTGTGCGTGGCGGTGGTTCGCTGGGTGGACGCTTGATTCTTGATGGGGGCCAGTTCCAGAACCGTTCCGGCATTAATGCCGTGATTCTCGGAAATATCCAGGTGGATTCACAGTCAACCATTCTGAACATTTCCGGAAACCTGGAATTGCGGACCTCTCTGGAAGGGGACGGGCAGCTGAATATCCAGGCCTATCAGACGGATGGTCAGCGCGTCGTGATTCAGAGTACCGACCTCGGGTATGCCGGAAAGTTTGCCCTGCTCAATTCCGGAAAAGACGATGTGCACCTGGCGGTTCAGTTCAACCGGAATTTTACGGAGGCAACTCTTGCATTTCAGGGCGGCAACCTGTCGCGTGCTACGGTGTATCAGCTGACCAACGATATCGCGTTTCTGTCGGTCAGTATGCCTTCCGCAGCCGATGAGTCCGTAATGATTTCCCTTGATCCCGGAGTGTATGACGGTGCGGCACTGGCAGCAGCCGGAGTGAACCCGGCTTATTACAGTGATCAGGGCGGAACGATCTCTGTGGGACTTTCCGCTTATGAGCGCTGGGATGCCGGATGGGGCATTGATATTGGTGCTGAAGACGAAGACTATGACGGCGATGGGCTGAGCAACCTGGCCGAGTACGCTCTCGGTGGCGACCCGACCGACAGTGCGGATCTGGGGGAAGCATCAGGCTTTGCGAATAAAGGGGATGCGATGCTCTATGTTTACGCCCAGTACAAGCATGACACCAATCTGGTTTACTATCTGCAGACCGCAGATGACCTGATGCTCAATAACTGGACCAATTCCGGATATACGGTGCTGGGAACCAATGTGGTCAGCGGTGGTGATTTCAACTTTGTCACAAATTCGGTCCCGATGACGAAGGATGAAACGTTTGTTCGGCTTGTGATCGAAAAATAGCAGGTTATTGCGACGGCCTCGGCCGGCGCGCGGTTCGGGACAGGTGATTGATGAAGCGTTCAGCCTGTCCCGTTTTGGGGGAAGAAGACAGTAAGGTTAAAGAGAATGGAAAACGGATTCAGTAAATGTGTGATGGGGACAGCTTGTGTGCTGGGGTTGGCGACCGGAGGCCTGGCCGCGGAAAAACCGAATGTCCTGATTATCCTGGCGGACGACCTCGGTTACGGCGACACCGGTTGCTATGGCGCAGAGCTGGTCAAAACCCCGAACATTGACCGGCTTGCCGCGCAGGGTGTCCGTTTTACTGATGCGCATTCCCCGGCGGCGGTCTGCCAACCGTCGCGCTACGGCGTGATGACCGGGCGTTACAATTGGCGGCGCGGCAAGCCGTGGGACGGCTCCTATATGTTCAGCGACAAGCACCCGACGCTTCAGCAGGTGCTGGGAACGGCGGGCTACGCAACCGCCGCCTTCGGCAAATGGCACAACGGCTGGGGGCTCGGTCCGATCGATTATGGCGACGAACAGGTCGCGCCGGGTCCGCTCGAAAGCGGATTCGGGTATTACTTTGGAACGCCGCGCAGCCATAATGAACCGCCGCAGGTGTTCATGGAAAACCGGACGATGTATGGGCGCGATCCGTCCGATCCGCTGCGTATTATTCAACATAGCGAAGTCGTTGAGCGCGGTCTCAAGGACTGGGGCTGGGGGCTGAGCGAAGGGGCGGCAGCCGCGCATGCCGCGCGCCCGCAGGACGAGATCGACCTGATCGTGGCCGAGCGGGCTGCGGACTATCTCCGCGAACGTCCGAAAGATGAACCGTTTTTCCTTTACGTTGCCTTTGTGGCGCCGCATGTGCCGATTGCTCCGTCCTCCCGTTTTCAGGGAACGAGTCAGGCCGGACAGTACGGAGACTTTCTCCAGCAGCTCGACTGTTCAGTCGGCACCGTGCTCGATGCGCTTGAAGAAAAAGGCCTCGATAAAAACACGCTCGTTATTTTCTCCAGCGACAACGGCGCGGTTTACATGCACAGCGCAATCGAAGCCGGGCATCATCAGAACGGACCGCTGCTCGGCCAGAAAACCGACGCGTGGTGCGGCGGCAATCAGGTGCCGTTTATTGTCCGCTGGCCCGGAAAAGTTCCGGCCGGTAAGACGTCGGATGTATTTGTTTCACTCACCGACATCATGGCGACGGTCACCGCGGCAACAGGTGTTGAAACGCCGGAGACTGCCATCGACAGTCAGAATCAGCTGCCGGTCTTTCTGAGCCCCATGGCGGATTCGATTCGAACCGAAATGATCTACACCGGTATTTTCGGACAGGGTATCTATTCCGGCGGATGGGTCTATTATCCGTTTCAGGGCTCCGGCGGCATGACCGCCCATCCGACGCAGCGCTGGGGGCAGCCCTATTCAAAAATGGGCGTGACGAACAGCGATCTCAGCGCGGACGGACGTCTCAAAGCAGATGCTGCACCTGCCCAGCTTTACAATGTAAATAGTGACCCGGGGCAGACTGTAAATCTGTACCGTCAGAACCCCGAGCGCGCGACTTCGATGCAGAAACGGCTGGACGAAATCATCGCGCCGCCGGTCGCGCCCGCCGGGGACGGATCAACGGTGATGATCAGCCCGGCGGCTCCGGCGAAAGCGCCGGTCAGCTGGAATGCGGAGATCTGGGGCGATTCGGCAAAAGTTCCAACGGTTGGAAACCATTATGTTCACGACAATAAAAACGTCTGGCTGCTGGCGCTTGGCAAAAACGGATCGTTTCCCGGCGAGAGCCTGACGCTGCGCAATGACGCGTCGGTCTGGCTGACCGGAGGAGGAGCGCTCGGAAAGGGCGTGCTGGTACTCGACGGCGGACAGCTCCAGAACCGTTTGGGTCGCAAGGCGGTTGTGCTGGGTCGAGTCCGTGTGGATTCCACATCAAAAATCCTGAACGTCGAGGGAAGCCTGGAACTGAAACCCGGACTTGCCGGTGCGGGCAATCTGCAGATTGCGTCTTTTAAAAACTCCGGGACGGTAACGGTTGGCTGTGAGGATCAGGGATACAGCGGAACATTTATTCTTGCGGATTCTGCAGCGGACGGCGCGGTTCTGGATGTCGAATTTTCCGGAGCGTTTCCGCAGGCCGGTCTGGATTTTCAAAACCTGAATTCTGCGCGCATGCCGGCGCTGCAGCTTCAGGGAGCATTGAGTTTTTCTTCGGTGCGCATGCCCGCAAAGAACGGCGGTATGATTGATTTGAAACCGGGAACGTATGACGCGGCGGCGCTGAAAACGGCCGGCGTTTCCGAACAGGCATTTAAGGATTTTGGAGGAGCGTTGACGGTGGGGCTGTAACCCATTGGGAAATGAAGAGGATTTATGAAATACGACATGCATTTGATTATGAATACGCACTGGGACCGCGAGTATCGCTGGTCGTTCCGCGAAACCCAGATGCGGCTGATGGAGGCGGGTGATATTCT
This sequence comes from Tichowtungia aerotolerans, assembly GCF_009905215.1. GTDB lineage: Bacteria > Verrucomicrobiota > Kiritimatiellia > Kiritimatiellales > Tichowtungiaceae > Tichowtungia > Tichowtungia aerotolerans. Next base: position 1,007,727 of record NZ_CP047593.1, on the reverse strand, counting down.
CATCGATACGATGGAGAAGGACTCGCGGTTTAAATATTTTCATCCCGACTCGCAGGCGTCCTTTCTGGAGGACTATCTGGAGCTGCGTCCGGAAAACAAAGAGCGGGTTCACAAGCTGGTGGGCGAAGGCCGCATTCTGGCCGGACCGTGGTACACGCTGCCGGCCGAGTTTCTCGTCAGCGGCGAAGCGCTGACGCGCAACCTGCTGATGGGCCACCGCATCGCCGGTGATATGGGCGGCGTGATGAAGTGCGCCTACAATATTTTCTCGTGGGGGCAGGTGAGCCAGCTGCCGCAGATCTATCGTCAGTTCGGCATGGACACGATCCTGTTCTATCGCGGGATTGACCAGTCGAAGCTCGACAAGCTGGAGTTCTGGTGGGAAGCGCCCGACGGATCGCGCGCGATGGGGCATACGTTCGGCTCCTATCATCGCCTGAACTTCTGGGTGTATGTCTACGGTCCGTATATCAAAGGTCTGGTTCAGGAGGGTTCGCCGTCGAGCGGAAGCTTCAGCATTGAGAGCATTCGCGACGGCGGCGGCGTGCTGGTGCATATGAGTGATGATGCCAGCAAAGACGATATCAATTTTCATACGCTCAATCAGCCGAAGGCCAACAGCATTGACGCGGCCATGCAGGGCATGCAGACGCTGCTCGACAGCGTGAAGGATATTTCATCGACCAGCAACCTGCTGTTTCTTCAGGGATTTGATCAGGAAAATCCGGATCCGATTGTTCCGGACCTGATCGATCAGATTAACGAGCGCATCGACTATGGGAAAATCCATATCAGCAGCCTGCCCCAGTATGTGAAAAAAGTTCGCGCCGAGCTGGAGGAGACCGGCAAGGACAAAGACCTCGTCACCATGACGGGGGAGATGCTCAGCGTGGAAAGCAACGGCGATGCGTTTGCTCCGCTGTATGTCGGCGTCTTTTCCGCCCGTATGCCGCTCAAACTGATGAATGACGATGCGCAGTATCGCCTCGAAAAATGGGCGGAGCCCGCCGCCTGCTGGCAGAAACTGATCGGCGGTGAATACCCGGAAACCGTGCTGCGCATGGCGTGGAAAAATATTCTGCAGAACCAGCAGCATGACGGAATCGGCGGCTGTCATGTCGACCGCATCCAGCTGGCGATGGAGGAGCGCTATCGCGAAGCCAACGATATTTCCGAAGCGGTCACGCGCGATGCGCTCAAGGCGTTGACGGCACAGATCGATTTTTCCAATCTCGGTGACAAAGAGATCGGCGTGACGGTGTTCAATTCCACGCTGACTGTTCGTCAAGAAGTGGTCGAGTTTGTGGTCGACGTTCCGCACGAGTGGGGCATGCGCAAGATTCCGGGACATCACTACAAAGTTCCAATGATGGTGGAGGTGTTCGATGCGGACGGGAACGAAGTCCGTGCGCAGATCTGCGGGATTGAAGATGATTCGGTTTATGCCTATCTGAAGTACGGATCGGCATTCAACTTCGATTCTACCCGCATCAAAATTGCGATTGATGCTGACGTTCCGGCCATGGGTTGGAGCAGTTTCAAGGTGGTTCCCAAGCAGGCCGCTTCGCGTCCAGTCGATCTGATCTGCTCCGAACCGAATGTGCTGGAAAATGAATTTCTGCGGGCAATGATTCACGGCGACGGAACGGTAAACCTGCTCGATAAACAGACCGATGAAATCTACTGCGGACTGAATGCATTTGAAGATGAAGGCGAGTGCGGCGGTCCGCTCACGCACGTGACGCCGAACGAGCCGGGGCTTTATTCAACCAATGATCAGCCGGCTTCCATTGCGCTGGTTCAAAACGGCCCGCTCTGTTCGACTCTGCGGGTAGAGCGCGACTGGTTGCTTCCGGAAGGGCTCGATGCGGAACGCAGGATTCATGTGCCGCACGGCGCGGAGTGGGTCGACTACGGCGCGCTGAAACGTTCTGCGGTCAAGAAAGCGGTGAAGTTGGTCACCGAGATCACGTTGCGCAGAGACAGCCGCCGTCTGGAGTTTTCAACGAGCGTGGAAAATACGGTGAAAGATCATCGCCTGCGCGTTCTTTTCCCGAGCGGCTTAGAGAAAGCATCCGTCTGTCATGTGGATTCTCCCTATGATGTGGTGGAGCGCGGGATCGCAATTCCGGATTCCACCGGCTGGTATGAAGAGGCCGCGAAAACGCTGCCGACCTCTTCGTTCGTGGATGTCAGCGACGGAACGAACGGCCTGGCGGTAATGCATGCCGGGCTGTCGGAATATGAAGTGACAGACAATAAGCAGCGGGCGATTGCTTTGACGCTGCTGCGCTGTTTCGGGACGGCGGGTAATCCGAGCGAGACCCATCAGGATCAGGCGCTGGCGCAATGCCAGGGAACGCATGTGTTTAAGTATGCCGTGCAACCGCACGCCGGTGGATGGCAGCAGGCCGGTGTGGTTGCCGAAGCGTTGTGTTTCAATGCACCGCTGCGCGTCGCCGAATGTACTCCGCACAAAGGATCTCTGCCGCAGGTGCATTCATTCTTTACGGCGGATGATGACCGGCTTGTGCTGTCAGCCCTGAAGCAGGCGGAGCACGAAGATGCGCTCGTTCTGCGCGGCTACAACCCGACTCGTGAAGATCTGGATGTGACGATTACGCTTCCGGAAAATATTGCGGCTGTCGAACAGGTGACGCTTGAAGAGAAGGCTTTCGAGACTCTGTCCGTTTCCAACGGCTCTGTTTCGCTGAAGGTCGGCAAAGGCGAAATTGTGAATCTGTTGCTCAAATAGAGAAAGGAATAGCCACGAAAATACGAGAAGGAACAAAGAGAATCATGGATTCTCATTTTCGTGAGTTTTTGTGTTTTTTGTGGCTAAATCTCCTTCATGAATAGAATCCTGATTTATTGTTTGTTAATTGGATGTTTTGAGGCTGCTGCTTTGGAGCAGCCGGCACAGCGGACGCTGGTGTTTATGCGGACGCAGGGAGATGTTCTGGATGAGGGGCATCCGGATACATTTACTGCTGACGCGCTGAAAGAGGTTGCGCGGCATTTTCCGGAGTATGATGACGGCAATGAAATCAATATCGGAGTCGGCTGTATATTTTCCTATCTGCGTTATGACCTGAAGGCGGTAGAGGAATCCCTGCGTCGGTTTCTGGCGGCTTCGGAAAAAGCCGACATTCCGGTATGGATTAAACTGGATGGCGAGCAGTGGTGGGATGCGCGTCCGGACTTATGGAACTGGTGGGATCCGTCGAAGCCCGGTTATGATCCTGAGAATGCAAAAAATGTTGAGTGGACCCACTGGTCCCCGGAGCATGCTCTGAAAATTGCCTGGCGCGACTGGGGCCGCCAGCTTCGCGTGCTGCCGCCGCCCAATCTGATGAGCCCGGCCTATCGCCAGGCTTGTCACAAGGCGATGGAGCGGCTCGTTCCGATCATTGCCAAGTGGTACAGCGACCTGCCGGAAAAAAAGAAGGGACTGTTGGTCGGGTTGAATGTTGGGTGGGAAAGCGGAATCGGAACCAGTTCCTACTATTTTCCCAACGGCAATGAGCTGCTCGTTCAGCCCGAAGCCGGCGATCCGCCCGGCGGCGCGCTGGTGATTGATGATGTGCTCAGCCGCGGCCAGCAGCAGATCGGATATGCCGCGGTTTTAACAGCAGGCATCCGGACCACTGGAGATATTACCGAAAACGATCTTGTTGAGGTGATTCGTCGTCATCTGCTCGACCTTTCAAAAAAAGCGCGCGAACTCGGTATTCCGAAAGACAGGCTCTATACCCATTCGTTCGGAAATGCGAAGGGCGAAAGACTGTACGATGCGGCGGTGAATGATCTGGCTCTGCCGGGGTGGAGCGAATACTGGAATTCGACTGATATCATGAAAAACAAAGGGGTGCTGCGCAACCTGCACCGCCCGCAGGTGGAGCAGTGGGGGTCGGTTGAATGGCTGCTGCTTTATCCGGTGACCGATGCGCAGAAGTGGTACACGGCAATTAAACGGACGATGAATGCGCCCGGTCTGAAGATGATGTGTATTTATAACTGGGAGATTGTAGACAAACCCGGCAGTGAAGTGATTCGGGTTGCAAACCGGGTGATTGCTGAGGGGCTGGATCCAGAGCCGCTTCCGGAATGGACCGGAAAGCCGATTTCAAGCCTGTACGATATGGATGGAAAGTAGGACCGGCTTCCAGCCAGCCTGCGTTGCAAGGAAATTTCAATGAACCAATTGAAAAAGCGCGACAAACTGTTTTATGGCCTTGGAGCGGTGTCCGATGTGATCATGGCGAACATTATCTTTCAGCTCGCCATGCCGATTTATAACATTGAGCTGAAGGTGAGCGCGGCCGCGATCGGGCTGGCGATTTCTCTTCCGCGGCTCTGGGACGCTTTTACCGACCCGTTTATGGGTAATATTTCCGACAACACCCGCAGTCGCTTTGGGCGACGCCGTCCGTGGCTGGCGCTCGGCTCCCTGCTGGCGGGAACGTTTTGCGCGTTGATGTGGATGCCGCCGGAAGGCCTGGGGGAATCCGGATACTTTACCTACTTCCTGGTTGCCTCCATTCTCTTTTTTACGGCCTACACCGTGTTTTCCGTGCCGTACAATGCGCTTGGGTTTGAAATGACGCCGGACTACGACGAGCGCACCAGTGTGATGTCGTATAAAACGTTCATCATGAATATCGGTTCCACGCTGTTTCTGCCGTGGGTCTACAAAATGTGCTTCATCCCGGCCTTCGGCGGCACTCCGCTTCAGGGTGTCCGGATGGTTGGAATCATCATCGGTGTTGTGATTTTTGTGTTCGGCCTGCTGCCGGCCATGCTCTGCCGCGAACGCGCGGAATTCCAGAATCAGGAAAAAATCAAACTGCAGGAGGCGTTGAAGTATACTTTTAAAAACAAAAGCTTCCTGATGGTGGCCGGGATTGTTTTCTGCATTCTGATGGCCATCTTTTTAGCGTTTCCGCTGATGATGTATATAAACCTTGCGGTTGTCTTTGCGGGCCAGGGCGTTGAAGCGGCTAAAGAGTCGTTCGCAACAATCAACGGCACTTATAATACGGTGTACGGAGCTTTGGGTATTGTTGCGGTTCCGGTGATCAACCTGCTCAGCCGCAGGTTCGGAAAACGACACACGCTGATTGGCGGGCTGTCGATGGTGGCGACGGCGTTTGTACTCAGCCCGCTGCTGTTCAGTGCCCGCTTTCCTTACCTGCAGCTGGTGATTGCTGTGCTGGCATCGCCCGGTCTCTCCTGTGTCTGGGTGCTGACCTCCTCCATGCTGGCGGATGTCACCGATGAAGATGAACTGACGACCGGCCTGCGCCGCGAAGGGATGTTCGGGGCGGCGTTCGGCCTGCTGGTGAAGTTCGGACTGGCCGGTGTAATGGCGCTCAGCGGCGTGATTATTGAATGGTCAGGATTTGATTCTGAAGCGGCCGTTCAGGCGGCGCGCACGGTTCATTTTCTGCGCTTTTTCTTTGCTGCTGCGCCGCTGCTGTTTCTGGCGGTCGCGATCACCTTGACGATCCGGTTCCCGCTCACCCGCCGGCGGATGAGCGAAATTCAGGCGCAGCTCAAGGCCGCAAAGGGCTGAATCAGATTTAGTCGATGCAGCCAGCGTTGTGTTGTATTGGTTATCCGGTGTCGAGCCTCACGGTTGGGCAATGGTACCACGTTGCGGCTGCACACAACGGTTCTAACAGCACGGTTCGCTTCTATATCGATGGAGTCGAGGTAGGCAATGGAATCTGTTCCGGGATTTCTGATAATGACGGTCCTTTCATTGTCGGAGATTGGTATTTGAACAATCGCCGCTACTTTGACGGGAGTATCGGTGATGTCCGGATTTTCGACCGTGAACTTTCCGCATCCGAAATAGCAGCGCTTGCGTCAGACAGCACTGTTGCCTCCACCAACCTGCTGCTGCACGTGCCATTGACAGAATCCTTTGGTGTGGTGGCTCATGATATCAGCACGAACAGCAATGATGGAATCATGCAGGGCTTTGAGGGTCGGGAGGAAACGCCCATCGCAAACAGCCCATACGTGACTTCCGTAGTTCAATTTTCCTACGACGCCAACGGAGCCCGCACCCATAAAACAGTCACAACCTCAGAATCCACAAACATCACGGAATATGTCTACGACGAAGACAACCGACTGATCGAAGTCGGTGGGGCAAGTTCTCCGAACGAGCCGCCAGAAACAACCCACACCTTCGCCTACGACTACCGCTCCCGCCGAATCTTCCGTTCTACGCCGAGCGAAACCAACCTCTGTGTCTTTGACGGCGGCCTCTCCATCCAGGAGTACGACGCCACCTCAAGCCTCACACCTCAAGCCTCAAACCTCACCACGGAATACGTGCGCGGCGAAGGCATGGGCGGAGGAGTCGGCGGCATGGTGTATAGCCTAAAACATAACACCACAAACCAAACACCCTCCATTATTTGCTCGCACGCCAACCATCGCGGTGATGTAATTGCCCGCAGTGATATGAACGGAGAACTTACATCTTTCGCACTGTACGAGGCGTATGGAGCCCGCCCGTACGAGTGGGGGGATGATCCCGACCGTCAAAAAGCCAACACTAAGGAAGAAGAGAGCGATTTGGGGCTGTTGAATGAAGGTATGCGCTACCGTGAACTTGATACAGGTGTGCTGCTAACTCGCGATCCCATCGGGTACGGTGATGGGCCAAATCTATACTGTTACGTCCACTGTAATCCGATTACTCATTTCGATGCTCTCGGCCTTTCGGACATCTTTATCGATGGGACGGCTAATGATCCCAACGATGGTACAAATGTTCATGACATGTATGAGAAGCAGCAAGAGGTGAATGAAAACGTTCACTACTTCGAAGGCCCAAAGGAAAAGCTGGATGGTGGGGACACGATGAGCATTGTTCAAAGTGCCTATGACCAAATTGCCAAGAACTATGCCGAAGGAGATAAAGAAATCAACATATTCGGCTTTAGCCGCGGTGGTGCTGCCGCGAATGAGTTGGCATGGATGATTAACGATAAAGGTATCGTGGGTGCTGATGGGACTGTCCATGCGAAACCAGGTGAAGCTTCAGTGAATTTCCTTGGGATGTTTGACCCTGTTCACTCGATGGGGCTTCCCGGGGGCGATTCCGATCCGTCTTGGCACGATAGCATTATTGCGCCGAACGTGAATAATGCAGCAATCGCGTATGCTAAAGATGAGACGAGAAATTATTTTCAGCCATCTATGTTCCAGAGAAGCGAAGGAGCAAACACGACAATTACAACCGCGTGGTTCCCTGGGTATCACAGTGATGTCGGAGGACATGACAGAGGGAATAGGCAGATTGGTCAACTTACCCAAATGTTTATGGGGGCGGCTGCGGATCATGCTGGTATGAACGTCCATCCGGATTATGCCGCTACTGTGGATAATTTGCGTTCAAGTGAAAGGATATATCAAACCGAAAACTTGAGTCCTCAGTTGCAGGGACGGCCTAAGTTGCAGTTGCCCAATCCTCTTTATCTTGGCAAAGCAATTCCGTTTAATGATTCCTTTAAGAATCAAACATTCTGGCAGCATTCTGAGAGGCAGAAATAATGAAGCTTTGGCCGTCAGTTGTTCTGTTGCTTTGTCTTAGCGTAGTTGCAGGGTGCATGTATGCTTCTATTCCCAATTATGCATCCCATTATTATGATGACTGGTATGGTGAATTCCATTCGGAGATTCGCTATTTGCGTAGTGATGAAGTTTACCAATTCCAAGTTGGCTACGAGGATCCAAGTTCCGGCAAGTTGAGTGGTTTTCAGCTGCCGGAAGATCAAATTCCGATTTTGCCTCGCTTTATTCAGGTTAACGTCGAAGGTATTGAGTTTGATCTCCATGAGCTAACTCCTGAAATGATTTCGTCGGTTTCCTTTCTTGGTCCACGAAAAGCAGGGTTCTTCAAATACGGTGACTCTGTTTCGTACATGACTAAAGGTCTGACGGTGCATTTTTATAATGACAAACCGGTGTACTTTCATTTCAACGGAACAGATATCGTCTTTAGGAATACTCAAACTGGGGAGTCTGGTTCATTGCCGATGAGTGTTCGAAAAATGAAATCGATATTTGGCACACCTTCGCGAACCAAAAAAGAAGTGGTGCTGTAATTATCGACTCGCTCCAACAGAAAAAGGGGTCAAAAAAGGGGTCAGTCCTATGAATTAATGTTTTTGTAGTCTTTTTTTCTCACACTCTGTGAAATTCAGAGAAGAACCGAACAAAGGAGGTAGACCATGAAAGGGTTGTTATGCGGAATGCTGCTGTTGCCGGCGGGAATGTCTCTGGCGGGGCAGTTCTTATTCATCGACACGTTTGATATTGAAAACACCCAGGACATCAACACGAATCCGTCCGCCCGTCAGTCTGGAACGCAGGCCGTGACAGAATGGACCGACAGCGTCAACAACAACTGGCGGACCCAGATTTATAACCATGCACTGCGGCTTTACGGGGTCAACGCAGGAGGAACAGTCGCTGTCCGGCTGGACCGGAATTTTGCTTCGGTCGCGAGCGAAATAAAGGTCATTGATGTGTGAGGGCAACCGAGCGGTATATTTTGAAAAACAAAACATTAATTCATAGGACTGACCCCTTTCTTCTTCCATTTGTACAGCGACGGGACGGCCGCCTATATAAATGATGATTCACAGGACTATCGGGACAGCCAGTGGCATCATGCTGTTATCTCGAAAAACGAAAACATCATATCGATGTGGGTTGACGGCAGCCTGGTTGGATCGGCCTCCAATGCCATGGAGGTATCCAACAGTTCAGACCTTTTGGTTGGATACTCCGAATCGGGCGACTCCCCGCAGCGCCGCTACTGGAGCGGAAAAATCGATGATATCCGTATCTATGACCGGCCCCTCTCGGAAGAAGAGGTGAGAGCTGTTTATACCGATGCTTATACCCATGAGTTTGCCTACGACTACCGCTCCCGCCGAATCTTCCGTTCCACGCCGAGCGAAACCAACCTGTGTGTCTTTGACGGCGGCCTCTCCATCCAGGAGTACGACGCCACCTCAAGCCTCATACCTCAAGCCTCAACCCTGTCCAAGGAATATATCCGCGGCGAAGGCATGGGCGGCGGAGTCGGCGGCATGGTCTATTCAATCGACCATCGGCAATCGGCAATCGGCAATGTTATTTGCTCGCATGCCAACCATCGCGGTGATGTAATCGTCCGCAGTGATATGAACGGCGAACTCACATCTTTCGCACTGTACGAGGCGTATGGAACTCGTCCGTACGAATGGGGCGACGATCCCGACCGCCAGAAGGCCAACACCAAGGAAGAAGAGAAGGATTTAGGATTGTTGTGTGAGCGGATGCGATACCGTGATTTAGAAACAGGAACTTTCCTTTCTAGAGACCCGATTGGTTATGAGGATGGCCCAAATATTTACTGTTATGTGAATTGTAATCCTATTACCAAATTTGATCCGTTAGGACTAAGCGGAATGGTGCCTTACGGTATGACAATGCCGCATGGTGCGATGGTTGCCAATGCATCGGAAGAAACAAGAATGGACTACTATGAGTCCTCAGCATTTATCGCAGATGCATTTGCAGAGGGAGCACTTGGGGGTGTTGCTATTGCAGCAGATACATATACGCTTGGCTTGTCTTCAACTTTGGGGGCTGCTGCCGATGCATATCAAGGGCCAGGGCGAGGAGCCAGTGAAGTTGCATCAGCTATCAGTTTCAATGCCGCTGCCGTGGCAACTGGTGCAGGCGCATTAAATGCATCAGGTAGTTCTATTGTTGCCGCGGAAGTTTATGGCATGACCCAATCGGCAGCATTAGGAGGGTCTGCATCGGAGGTCATTCAAGCGGGCGGTGCAGGTGTTTTGCTTTCAAGTGTTGCATCAGCTGGCTTATCTTCGGTGCCAGCCCAGAATGCAGTAGCAAATATGGCAGGTAATACTGTGGGTCAGTTGTCAACAGGAACTCCTATATCAGATTTATCATGGTCAAGTATCGCTATCAGTGGGGGAGCTGGCTATGGGGGAGGTATGATCATGGGACTGGGTGGATCTCAGGTAATGACAAGCCTTGGGAATACAACAATTAACAGTACCGAGGCTTATATTGCTGGTGTTCTGACAACTTGGCTATATGACACTGCTGCTCAGTCAATGAATCAGGATACAGAGAATAGTAACGAGTCATTAACGCAAAATGAGCAGGAGGACGACACACTGTCGGATTCTGCCAGCACAACGCCGACCTCAACAGATGAGGAGCAACAGTAATGCAGGATGCACTTATTTTTCGTGAAGAAAAGAGGCGGCGGTTGTTGCCAATGGTAATTAATGTGTCCGCAAACGTGATGGTTTGGGGTGGGCTTTGTGTTTTTGGTGCTCCTTTAGAAATTTTGTGGATTGTTGTCTTCATTCTTGTGGTGAATGGCATGACGTATTTTAAGCAATCGGGGCGTGAGTACTGGGTTCAGGTCTCCGACACCTCAGTTGAGTATCATGATTCTAGTAATGCCAAGGTTTCACGCATTTATGAATTTTCAGATGTCAAGCGAGTGAAGCGTTACTATGGCGGCATTACATTGTTTTTGAAAAGTGGTGCTATTCGGCGAGTCAATATTGTGGCATTAACTCTGAGTGACCCCAAAGCGTTTAAAGATGCGTTTTCGGAGCGGTGGAGAGCTTATGCAAAAGAACCTCCGCCCAGAGGAGCCTATCAATAATCCATTCAAAAAGAAAAGGGGTCAGCCAGTGAATTTTAAATCCAGGTTGCCTTTTTTACTTTTTAAGTTTATATTTTCATGCATGGCCAGAGCTTTGAGAATTGAATACCCGGGTGCGCGGTATCATGTGATGTGCCGCGGGAACCAGAGTCGCGATATTTTCCAGCGTCAGGAAGATGCGGATCTGTTTGTTCGCTGTCTGGGCGAGATGTGCGTTCGCAATCAGGTGGTTGTGTATGCATGGTGTTTAATGAGGAATCATTACCATCTGTTGCTGGAGACCCCGCAAGGGAATCTGGTCGATGCGATGAAGTGGTTTCAGGGGACGTTTACCCAGCGCTATAATGCCCGGCATAAACTGTGGGGACATCTGTTTCAGGGGCGTTATAAAGCCAAAGTTGTTGATGATAAGGATGCCTCGTATTTTCGAAAAGTGAGTGACTACATTCATTTGAATCCGGCGGATGCCGGTGTGGTTCAACCGGGGCAGCTGGCTGATTATCGATGGAGCAGCTACCCATTGTATCTGGCATCGCCTTCAAAGCGTCCGGAGTGGCTGAATGTGTTATCTGTCTTAAGTGCCTGCGCTATTCCCAATGATTCTTTGACGTCTAGACGGGCGTATGCCGCCTATATGGAGCTTAGGCATCAGGCTGTCGCTCTTGATCAATTGAGTGCAGAGGAGAGAGCAGACTGGATGCATATGGAGCGCGGGTGGGTGCATGGCGCCCGAGCGTTTCGGGATCGCATGGTTTCCTGCCTGGAAGAGAACGGGAAAGCACATTTAAAGAGTCTGGTGGATGCGGAGCAAAAGAGGGATTTGACCGAGGCGGCAGCAGAGGCTGTTTTGCAGAAGTGTCTAGCGTATTTTAGGATTGAGCAGGATGGGCTTTGCAGGATGGCGAAGTCTGCGCCGGAGAAGATGTTAATTGCAGGATTGTTGCGGTATCATTATCCAGTGCGTGCTGAGTGGGTCAGTGGACGTTTAGTGATGGGGCATTTTACAACGGTGAGCCGGGCCATGAAGTTTTATGATCAAGCCGAAGGGGAGTGGCTGAAGAACAAAGAGCAGATTCTAAAATTCATTGGCTGACCCCTCTTCTGGCAACCATTACAGTTCAGACTGAATGCCCCGCGAATTTAATGGAATCCCGAATCTTTTCTTTCAGAGCTGTTCTGCATTGATAATTTTGATGGTGGTTCGCCTGAATCAGCTGTTTTCTTTGCGGTAGGCGGAGGCGGTCATGCCGGTTTCGCGGTTGAAGGCGCGGCAGAAGCTGACGACCCCCGAAAATCCGCAGGCCGGGGTGATTTCATTAATGCTCAGATCGGTTTCGCTTAACAGCTTTTTGGCTTTGTCGATGCGACAGCGGGTGATTTCCTTTGCGATCGAACTGCCGATGGCTTCATCGAATTCGCTGTAGACCGCGGAGCGCGACATGCCGGTCTGTTCAATGACGGTTTCCACATTGATCGGTTCTTCAAAGTGATCCCAGATAAAGCGGATGGCTTTAGCAATGGCCGGGTTTTCAACGGCCGGGATGTCTGTGGAGCGGCGCAGCACCACTTCTTTGGGGGGGCTCAGGAACGGTGATTTCGGCGGCTTCTTGCCGTTCATGATTTTATCCAGAATCTGTCCGGCGTTATACCCGAGAGCATTCAGGTCGCAGTCGACGCTGGACAGAGGGATCGGTGCAAAGTCGCAGATGAGCGGGTTGTTGTCTGCACCGATTACAGCGACTTCTTCCGGCACAGAGATTCCGGCATCAATGCAGGCATAAAGCACGAGAATGGCGGAGTCGTCATTCTGCGCCATTACTGCCAGCGGCTTGGGCGATTTTTTGAGCTGTTCGACGAGCCAGTCGCGCACTTCCCGATAGGATCGTGTTTTGGTGCGGATCGGGTTTTTCCATTTTTCCAGGTGGAACTGTTTCCTGCTTTTTTTCAGGGCGTTTTCAAAGCCGGCGCAGCGCTCTTTTTCCAGCGTGTTGTTGTCGAAGAAAACAAAGACAAAATTCTGGAAATTGCGTTCGAGAAAATGGTCTGCAGCAAGGGCGCCGGTTTTTTCATGATCGCCGAGCAGGACCGGGTAGTGATCCTGCAGGGAATAGCCGATTCCAACGGTGGGAAGATCCAGTGCCTGAATGTAAGGGAGATATTTGGAGTTTTCTTCGTGGACCAGAGTGATGATTCCGTCGCCTTCCCAGCGCTCCGGCATGGTATTGGTTCGCGCCATACTGGCATCCAGGATCCAGCCGGCCTCTTTGGCATACTGCGCGATGCCCTCATGAATTTTTGCATCGTACCATTCCAGCGCCATCAAAACACGGGGACGAGAGGAGAACGCGCATGGCGCCAGTCGTTTTTCAGATGTTTTCATAAAAAACAGGGTGCCTTTTTTTGTATATATCGATCAATATAATTATCTATTTGTTTGTATGCTGAAATGGGCGGCCGGATTCCGCTGGCATAAACGTGTCGGTGTATGGCGGTCAGATATGAAGCCGGAGCGGCAGTGATGAGCCCGGAAACGGGTTCCCGTCTGCTGCTGGCGGCGGTTATTTTTAGATTTTATCTGCTTCCCCGCGAGCGGGTGCAGGGCACTCAAGGAGCGCTTAGCTGTAGGCAAAAGAAAGCACGGGTGCTCTTTAAACGGTTGTGAAATATGAATAATTCGTGTGGCACGAATGTGCGGCGAATTGGCAGTGCAGGACGGGATTTTATTTTTTTTCGTGTTATATTGGACGAATGCACGAAGAGAAGCATTTCCAGACGTTGTCGAAGGATAAGGTGCCGGTTCGCCAAAAAATCGCATTTGGGTTCGGTTCGATGGCACAGTGTCTGGGATCCTATTCGATCGGGAACCTTGCTAATTTTGTTTTCAATATCGGACTGGGGGTCAGTCCTTTTCTGGTAGGGTTGGCGCAGTCAATTCCGCGCCTGTGGGATGCGGTCAGTGATCCGCTGATGGGGCATTTTTCGGACAATGCCCGAACCCGGTTCGGACGCCGCCGACCGTTTATGCTGATCGGAGCGGTGTTGATGGGACTCTTGTTTTCCGCGATCTGGTGCCTGCCGAAAGGGTGGAGCGAATACGCCTATTTTTCATGGTTCCTGGGGTTGTCACTTTTGTTCTATACCGCCCTGACCGTGTTTATGGTTCCATGGGGTGCGCTGGGGCTGGAGATGACGCGGGACTATCATGAGCGCACCCGGATCCAGGCGTTTTCCAACCTGTTTGCCAACATCGGCGCTATTCTTATGCCCTGGCTGTTTGCGTTGACCCAGCTGGATATTTTTCGTGACGGACTGCAGGGCGCGCAGGTGGTTGGGGCCGGAGTCGGAGTGGTGCTGATGCTGACCGGATTCATTCCTGCTTTGTTCTGTAAGGAGGAACATTTTGAGGAAGTAGCCGGGCAGGAAAAGATTTCTTTGTGGGTCGGGTTGAAAACCACCTGTACGAACAGGGTTTTTATGCAGCTGATGCTGGCGGTGTTTCTGGCGGCAAGCGGCTTTTTTACGATCTCGACGCTGTCTCCGTACATTACGATTTATTATGTGATGGGCGGTGATACAAAAGCGGCGTCGGTGTATGTCGGCTGGGGCGGTACGGCCTGGGTGCTCAGCAGTATTTTGTTTGTTGCGCCGGTGACATGGCTGGCTACACACATCGGTAAAAAGAAAACTTTTATCAGTTTTCTCGGCATTAACCTTTTGGGGCATGTGTCAAAAATCTGGTGTTATAATCCGAGCCATCCCTGGCTGGTAGTGATTCCTCCGGTGTTGATTGCCGCCGGTTTTGTGGCGCTCTGGACGCTCGGGGCATCCATGATTGCCGATATCTGTGATTTGGATGAGCTGCACACCGGGGCTCGTCGCGAGGGGAGTTATCAGGCTGTTTTTGGATGGATTCTGAAGACCGGGATGTCCGTGGCACTGCTGGTTGGCGGCGGGCTTCTGGTGTTGACTGGCTTTGATCAGTCGCTTGGCGGAGAACAGGTTGCTTCCACTGTATTGTTGATGCGTGTGCTGGAGGCTGGTCTGCCGGCACTGGCGGTTGCCGCGGCGATTTTTGTTGCGCTGCGTTATCCATTGAGTGAGCAGCGGGTTCATGAAATTCGAGAGAAATTGAAACAGGGAAGATAGCATGAAATGCGGGTCGAAATGGTTTTTTGCGGCCGGTCTGACGTTGTTAAGCCGGGCGTTTGCAGAACAGGTGCCGACGGTTCGCAATATTGTTTTTATTCTGGCCGATGACTTGGGAATTAAAGATCTCGGTTGTTACGGCAGCGAGTATTATGAAACGCCGAATCTCGACCGGTTTGCGACGGAAGGGGTTCGGTTTGAAAATGCCTATTCAGCGCATCCGGTCTGTTCGCCGACGCGGGCGAGTATCCTCACTGGGCGTTATCCGGCCCGCCTTCATTTGACAGCCTACATTCCGGGCCAGGAGTGCCCAAAGGCAAAACTGAGCCATCCGCAGGACTGGATCAAGTACATGCGTGACAATGAGGTTACTTACGCCGAGGCATTTCGTGCGGCAGGATTTGCAACCTGTCATATCGGCAAATGGCATGTCGGAAGTCGCGAGCCTTCCGAACATGGTTTTGAAACGGTGACAGTCGCGCGTGATGCATGGTCCAATCCGGATCTGGAGGACCCGTGGTTTGTCCGATATTACACGGACGCCGCCGAACGGTTTATGGAAGAGCGCCGGAACGAACCGTTTCTGTTGACCCTTTCGCACGGAACGGTTCATGTGCCGCTGCATGAAAAAGAAGATCTGATTGCGAAGTATCGGAAAAAGACTCCGGGCTCTAACGGCCAGAACAATCCGGTTTATGCCGCGATGGTGGAGCGAATGGACTGGAGCGTCGGGCGCGTTCTCTTAAAGCTCAAAGAGCTTGGATTGGAACAGAACACGGCGGTAGTTTTTTTCTCGGATAACGGCGGGTTGAGTCAGGTGTACGACAAGGAGCTTAAAAAAAGCATTACCGCCACGAGCAACCGGCCCTATCGCGGCGGGAAATCCATTTTATATGAAGGCGGAATCCGGGTGCCGCTGCTGATCCGCTGGCCGGGCGTGACGCTGGCCGGGACAGTGTGTAGGACCCCGGTGATCAGCAATGACCTTTATCCAACCTTTTTACAAATGGCCGGGCTGTCATTGAAGCCGGAACAGCATTTGGATGGGCAGGGACTGCTGCCTTTGCTGCAAGGCGATACATTAGATCGCAATTGTCTTTACTGGCATTATCCTCATTATCAGTCGATGCCGCCGCATGGTGCTGTGCGTTGCGGAGACTGGAAACTGATTGAGCATTACGAAGACGGAAAGCTGGAACTGTTTAATTTGGCGGGGGACATCAGCGAAAGTCGCAACCTGATATCAACGCATCCGGAAGTGGCTGCGCGGATGAAGAAAATGCTGCATAACCATTTGCTCAGCATTGGCGCACAGATGCCGACAGAAAATCCCGGTTATGATGCGTCGGTTCACTGGCGCACGGACAGTCATAACGGAGAGTATGACTCTTTGGAATTCAGGCAGGCAGAAGATATGCGTCGGATTGTCACGGATCCGAACCGTGATTCTGGCGCATCCTGGAAATTGCCGAATGTCCTGCTGATCGGCGATTCCATTTCGATTCAGTATACGTCTGATGTTCGGAAACAACTCCGGGGAATTGCCAATGTTGTCCGTCCGTTTGACCCAAAACGGAAGAAACCGGTCAATTGCGGGTCGACCGAGGTCGGGTTGAAAGGCCTTGATCAATGGCTGGGAACGAACCGCTGGGACATCATTCATTTCAACTGGGGACTGCATGATCTCTGTTATCGAAATCCGAAGGCGACTCATCTGTACGGGAACCGTGACAAGGTAAACGGTGCCCAGTCGGTGCCGCTGGTTCACTATATAGCCAATCTTGAAAAACTGGTCGTTCGACTGAAACAGACCGGAGCAAAACTGATCTGGGCGCCGATCACGGTAGTGCCGGAAAACGAACCCGGACGATTTGTTGGAGATGAGCAGAAGTACAACCGGGCTGCTGCAGAAATTATGAGAAAACATGGCGTGGAAACAGATGACCTGTATTCGTTGAGCGCGTCATTCCCCGCTGATTATTTTATGGCTCCCGGCGACGTGCATTATGCGGATGCCGGAATCCGAAAGCTTGCTTCTCAGGTGGCAGGTTCTATTCAAAGAAGCGTGGAGAAAGTGCAGTGAATCATTATCTGAAAATTGCCGGTTCAATGGCCTTGCTGGCGACGGGAGCCTCTCGGGCAGAAACTGCGTCCAAACCGAATGTGGTTTTGATTATTGCCGATGATCATCGTGCGGACTGGATGGGGCACAAAGGAAATCCATTTATGGAAACCCCGAATCTCGACCGGATGGCGCGGGAAGGGATTTCATTTGAGAACGCATTTGCCTGTTCCGGCGTCTGTTCGCCGTCGCGTGCGTCGATTCTGACCGGCCGCTATGCGCACCGCGCATCGGCACCGGAAATTATCTGGAAGAACAATTCCTTTTTGCGGACACAGCACACATTTGCCGAGCAGTTGAAAGCGGTCGGTTATCGCACGGCCTACATCGGCAAGCTGCATCTGGGGGACGATGAAAAACCGAAGCCGGGTTTTGATGAGTGGATCGGATTTCCATTCGTTGGAAAGTTCCATGATCAGCCGTTGTGGGTGAACGGAAAGGAAAGCGCCGGTTCCGGCTTTACGGACGACCGGCTGGCGGAGCTGGCGGCTCAGCGCATTCGCGACTGGAGCGGCGGCGGGCAGCCGTTCTGTTTAGTGGTCGGGCTGAAGTCTCCGCATATTCCATTTGAATATCCGCAGCGGATGAAAGGCCGGTTGGGGGATACCGTGTTTGAAAAGCCGGAGACCTGGGATTTGCAAAAGCCGGGACTGGCTGGAAACTGCCTGCCTGCGATGCAGTTCCAGCCTGCGATCCCAAGCTATGGAACTTTTGAGGAGTGGGTGCGCAGCTACAGTCGGCTGGCGCTGACGATTGACGAATCGGTCGGCACAATTTTCCAAACCTTGGAAACGTCCGGCGAGTTGGATAACACGCTGTTGATCTACACCAGCGACCAGGGATATTCGCTTGGTGAATTTGGGCTTTCTGAAAAGCATTATGCCTATGAGCAGGTGATGCGGGTCCCGATGATTGTTCGCTACCCGAAAATGGTGCCACCGGGATCGCAGCGCGAACAGATGGTGCTCAACCTTGATATCACGCCGACCATTCTGGATTTGTGCGGGGCGAAGCCGCTGTCCGGAATGGACGGCAGAAGCTGGGCGGCGCTGTTTACCGAAAACGATCTGGAGTGGCGCGACAGTTTCTTTTTCGATTTTTACAATGAATGGGGCGGGGCGCTGCCTCCGATGCAGGCGGTTCGGACGGACCGATACAAGCTGATTGACTATCAGGAAAAGCCGGTGAAGGAGCTTTACGATCTTGCCGCAGATCCGCATGAGAAACGAAACCTGTACAACCATCCGGAATTTTCAAACGTGCGGCGGGAAATGGAGATCCGGCTTGAGGAATCCAAGAAAGAAACCGGGTATACTCCGCGTGAATCCAGCCTGCTGGAATCCTGTTATGTAATTCCTGCAGCCGGTGGTGGTGAGGAGTCCCTTCGACAGCAATTGGCTTCCGGCGATTTCCCTTCCAATACGAAACGGCTTGTGCAGCCTTTTGATTTGTCCGGGATGCCCCTATCTCCGGGCGATGCGTATTATCTGGTTGTTCCCGTGGCGCGGCGGACAGAGTACGATCCTTATGTGACGTTCGAATTCTTCGAGTCGGGCGGGTTTCGTCAGTGGGGACGAACGCATATTCCGATGGCAGCGTTTTGCGGCGGCGAAAGAATCTGGATGAACAAGCCGTATGCGCAGGCCGAAACGCTTGCGTATGAGCCGATCGGTAAATTTAACGACAAATGCAATTTTCCGTTAATGGAGAAAAAGTCGTTTGCGGTTTTTCGGGGCATTGTCCCGCAGCAGAAGTCTGATTTTCAGGTGGAAGTGCAAGCGCCGCGAAATGCGGTTGATTGGTCCAGTGGTGCTAAGACAAAGGAGAGTGATATGAAGAAAACAATTTCAGGTCTCGCCGCGCTGGCGGTCAGCTCCGCGGTGAATGCGGCGGTACTGTTTGAAGATTCGTTTGATGCCCGGATTACCCCGGGAGAGACGGTTGGGCTGAACCAAAAACTGGATCTACGGCAATCGGGTACGCTGGTGAAGCAGTACGGGACCGTTCCCTATCTGCAAGGGGAGGCTTATACAGATTCGTGGTATACGTCTGTGCCGACCCGTCATGGTTCGAGTTATCTGCAGCTGGCCCGTCACGCCGGCCGGACGGGGTCTGTGAAGGTGGGGCTGAACCATAATTTTATCGAAGCAGGTCATTTGAAGCTGAGCGTTTCGGTCCGTCCGCAGAACTCAGATTTTGCCTTTGTTGCCCTGGGTGGACATGAGCCCTGTGACGTGAAGAATCCGGCTGGGTTCTGGGTGGGGTGTTATTCGGACGGAACGGTTCGGGTGATGCAGGGAGAAACTCAGTTGGTTCGTCTTCCGGTGGTCATGAATCAGTGGAAGCAGTATCTGATCGAGGCCGAAATAGAAACTGACGGATCTTTCAACACGCAGGGTGAGTCCAAAATTACGGTCCGGGCCAACGGAGAAAATGTTCTTTCGGATCATGTAATTTACGGGATGAACAGCAACTATATTTCGCTGGGAATGTACAGTGAGCCGAGGCCCGGCCCCGAACCGGTAAACAGTCAGTTTCGAAAGCTTAAAGTGGAGTCGGTGGAATGATGAAAAAACATTTTTTGTTAGTATTGCTTTCTGTTGTTACCGGTGTGGCTGCCGTGGCAAAGTCTCCTGTGGATGGAGCAAATGTTGCCAGTCCGGCTCGGACCTCCCCAAACATTATTCTGATTCTGTCCGATGACCATGGGTACGGCGATCTCGGCTGTTACGGAGCAACGGATCTGAGCACCCCGGTGCTCGATCGGTTGGCGGCGGAAGGGGTCCGGTTCACCGATGCGCATGTAACGGCACCGCAGTGCACGCCTTCGCGCTGCGGGCTGATTACCGGAGTGCACCAGCAGCGGCTGGGTCTCGAAGCAAACCCGGATGATCATTATCTGCACCTGTTCGGTTTCCAGGACGGAAAAACAAGCACGATGGCCGATCTGCTGAAGGATGCCGGCTATCGCACGGGAATGATCGGCAAGTGGCACATCGGCGAAACGCTCGATTCCCAGCCGTTCCGCAACGGGTTTGAATGGTGCCGCTATATGCGCGGCGGCATGGGCTATTTCTGGCCGGCGAACCGTGGATGCCAGAAAGACTGGAATCAGGAAAATCCGCCCAGCGGTTGGTGGGGGGATCGGTTCCGTGATGAAAACGATATCGTCCTTCCGTGGGAAGAGGGATACGTTACGGATGTCTTTACAGATTATGCGATTGATTTCGTCTCGGCGGCTCAAAAGGATGGCCGTCCGTTCTTTCTCTATCTGGCGTACAACGCGCCGCACTGGCCGATGGAAGCTCCGCCGGAACTGATTGATCAGTTCAAGCATATAGAAGATCCGGTCCGCCGGATTTATGCAGCCATGCTGAAAAGCATGGATTCAAATATTGGTCGTCTGGTCGAAACGCTGAACGATCTGAAGCTTCGAAAAAATACGCTGGTTGTTTTTCTGAGCGACAACGGCGCTCCCGGCAGCTGGTCGCACGGCTACAACGCCGGATCGAACGGGCCGCTGAACGGATTCAAAGGAAGCCTTCAGGAAGGCGGCGTGCGGGTTCCGATGATCTTCAACTGGCCCGGACATCTGGCCGGTGGCCAGACGGCGGACTGGCCGGTGATCAGCCTGGATCTGCTGCCGACATTTCTCGCGCTGGCCGGCGCGGAGACTCCGGCAGAAAAAGACGGCGTTAATCTGCTGCCGACGCTGTTGCCGACGGTTACGGACGCCGGTCCGAAGCATATCCTGCGCTGGCGCTATCTGACGCAGTGGGCAACGCAGACTGCTATTCGCGACGGGGAGTGGAAGTATTACACGCACAAAGGCGACGCCCAGCTGTATCGCCTCTCGGACGATCTGGGAGAGCGGAACAACCTGATCAAAGACTATCCGGAAGTCGCCGACCGTCTCCAAAAGGATCTGTTTTCATGGATGCAGACCTTGCCGCCGCGCCCCAAGTGGATCGATAAACTCTACGGCGAATAACACGATTGTATAGCGGCGCGCAGTTATTGCTGTTTTGAGCGTTTCTTCTGTGAACCAAAGATTTTTTGAGCAGAACAGACTGTCCGCGTCCACAGAACGCGGCGTCAACGTAATTGATTGCGTCGCGGGTGGAACCATTCAACGCAAAGGCGCAAAGAAGCAGTGGATCGCAGATCCTTTGCGAATCTCAATGGACTCAGCGGCTTTGCGTTAAAATCGGTACGCTTAATCTAAGGTCTTGTTTCGGGCGGAATTTTTCTTGTTTTCCATAAAAGCCCCTTCAATATGCGCATATATGGAAAAAATCTTTAAAGCAAGTCATATGTGGAAAACAAAGGGGCCGATTTCCCACTTTTACCTGTTTAATATCATAATAGATGGAGAATGCGTCCATCCCATAAGGGTCATATATGGAAACCTTTCCATCTAACCAACTGTTGAACTAAGCCGCTTTTTTAGGAGGAGATAAGTTGTATCTTACAGTTGTAATCGCAATAACTATTGTCACTGCAACAGTTGCAATTCTTGGTCATATAAATAAGTTGCTTCAAAAAAACAGCAAAAGGCCAACTAAAACTGGGTGGCTAATCATAATCGGCCATATCTCCCTATGCCTTTTGGGAATTGGGGCGATTCTAATAAATTCACGTGAAGAACTTCGGTCAAATAATATAAATGATTGGAAGCAACTACCGATCACGGATTTAACCATTGGAGTTCTTCTTGATCGAGAAACGATTGAAAGAGGCGGACTTGAGGATTCGAACCACCGGTTAAGTTAGTTTTGGCGCATAGCTCCCGAACATGAAAGGATAGGAGCTATGAAGAAACAAAGAAGGAAACACACGGCGGAGTTCAAGGCCCGTGTCGCACTCGAGGCGGTCAAAGGGCTGGAGACGATTAACGAGATCGCGGCGAAATACGAATTGCACCCGGTACAGGTCGGTAACTGGAAGAAGGAACTTTTAGAACGGGTTCCTGAAGTCTTTGAGCGGAAGAACGCCGCGCCCGACAAAGAGGTCGAGCAAGAGAAAGCCCGATTGGAGCGCAAAGTGGGCCAGTTGTCCATGGAGGTGGATTGGCTCGAAAAAAAGTGCGTACAGCTGGGGATTCCCGGCAGAGGGCGCAGCTCGTGAGTAAGGAATCAAAAATCAGTATTCGCCGGCAATGTAAGCTGCTGGGGATCCCCCGTTCATTAATCTACTACCTGCCGATGGGCGAATCGGAAGAAAACTTGCGCATCATGAAAGAGATCGACGAGCTGCATATGGAAGATGCCTCCGCCGGTGCGCGGAGAATACGGGACTACCTTCGTCGGCGAGGTTGGCCGAAAATCAGCCGTGGCCGCGTAAAACGCCTGATGATGTTGATGGGCATTGAGGCGGTGTATCCGCGCAAGCGCACCACCATCCCCGGCGGGCCGACGGGCATTTATCCGTATCGGCTTCAGGGGCTGAAAATCGACCGGCCGAACCAGGTCTGGAGCGCAGACATCACCTATATACCGATGGCCCGGGGCTTCATGTATCTGTTTGCGATTATCGACTGGCACTCCCGAAAGGTTCTTGCCTGGGAGCTGTCGAACACATTGGATACGGCCTTTTGCGTGCGGACATTGAATCGGGCCGTTGAACGTACGGGGACTCCGCCGGAGATCTTCAATACCGATCAGGGCTGCCAGTTCACATCCGATGAATGGATCAGGCGGCTTAAAGAGTTGGACGTAATCATCAGCATGGATGGCAAAGGCCGCTGGCTCGACAACGTAGTGATCGAGCGGTTCTGGCGCAGTCTGAAATATGAAGATATCTATCTCAGATCGTATGAAAACGGATGGGTGCTTGAACGAGGCATTGAAGCGTATATCATGCGTTACAACCTTCAGCGGCCTCACCAGTCACTTGAAGGCGCAACACCGGAAGAAGTTTATGAAGGAGTCGTCAAACTGGCGGCGTGATTTTTTCCTCCCTCCTCCGGAGGAGGGAGGAAACAAAACAAACCCGGAGCTATGCGGCATAACTAAAACAAAGCATTGAGTGGTTTAAGACCCGAGTCCACTTCTGAATGGCAAATGGAATGTGGTGCAAATAGTGGACGCCTTAATCTCGAGATGAGTTTAGACAGGGGACCTATGCAGTCAATCCCTGAACCTACTATTAATTATGCACTGATAAAGGGGAACAATTGGAGCGAAAGATGCATGGAAGCTCGCGTTCGGATTGGCAATATCTTCCCTCAATTCCCCAAAACAGTGGGAGACCTGTTTGGTCATGAGCTCAAAGTTCGAGAGAACAACATTACCCCTTACAGCATTGTAAAAAAAATAAATCTGTACAATCGGCATGGTGCAGATATTCCATTCTTAATACTTGATGTTACTTCTAGTGAAAGGTGCGGCATGTATTCTAAACCTATTTGGTATCCCAAGTTTCGGTTAGAGTCCAGTGATGAGCACGCAAATGATGTTAGGGCTTTTGTTGTTACGCCAGAATTATATCTGGATAGAGTTTATAGAGATAATCTTGTTGAGATGAAATATGGCAAATGACAACTAGCCATTAAAATATGCCTACGGGTTGCCCATTTTGCCACCGCACAGACCTTTGAGTTTTCCGGCGGATGCCACGGAGCCCTTCACCAGACGACAGTAGCTGGCGAAGTTTTTTACGGACGGGAACCGTTCGATGGTATCAATTTCAAAAAGGATGCTCAGGGCCAGAATCCGTCCGACGCCCGGAAACCCGTACGGAGAACCCGCTTGGCAGCGGGCGCCGGCTGTCCGTCTTAAAGACGAATTCCAGTTGGTGTTGGGCCTGCAGCAGGAGCGGCTTCTTATTCAAATCAGGTTCTAAAAACCGGAGACGGCGGAACCAATCAAGAGCATAGAGATCGGGCCATAAAGGCGGGACTACGAGTTGTAGCTGTTCGGTTGAATGGGCATGTAGTCCTGCCATCAGGCGGTTTGCATTTGAAGCGTTCCTGTGGTTGGAACTCTATTTGATCCGGCTGTATTTTTTCTGAAAGTCGCTGGGGGTGTGGCCCATGATTTTTTTGAACTGGCGGGAAAAATAGTTGCTGTCCTGGAAGCCGCAGTCGAAGGCGGTTTCGGTGATGTTTTTGTCGGTCATTTCGAGCATTTCGACGGCTTTCATGATGCGCAGGCGCATCAGGTAGGCCAGCGGGGTTTGTCCGGTGACTTCTGAGAACGCCCTGAAGAAGGAGCGGCGCGACATGCCGGAAATTTTTGCCAGGTTTTCAATCTGGACTTCTTCCATGAAGTGCTTTTCCAGATAGCTGAGAGCTTTGCCGAGCTGAAGGGCTTTGCGGGTGTCGGGAGCTTCGCTTTCGGAGTAGTAGCGGGAGAGCAGGGTGACGAGGATCATGAAGTGGCCGACGGCCATGAGCTGGCAGCCCGGCTGCCGGGCGTGGAGTTCCTTTTCCATCAGGTCGGTCAGGGCTTTGACTTTGATGAGCTGATCCAGAGAGAGTGTAAGGTGCCGGTTGTAGGGGCTGCGGCTGCGCAGTGCGGGTTCGACCACGAAGAGGGCCTGATAGCCCGGCAGGAGGCCGGAGTCGAACTGGTCGAGCCCGATGATTTGGGGATTGTAGGTGATGTTGATGATTCCCAGGTGGTCGGTATCCAGGTAGGCATGTGGACGGTTCCCGTGCAGGACAAAGACATCGCCGGTATGGCAGTGAAAGAGCTGTCCGTCGACTTCCGTTGTTCCGCTGCCTTCCATGATGATGGCGATTTCTGAAAAGTCGTGGATGTGGCGGGGGTAGTCGCCGTGATCGATCCATGATGAGACATCCAGCGGGAATCCGGTGTCTCCGAAGACGTGTTTGCAATCCACTGTAACCAGTTCACTCATCAGGACAGAAAGTGCCGGATTCGGGCGGACCGGGCAAGGTTTGATGTTTGGCATTATTGTGCGGGTTTTTGGCGCGGCGGTTAAGTTTGCTTTTGACGGTTTTGCTATCATGAATCCAATCTGAGTGAAATAACGGATCAATAAACGAAAGGAAGACGATGAAAAGATTGTTGAGTGCAGTAATTTTTCTGGCCGGCTTTGTTCAGGCTGAGCTGCTTTTGTTCAACGATACGTTTAATACGTCCAATGGTCAGGATATTAATGCCGATTTGGAACTGCGGCAGTCCGGGACACAGGCGCCGGCAGAATGGAACGACAATGTCGGTAACAACTGGCAGTCGCAGATTGAAGGCGGCACGATGCGGCTCTACAAAGCCGGAACGGCCGGGTCGGTCTTTGCGTCACTCGATGCAGATTTTGCTCCAATTGCTGATGATATTGAGATTTCAGTCGATATGCAGTTTCCCAACGGCGAGGCCGGTTTTGCGATGGTCAATTTCGGGCTGGCGGATACGGACGGGTTCAGTGCGAATGCCGGCTACAGTTTTAGGGTGGATAACCGAACCGGGGATTACCTGCTCGGTTTTTATGATAACGGTGCATTCCGCGGGCAGTCCAATGTAACGGCGTATGTTACCAACATCAATACGCTGGTGGTTCATTATCAAGGCGGGAACGCTGTTTCTGCCACATTCAATGGCTGGCAATATGTATTTTCTTCCGGAAACACCAATTATGCCGGAACCGTGGAGGCGGAAAACCGTATCATGCTTGGATGGTACAGTGATGGCGATCCGTCAACCTCCTCCGTCAAGTTTGATAATGTGTCCGTAACGGCAGAGAGTATTCCCGCGTTTCCCGCTTTTGCGGATATCACCGGTCCAAACCTGATTCCTAACGGCGACTTCAGTGCACTGGCCAATAAGGTTCCTTCAGACGCCTCGCAATGGAATATGACCGGGACGTTTGGCGATTTTTCCGCGACAGCCAATGCCACTGCAGACCTTGAGAGCTGGTCGCATTATTATGAGGATCCCAACCGTTTGATTCCGGCGGTCGGTACCCCGCATGTCAATGATGGGGACGGGGAACTCGACGGGACATTCTATCTGGATACCCATTTAAACGGCGATACGGTTGTGCTGAACTCATCCATGGATTATCGCAACGGATTGAAACAGGAAGATATTCTGAACGGGGTTGCCATTGATTCCGATGCGACGTATCAGTTTGTGACAGACTTGCTGGATCCATCCTGGAACAGTTCTGAGTCGGCGTTTACGGTTGCGTTAACGACCGGGTCCGGATCGGATGTAACCAACACCGCCAATGCCGTTGCCGGAACTCTTCAGCAGCTTGTCTCAACGGCTCTGCCGTCTTCGTTTGGCTCTCCTGCAGCAGTGTCAATCAGTGGTGCGGATCTGCTGGCCGTTCAGGGAAGCGGCCCGGTGAATGTAATCTTTAACCATGTGTGTGATGCCGAGATTCCCGGGTTTCCGGGCGGTGTCGCTTCGAATGACGTGAAGAACATTGCGCTGGTTTCACAGGTGCAGCTCGATTCGGTTTCTCTTCATGCTGTGATTGAAGCGCAGGAGGGAGACCTGAATAAAGACGGGGTTGTGGATCAGGATGATGCGGATCTGGCTCAGAATTATCTGGATGGCAACGGCGGCCTGAGTGCGGCCGACCGTCAGGCGGCTCTGATTGGTGACGGCATGACGGCGGCCGAGGCACTGGCGGCCCTGAATCTGTCCGATTTTGATATCGATGGCGATGGTTCGTTTACTGCGGGTGATGTGACCGCTGTCCGGGCTTTGACTCCCTGGAAGCTCAAAATGGCCTTGAACGGCGCCATGATCGGTTTTGAATGGGAGAGTACGGAGTTGAAGCAGTACGATGTCGAAACCTGTACGTCCCTCGAAAACCCGGTCTGGACAAAATACAATGATGGAGTTGCGACGTATGAAAATATTCTGGCGTCCGGCACCGGTACGAACACGCTCAGCGCCGTTTTGCCGGATGATTCCATGCGGTTTTTCCGTGTCGTTGAAGAGGCGGGCCCGACGTCGTTCATCAGTGTCGAATCCGGCAGTTTCGAAGATCCTCCGGGAGCGTCGGGATCATGGAGCGTTGTTCATCCTGTTTGGAATCCGACCGGCAGCAGCCTTTACCAGCTGAATATGGGAACAACTCACTTTACAACGTCGCCGGATGGCAGCTGGATGGCTCTGATGAATAATATCGGGACGATCAGCCAGGATCTGGCCACAACTGTGAATGCAGGGGATACGCTTACGGTGACATTCTCCGGTGGAAATGCAAAAAGCGAGTCAAGTACGACCGGCGGCGGGGTTTTTAATGCGGTCTTCAGAGTTGGAACAACCCCGTACACGATGGCGGTCGATACGACGGGTCTCGATCCGGATACATGGCAGACCTATACCAATACGGTGACAGTTTCCAATTCCGGCAGTCTGAGTGTCGAGTTTACCACTGTGAGCGGGAAGCCGTGGCTGGACAACATCGGCGCAGTCACGCGTACGGAGCCGCGATAATTTATAAAGAAGGGTGAGAAGCCCCGGGGAAACCGGGGCTTCCTGAGTGGCACAAACGTCGTGTCGTATAAACAATGCAGGAATTAGAAGGAGATTTATGAAACCTGCCGAGATCGCTGTCTATTATTTTCCGAACTATCATCGGGATGTAAGAAATGAAACTGTACACGGGCCGGACTGGACCGAGTGGGAGCTGGTTCGAAGAGCGGAGCCGCGCTTCCCCGGGCACCGGCAGCCGAACCTCCCGGCGTGGGGGGAAACCGATGAAGCGGATCCGCGTGTGATGGCGCAGAAGATTGATGCCGCCGCCGATCATGGAATCGATACCTTTATTTTTGATTGGTACTGGTACAACGACGGACCTTTCCTCCAGCGCGGACTTGACGAAGGATTCCTGAGTGCTCCCAACAACGACCGCTTAAAATTCGCCCTGATGTGGGCCAATCACGACTGGCTTGATATTCATCCTCTCAAGCGTTCTGAGCGACCGTTTGAGGACGCGAAGGTTCTTTATCCCGGCGCGGTGACTCCGGAAACCTTTGAAAATGTGATCGATCACTGCATTAAAAACTATTTTCGCCATCCGTCCTACTGGCGGCTCGATGGGTGTCCTTATTTTTCATTTTATGAGCTGACCAAGCTGATGGAAGGCTTCGGCAGCCTGGAGGAAACCCGGCAGCTGCTCGATCTCTTCCGCGCAAAGGTTCAGGCCGCCGGGTTCAACGGACTGCATCTCAATGCCGTTGTGTGGGATAATCCGATTCTTCCCGGGGAAACCGCTCCGGCGGACGCAAAAGCCGTTGTGGATGCACTCGGATTCGACAGTGTTACGTCTTATGTGTGGATACATCATTATCCCTCCAAAAAGTTTCCCCAGGTGGAATATAATACAATACGTGATGCCTATTTCAGGTATTGGGATAAAGCGGACTGCGAATTTGATCAGCCCTATTATCCCAATATAACCATGGGTTGGGATTCTTCGCCGCGTACGGTACAGTCCGATGTCTTTGATGAGCGGGGCTATCCGTTTATGTATACGATTGCGAATAACACGCCGGTGAATTTCCAGCATGCGCTGCAGATGGCAAAGGAGCGAGTGGAAAACAGCGGCGTGCCGCATCCGTTTATAACCGTCAATGCGTGGAACGAATGGACGGAAGGCAGCTATCTGGAGCCGGATCTGGAAAATGGAATGGGATATCTGGAGGCCATTCGAAATGTTATGCGATCTGTGGTCGCCGGGGATTGTTAATATGACGCGTTTGTTTTATTGGGTTCTAGGGCTTTTATGCTGCTGCGGATGTTTTGCGGAACGCCCGCTGGTTGGTGCGATCCGATGGGATGCGTGGTATGGGAATGGCAGTGATGTGAACGGTGCCGTGGAGGCAACGCTTTCCCCGCAGCGCTGGCAGTGGCGCGCACCTTTCTTTGCGGAAGTGATTTCTACGAACCAGATTCGCATTCGCGGCGGCGCGGATGAAATCCGCAAAGAAATTGATTTTGCTGCGGATGCCGGTCTGGACTACTGGGCATTTTGCATTTATGAAAAAAACGATAATCTAAGCCGAGCCCTGCAGTTGTATCTGGATGCTCCGAACCGCAGCCGAATCAATTTCTGCATGAACCTGCAGGGCGGCCATTTCGGCAGCGGCGGGCTGGAAAAGGCAATGGCGCGGGTTCCGCTTTATGTTGACTATATGCAGCGCCCGGAATACCAGACTGTTCTCGGTGGCCGTCCGCTGGTTTATCTGCTCTTTCCCGCAAATTTAACCCAGCCGTTTGCTCTGCAAAGCGAGTCAAAGGCAGCGCAGCTGATTCGGGCTCTTCGCGATCAGGCGCAGGCCGCCGGGTTGAAGAATCCTTATATTGTGTTTCAGGATTTTAATGCCAGAGATGTTGAGCAATATCGTAAAAAATACGGGGCGGACGCCATTGGTGCCTATGCGGCCAATACCGGATGGCACGATTGCACATACGCGAAATACAGGAACTATGTGGAGCATACCTTTTGGCCTTCATATCAGGAGGCCGGGCCGGAGTTTGTTCCGCTGGCGGCCAATGGGTTTGATATGCGTCCGCGTATTCAGACCGGCGTGCCGTGGGATCCATCGGCCCAAACGTATGACATGCGAATGTATCATGATCAGCCGACGCCGGAGGAATTTGCGGTCCATCTGAAATCTTCTTTGGAATATGTAAAGCGCCACCCAAAGCAGGTTCCGGCCAATACCGTTTTGCTCTATGCCTGGAATGAATTTGATGAAGGCGGCTGGCTGTGTCCCACATTGGAAAAAGGAACTGCCCGGCTGGACGCAATCAGGAAGGTTTTGAAGCCATGAAGAGCAAGCTGCTGCTGTTTCTTTTTTCCAGTGCTGTCGCACTGGGTGCAACCAAGCCGAACATTGTTTTTGTGCTGGCCGACGATGTGTCGGCGAAGGATTTACGCTGTTACAACGAGCATGGGATTAAACTGCCGACCATCGAGAAAATGGCGGAAGAGGGCGTGATGTTTCAAACGGCCTGGGCGGCGCCGGTCTGCGGGCCGTCGCGGGCGATTCTGCAGACCGGGAAATATCCGTTTAAGCAGGGTTACTTTGAAAACCATGTGGAGCCGAATATCCGGCTGTGGCGTAATCCCCGTCATCAGCTGGTTGGGCAGGTGTTGAAAAAGGCCGGTTACGTAAACGCATGGTACGGAAAGATTCATTTCGGCGGAACGCCGGTCAATTACGGGTTTGATGAATACTGCACGACGCAGTGGTGGGACGGCTACGACGGGCCGTTTCAGAGTCCGAAAAAGACAACCGCCGGAATGTATTCTGTTTCCTGGTACTGGCATCCGGGGCTGCTCGAGAACGGCAAAGGACTGCAAACCGGTTCGGAGGATTTCGGCCCGCAGATCGAAAGCGAGCGAATTCTCGATTTCATCACCCGCCATAAAGACAGGCCGTTTTTTGTGTACTGGCCGTCCAATCTGCCGCATATGGCGCATCAGGGTGGAACGCCGATGAACGGTAATTGGTTTTATCCTGACGTGCCGGTCTGCGATGCTTCCGGAAAACCGACCGGGAAGAAAGAGAAGGGAACCCTTGCTTCCAACATGCAGTTCCTCGATCGCAAGTTGGAGCTGATTGTCGGTCGGCTTGATGACCTCGGCATTCTGGACAATACCATCATTTTTCTGGCGGGCGACAATGGAACGCCGGGTTACGGGAAAGGGAAGTTCGAGTCCGAGGTGGCTCCGCACGTCCCGTTTGTTGTCTGGGGGCCGGGGAACGTCAAGTCCCGGGGCGCCAGTCCGGTGATGGTCGATTTTTCGGATATTATGCCGACCCTCGCGGAGCTGTGCGGAGCAGAGATCCCAGACGATATCAACGGAAAAAGTTTCGCGCCGTATCTTTTGGGGAAACCTTTTGAGCCGCGCGAGTGGGTGTTTATGCAGTTTAACAATGCGCGCTGGCTGAGAAATGATCGCTGGCTGCTGGACGGTTATGGCCGGTTCTATGACTGTGGTGACGAGCGGGATGAATCGACCGGGTACGGTGCGCTGTCCCAGTGCGAACCGCTCGGCGCCAATGGTCCCAAGGACCCGGATATCGGCTATCAGGATGTAACGGAATCGTATGATCCCGAAGTAGTCGCTGCCCGCAAAAGATTTGAAGCGATTCTGAAGGATCTTCCGGGGCCGGACTATAACGATCCTGAAACCAAAGCCGCCTGGCAGAAGTTTCGTTCGTGGAACAAGCCGGTTCAACTATATCAGCCTGATTATCTTTAGAAGGCAGATGCGGAAACCGGCGGGGTGTGCTTGTTGCCACCCGCCTGTTTTTTGTTGTTGAGTGGCACGGATGTGCGGTGAATTGGCCTGTGAGTGCGAGAAGCACTTCTTCTCTGGAGATAGAATGAGGTCTATTCCAAAGGAGGTGTTCTATGCTGTTTCAGCTTTTTGCCGCATCAAGTCTTGCGGTTGCTTCGGTCGCTGCCGGTTCTCAGGTTCAGTTCACGGACAGCTTTATGGTGACAGCCGACACGTGGGATCTCAATCTTCAGCTGGATGCCCGGCAGAGCGGTACGCTTGCCACGCAGACCTATGCGAAAGCCGGTTGCGATGACTGGCAGATTCAGATGAATGATGAAGTTGCCGCTGTGCGCATTTACCCGACGGCGGGCAACACGGCGCCGCGTGTTTCGCTCAATCATGATTTTTCAGAAACCGGCGAGTTCCATCTGCACATGACGGTTGAGCCGTATACATCATCGTACTGCTTTGTCAATCTGGGAGGCATTCAGGGCGTTCATCTTCCCTCTGCCGGAATTTCGCTTCGTTTCTATTCCAACGGGGACCTGAAGCTTTTTTCAGGAGGAAGCGAGGTGACTGCGGCTGCCGCTTCCCTTTCCGGAACATCTGTTTTTGCCGTGGATGTCTACATCAGTACGCCGCCGGGGTTTGACGGCGGGGGCACCGCCCGGGTCCATGCGCGCGTTAACGGCGAGATCTGGGATATGAACGGAACCGCTGCCGGGTATGCCCATGAAACCGATGGATTTGCCGACAACTTTATCACATTCGGCGCATATGCTTCTTCTTACCAGCAGGCGTGGATTCGGGAGCTGTCCCTTTATGACCGGACTCCGCTGCATGGTGTCGGATGGTGGCATGGATACACAGGAACAAACGATGCCGTCGGCCTGCAGGGAATCGAGGAGCTGAGTCCGGCTTATTTCCAGGAACGGATTCCCTACTACGGGGAGATTACCGGTAAAGACAGCAGCGTGTTCGGGTCGGATACGCAGGCTGAAATGGACCAGCAGCTGGATTATGCGATTGCTGCGGGAATCGACTATATCGTTTGGGATACCTATCCGCCGAGGTATGTCGGAGAAAACAACCTGAATGATTATGGGCTGCAGATGTATCTTGCAAGCAGTCGCCGGTCGCAGGTTTCATTCTGCGTAGACATGATGGGCTCCGGGTTTTCTTATTGGGAATACGGAATGAAAGACTGGTTCCTGAACCTGATGACGAATTCCGCTTACTTCAAGGTGCTGGACGGTCGGCCGCTGATTTATGTTTTCAACCTGCCGTCCTACATCAGTGCCGGATCCTACAGCAACGTGGCCTACATGCTGGAAGATCTGAGCGCCGCATCCATCGCTCAGGGGACCGGAGATCCTTACATTGTGGGAACCTGCTGGACCTATAATGAAATCACTAATGCCGTGGCGCATTTCGGGGA
This sequence comes from Tichowtungia aerotolerans, assembly GCF_009905215.1. Classification (GTDB taxonomy): domain Bacteria; phylum Verrucomicrobiota; class Kiritimatiellia; order Kiritimatiellales; family Tichowtungiaceae; genus Tichowtungia; species Tichowtungia aerotolerans. The sequence continues at coordinate 975,078 of NZ_CP047593.1, read as the reverse complement.
AACGATAGATTCCTATTCCCGCTATGCCGGCGGAGTCACCGGATATTCTTCATGGAACGCATACCGCGACGAAGCTTCCCACCGATACCTGCCGCAGGCTTCGACCGGCTGGGATCCGTTCCCCCGGCAGGAAAACTGCGCGGCGTGGAATGACGGTTATCCCAGGGGGCCGTGGAAAACAGAAGCTGCGCCGGACCGGATTGTCGAAATGCTTCAGGATGCCCGTAACTGGGTGAATGACTTCCCGCTGTCCGCGGAAGTTCCGCTGGTTCATTCATTTGGATGGAATGACTGTTCGGAAGGCGCCCGGATTGTTCCGTCATTGTTTAAAGGGGTTGACCGGATTAATGCCTTTGCGACGGCAACCGGGGCGGACGGTGTGAATGCGGCCTTTGAGCTTGGAGCCGCAACGCTGAATGACAGCTGGACGACAATCAGCTTCACGAATGTTTATGATTACCCGCCCGTCGTGATCCTGGGTCCGCCTTCTTACAGTGGAACCTCTCCGGTATCGACAAGGATTCGCAATGTAACCCGCACCAATTTCCAGGCGAAGGTGCAGGAGTGGGAGTGCGACGACGGATCGCATATGAACGAAACGGTCCACTGGCTGGCCATCCCGCCGGGAACCTACACGATTGACGGACAAAAGGTGGTTGCAGCCAAAGCCTGGGTCACGGACGACCTGCGCCTCTTTGAAGACGAATTCTATGCAACGGACAACCCGAATACGCAGGACGTAAACTATAACATCGATGTGGATTCGGATAAGTTGCGACAGAAAGGTTTTTCGGCGTATGAGCAGGTGATCGACTATGTCTGCGGACCGAACGGAAGTGACTGGCAGCAGCAGATGCCGAACGGAAGTTCATATTTTCGCCTGTACGCAAACAATAATCTCGCCAGTGTTTCGCCGGATGTCAGTTTCTCGGACACCGGGCGCTTCCGGATCGAAACCGAAACCAAAGTCGGGTCGGCCGAATACAATGTCATTTCTTTCGGAGCTCAGAATTCAAATGACGCGAACCCGTCCGGCGGTTTTGCCCTGCGCATTTACAGCAACGGCGATATCCGGTGCTGGGCCGAGGGGCAGGAACTGACCGCCGCTGCCACCAACCTGACCGCTGCCCAATATCAGGTTGCACTGCAGGTCGATACACCGTCTGCGTTTGACGGCAGCGGAACGGCAACGATCCGGCTGACGGTTAACGGCATGCCGATTGATTTGAACGGGACTGCTGCCGGGTTGGTTCATACACAGGACGGGCTGAGCAGCAATTACATTACATTGGGAACATACAGCTCCGGCAGCGTGAAAGACGGTTGTTTTTACAGCCTCAAGCTGTATGATGAAAATCAGTTTACATTTGTGCCGACGGAGGCATTTTCTTCCTCTCCGGTTGTTTTGGCGCAGGTGGAGACCGATTACAACACCAATGCAGTTGCTCCCCGGGTGTGCAGTGTCTCCACTAACGGCTTCCTCGTTCATCTGCAGTCGCAGGAAACAAATACTCTGTTCGCATCCGATGCCTATCAGGTTCACTCGGGCGAGATCACCGGCTTTGTACTCATGGAGCCGGGGCAGTCGGACAGTTCAGCGTTTGAGGTCGGAACTGCAACCGGAATCTACAGTGGAGACAAATGGATCAGTTACAGCGCCGCTCCGCTCACCAATCCACGCATTTTCGCTTCGCTGAATACCTTCAACAACGAGGATCCGACAGTTCTGCGGCACGAAAACCTTGGATCCTACGGTGTTCATCTGCGCGGACAGGAAGAGACCTCGTATGATGCAGAGCAAACCATTTTGCCAACAGAAACCGCCGGTTGGGTTGTTTTTCAGGATTAACTTTGCGGCTTGAAAAAACGGGTGATCAGGCCGGGCGGGAAGCCGTAGGTTTTTTTAAACACCTTGGAAAAATGATAGGCATCGCAGAAGCCGGTTCGTTCGGCCGCTTCCTTGACGCTGAGGCGGTCGTTCCGGATCAGCAGGAAGGCGCGCTTGCAGTGTTCGAGATGCAGCAGGGCGGTTGGGCTGATGCCGAGTTCCTGTTTGAAGAGATAATTGATGTGCTGCGGCAGTCCCGAAAGACGGACACATGACTGCGATTACGACTTTATTGAGCGGTGGCCGATGAGCAGGCGGTGTGAGAGCACGGCGAGGCTGGAGGCGAGATCTTCGCGTTGCAGGGTGACATGGTCCGGGACGCTGAGCTTGGTGGGCGTGAAATTCCAGATTCCACGGATTCCGCCTTCGATCATCGAGTCGGCAATTCCCTGAGCGACGGATGCGGTTGCGGTGATAATGCCGATCTGCACGTGCATCCGCTTGGCGAGGGTCGGCAGCTTTTTAATATCGAGTATGGTCTTGCCGTGTATGGTCTGGCCAATCAGGTCTGGGTTGGCATCAAACACGGCCACAATGCGCATGCCGTGCTGTTCAAACCCTTGGTACCCGAGCAGAGCGGTTCCAAGGTTTCCGATCCCGGCCAGAAAAGCATCGGTGGTGTTGGACCATCCGAGAAAATCTTCAATCGCCGTGATAATTTCGTCCATCTGAAAACCCAGGCGCGGCCGTCCGACTGCGCCGGTAATCGCCAGATCTTTTCGAACGACAATCGGGTCGAGTCCGAGTTCCTTGGCGACCACTGCGCCGGAGGCATATTCATCGCCCGCGGCCTGCATCTGTCGCAGCAGACGCAGATACAGTGGTAAGCGCTTCAGGGTTGGCACTCCGGCAGTTTTTCGTTCGATTTGACTCATAGGCTCCAATCTAGCAGGTGCGGCTTTCCGGTGTCAATTGCGTCAGGCGACCATCCGATGCGGTTCGAGGGCCTCCTGAATGGCTTCTTTTACTTCTCCAGCAGTAGCCCGGGCGATCAGTCGGTTGTTGACCTGAACGCAGGGAGGAGCCAGACGGCCGTTGTGCGGATGGGGAATCCCGGTCAGAACAATTTGCTCTTTCAGTGCCGCTCCGAGCACAGCGTTCAGCTCTTTAAACAGCAAAACGGCTTCCCGATAGCAGGTGGGGTCGCTGCAGATATCAACATGTATCTTTTTCATCTTCCGTCCTCCCGTGGTTGAAGTTGAGGATAGGATATTCACATATCGATAAAAGTCAATCGATAAAAAACAATCAATTTGGTTTGGTGCGCACAGTTCCGGAGGCTGGATTTGAAAAAGTGTCCGCTTGCTCCAGCCGAACCGCCTCTCTATAGTGCGGGGTTTTAATGCAGGTTATTGGTTATCTGGAATCGGACATGCAGTGATTCTGCAGTGCTGTGAACAGCTAACGCCGTCGGAGTGGCGGTTGGGGGAAATCATGTCAGACGCAAATCATATGGATGTTTCGTACGTCGCCAATCTCGCGCGGATTGAGCTGACCGACGAGGAGGCAGTGCTCTTTCAGGGGCAGCTTGATCAGGTGCTTGAATACGTTGAGCAGCTCAACGAGCTGGACGTATCGGACGTGCAGCCGACCGCGCACGCCGTGCCGCTGGTCAACGTCCTGCGTGCCGACGAACCGGGCGTCTCTCTCGATAACGATACGGTTACGGCCAACGCTCCTGCCGCGCGCGACGGTCAGATCCTTGTCCCTAAAATCAACGAGCAGTTTTAAAATCAGTGGTTAAAAATGACAGACCTGAACACAAAAACAATTTCTGAATTGAGCGAACTGCTGGCCGCCGGGGAGTGTACCTCCGTCGACATCGTCAATGATGTGCTGTCCGCTATCGATGAACGCGATGGCCGGGTTGGTGCTTATCTGACCCTTGATCGTGAAGCTGCGCTGGAGCAGGCCGAGGCCGCTGACGAGGCGCGCGCCGGTGGACAAACCGGAGCTTTGCTGGGCATTCCGCTGGCGATTAAGGACCTCCTGAACGTGAAAGGGCAGCCCTGTACCTGTGCTTCTAAAATGCTGGAGGGCTACACCGCTCCGTATGACGCCACGGTCATCGCCAGGCTGCGCGAAGCCGGCGCCATTCTGCTGGGGCGCGTCAATATGGATGAGTTTGCAATGGGGTCGAGCACAGAAAATTCGGCGCTCGGAAAAACCTGCAATCCCTGGAATTTCGATCACGTGCCCGGCGGATCCTCCGGCGGGTCCGCCGCCAGCGTTGCAGCGGACGAAGCCATTGCGTCGCTCGGTTCAGACACCGGCGGATCCATCCGCCAGCCCGCCGCCTTCTGCGGCTGCGTCGGCCTCAAACCGACCTACGGGATGGTGTCGCGTTACGGCCTGACCGCATTCGCCTCTTCGCTCGATCAGATCGGTCCGGTTACCAAGACGGTTAAAGATGCCGCGCTGCTTCTCGAAGCGATTGCCGGGCACGACCAAAAAGATTCCACATCGGTCGATGTGGACGTTCCAATGTTTGGAAAAAAACTGACAGACGACCACAGTCTCG